>NZ_CP150207.1:0-345000 GCF_037969765.1 Paenibacillus sp. FSL W8-0186 | reverse complement strand
AACAACGGTATACACAGAATGTGTTACTGAAGTTTGCTGTAGAGGTGATATTGCAGTAATCGCAGTATCGTAATGCCTCTCTTGAGCTAGAGACTTTCTCGTATCCGCTATACTTACATTGTCATTATTCAACTGCACAGCTTGATCAAGTTGTACCTCTGGCGCTACTACAGCCCCTGTATAGGATGACAAACTTACGCCGAGCCCAGGGTCTTTAACCTCAACTACGGCACGGGCTTTAAAATCCCCATCCTGAGTCGTTGCTATAACTGTTCCTCTGCCTGGCTGTACTGCCGTAATTAGACCATCTGCAGTAACGTTAATGAACGATTGGCTATCATCAGCTGCCTGCCAATTTACTTTTTTATTTGTTGCGTTTGTTGGCGATACCTTAGCTTCAAGCTGTTTAGTCTCACCAATGGATAATGATAGCGAGTCTGGAACAATAGACACACCCGTCACGGCAATCGATGCGCTTCCTCCGCCAGCGGAACCTCCTCCAGAGCTTCCACCGGTACTTCCACCTGTACTTCCTCCTGTACTTCCGCCGGTGGAATTAGACCCAGTGTTACCCTGGGATCCAATAACCTCACCATTTACCGTAGCAGACGCAGCGCCAGCTCCTGTCACGGTACTTATTACAGCGTTGCCCGTAATCACTGTACTTACTTCGGCAACCAGATTTTTTATGGTACCATTAACGATAATTTCTGTATCCGGTGCCCGGTTTACAACGGTATTGAAATTGCCGTCCAATTTGACTTCCTGTCCTGCGAGAATGTCTGCTGATATTTCAACAGTCTCAAATCCACCTCCAGTGAGTTCTCTGGTAACCAGCATGGCACCGCTCTCTAATACAGTGACAGAAACAGAGGTGCTGCCTGTTGCAAGAATACGAACCTGGCCATTATATTTATTAACTATAAGTGCGCCTCTCACATCTACATTATTAAAAATAATTGAATTTACACCACCGCCTTGCACATGAACCGTTCCAGTGATTTCAACATTTTCAAGTGTTACTTCACCTTCACCGACTCCTTGCGTGATGTACAAATCCCCGGCAATTTTCATATCTTTCAGAACGACATCTGATGTATTGATTACCACATTCCCGTGCACATCTTTGGAATATTCGCCCGGACGTGAAATCAACGTCTGAATCAATTTATTAAACAAGGTTACCGCTTCAGCCCGTGTCAAATTGCCTTTTGGTCTAAATGAACCGTCCGGCATGCCGCTAATAACTCCTTTAGATACTAGCCCTTCAACTGCGCCTTTAGCCCACCCTGCAATTTGAGTACTATCTCCGAAAATAGGTGATTGCTCTCTACTATCAATTTGAAATGTCTCGGCGATTAATAGAGCTGCTTCCTGGCGAGTAATTTTACTCTGGGGCATGGCCTTCCCTTCCGTTCCTTTTAACACCCCTGCAGTATTCAATTTAACAATAGAGTTATAAAACCACTGGTCCTTATTTAGATCGGAAAAATTATTATTTCCTTGAACTATGTATTTAACAATCCCGTCAAGCATAACTGAAAATTCTGCTCTGGTTACTGGATCATTGGGTCTAAATTCTCCATTATAGCCTTTAACTACTCCATATCCATTCCATTTTTCAATCGCAGCTTGTCCCCAATGGGAAGACGTATCCCTAAATACTGAAGGAATAGGCTGTAAATCTACCACCGACGTTGAATCAGTATGATTATTCATTATTGCCGATGCCGCAGATGCTGGTGTAACACTAGAAATGACAACAACTACAGCGGTCAAAAACGATATTAATCTCCTTTTTGCTTTTAGCATCATGTTATTCTCCTTATCTTGTTATGATTAATCCCTACCATTTACCCTTCTATTATACTATTTTCCAAGGAAAACATAGGAAAAATTACCTACTAATCACTTTAGTACACGTCATCCGAAAAAGTCAATTATTAGAACTATGTTTTTGCTACGAATAACAGCAAACCACTTTTTTTCTTCATCCCAAACATTCGCCCTTGCAAAATGAACCGCGTGTCATTATTATCATTAAATAAATGACACGAGGTTCATTTTATGGAAAGGAGCATGATGATGTCACCTAAAATTTCAGACAGCCAAAGAGAAAAGCGCAAGCAGCAAGTTCTCGATGCTGCCAAGCGGGTGTTTTCGGAGAAAGGATACGGAGCAGCTACGCTGAAGGACATTATTGAAGAAACCGGCATGAGCCGGGGCTGGATTTATTTATATTTTCAGACGAAAGAAGAAATATTCGAGGCGCTGCTCGACCATCAGGACGCCGAGCACGAACAGTATATCGATGAATTGCTCCAGACTTCAGCCAATGTCTGGGATGTCATCACAACCTTATATTCACAGCAGCAGGACGAACTGCTAAAGCCGCCCCGCGGCGGGATGCTGCCGGCCTTTTACGAGTATTTTCTGATTGGCTGGCGGGATGCGGAACGCAGCGAGCTGCTGCTGCAGCGCTACGAAGAAGGGATTGTCCGGTTCGCGGCGCTGCTGCAAAAAGGGGTAGATCAAGGTGAGTTTTCGCCCGCCATGAGCGTATCCGACATTTCGAAGCTTGCCGCCTCTTTCCAGGAAGGCATTCTGACCCATACGATCACCGTCGGTCCGGAGACGGCCAATACGCAAATGCAGCAAGAGGCGCTGATTCAATACCTGCACCGCTTGCTGCATTCCTGAGCTTGACGCAGACCATATTAGAAGGATTGATGTGATGATCTCACTCTTTCGGAATAGAACATTCACCAAGCTATTCCTTGCCGCATTCGCCTCGCAGCTTGGCACCGTCGTGGGCAACATGGCCTTTGCCTACTATTTGGTAGACCGGTACAGTGAACGGCCAGCCTTGGCTACCACGGCGGAGCTCATGTATTCTCTGCCAACCCTTGCAGTATTCTGGTTCGTCGGTGTCATTGCCGATCGGATCGACCGCAAATTCATTGACTGTGCAAGCTTCCTATTGTCCGGTCTGCTGATTGCCAAAGGCGATTTTCCTGAACATGCCCGCATGCCTAACGGCCGCAACCGCATCCGCGACATCCGAATTCCTCTGCTTCTCAAGGATTTTTGGCTGGGACTCCGTTATATTATGGGCAACCGGCTGCTTCTGGTTCTCATCTCCGGCTTCCTATTCTTTGGCATCGTCAACGGTGTGTTCGCCATTCTGCCGATTTTCTCCATGAAATACAAGATCAGCCCAGACAATTACGTGGTCCACTCTTCATTAACTACGATATTTCTCGGTGCGGGCTTCCTCATCGGCAGTGTCATCGGCCTCAAGCTCATTCGCCGTTATACAAGAATCCCGATCCTCATTGCCGGGTTGTTCATCTCCAGCGTCCTTATTGGGGGCCTGGGCTTCACCGACCGGATCGAGGTCTATCTTCTGCTTGTGTTTATAGAAGGGATCGCTATCGCCCCCATAAACATTGCTCTCGGCAGCTGGATGCCGGAACTCGTTCCCCCGCAAAATATGGGCAGGGTAAACGCCCTGATCGAGCCTGTCATGATGCTCGGACATTCATTAGCGTTAGGGTTTGTAGCCCTAGCCTTCCCGGCCTGGGTCTCCATTACCTGGCTGCACTATCTTCTTGGCATTTGTACGCTCGGCGTAAGCTTCTATTATCTGCTTGCTCTGCCTCCCCTGGTGCGCAAGCGTGCTAGTCAGGCGCACGAGCAGGAGCAGAAGCCAAATCCAACAGCATCTCATAGCTGATACGATCGATCCAGCCGCGCCCAGGGCGTTATTTTTTCAAGTGATAAGGCACTGTTGTGATGATGACATCCTTGCGGTAGAGCAGGTAGGTGCGGATCATTAAGCTGGTCTGGTTATGCAGGAAGTTGTGCCAGCCCTTCTTCGGAATGAACTGGGGAATGATGACCGTCACCTGGTAATCGTTCTCGCTCGCTTTCCGGTGTACCGTGTCGATGAATTTGCCCAGCGGCGTAATGATGCTTCGATAAGGGGAGTACAGCGTGACCAGCCTGACGTCCGGCCGCCAACGATTCCATTTCTCCTCAAAACGGGCGATATCCTCTCTCTCGAACGGAATATACACAGCGATGATCTGATCCGGCGACAAAGATTTCGCGTAATTCAGGGAATGGTCAACGACGTGCGTAATTCCCGATACAGGCAAAATAATGACGTTCCCCGTGATAGGTACCGCCGGCTCGCAGGTTGTTAGCCGCAGCTGATCGCCCACCGCTTCATAATGCTTCTTGATCCGATAAAACATCCAAACGATCAATGGCAAGAAGATCAGTACCGGCCAGACTCGTGTAAATTTTGTCAAAAAGAATACAAGTGAAACTGTTAAGGAGATCAGAGCGCCGATGGAATTAATAATCAGCTTAGGGACCCAGCCCGTCGGCTTCTCGCGAATCCATTTCATCATGATCCCTGTCTGCGATAGCGTGAACGGAATGAACACGCCAACTGCATACAGCGGGATAAGCTGCTCCGTCTGCCCCTGGAAGGCAATAATCAAGATGATAGATAGCAATCCCAGGCTGATAATGCCATTGGAATAACCCAGCCGGTCGCCCCGTACCGTGAACATTCTTGGAATGAACCGGTCGTTGGCGAGGTTCACAGCCAGCAGCGGAAAAGCTGAATACCCCGTATTGGCTGCCAGGATCAAGATCAAAGCCGTCGTGCCTTGGATAAAATAGTACACAGCATTTCTGCCGAAGGTATGCTCGGCAATTTGCGAGACGACCGTCTTCTCCGGATGAGGCGCAATCCCGTAATAATAGGCCAGAAATACAATGCCCGAGAACAGAATTGCAAGCAGGGTTCCCATCGCCAGCAGCGTTTTGGCCGCATTATTCGGCGCGGGCTCCTTAAAATTCGGGATGGCGTTGGAAATCGCCTCTACCCCGGTCAAGGCCGAGCTTCCCGAGGCAAAAGCGCGCAGGATCAAGAACAAGGTCATGCCGGCCACAGGCGTGCCGACCGGCGCATGCAGCTCCGGCGGGACATGGCCCATCGCAATATTGTATAGCCCTACGGCAATCAGCAGGAATAAAGCCATAACGAATAAATACACGGGATAAGCCAGAATCGTAGCGGATTCGGTAACACCCCGTAAATTCAGCAAGGTGAGGAGAATGACAAACACAACTGCGATGATGACCTTATGCTCGTGCAGGCTTGGAAAAGCCGACGTGATCGCATCCGTCCCCGCAGACACGCTGACGGCAACGGTCAGAATATAATCGACCAGCAGGGAACCGCCGGCAATCAGGCCGGGAAAGATCCCCAGATTCTGCTTGGAAACGACGTAGGCTCCCCCGCCGTGAGGGTATGCAAAAATAATTTGCCGATAGGATAAAATAAGAGCAGTCAATAATACCAATACGCCGACCCCGATCGGGATCGAATACCAAAAGGCCGCTGTACTGACGGTAACCAGCACGAGCAATATTTGCTCCGGTCCGTAGGCTACCGACGATAAAGCATCGGATGAAAGAATGGCCAGCGCCTTCTTCTTATTCAGCTTTTGTTCCCCTAATTCCGTCGATTTCAACGGCCGCCCAATCAACAGTCTTTTGATTGACATCTTATTTCCACCACCAGTTTGAGATATGGGACATTTTGTATCGTACCCTCTTGGTTTAGCCATTATCCGTTCAAACCAGTAATCCTATCCCATGCATTCGCACGAAAAAAGCCGCAGGAAAGTTGGCCTTTCCCGCGGCTGCTCAAAAAAACTTGGGCACGCGACAAATTCCTCTTTCGTAACGCTTACGAGGTTAGCTGACGGATTCGGGCCTGAAAGTAGCCCTACACTTGACGTTTACCTGATCCAGATCAAGCGATTCACCCCTGGGACTTACATGCATATGCGCATCCCTCTGGTTCCCCCGTTTCTGACTGCAGAATTCAGCGATAAAGGATTATTCAATGTATAAACCAGTTCGTCATGAATGAAATCTTACTCCCAAAAAAAGTATCTGTAAACAAATAAGGAATCCAGATTTGGCGCAAAAATAACCCTTCCTGCCTCAAAAGTGCGCTTACATTTCCCACGCTCTTGGAGTGGCTCGTTTTTTTGAATATAACCTCGTCGGTTTGACTACGTGGCAGACTAGGAGTAAGGAAGCAGCAGCACGGGTCTAAAGTATATGGCTAGGATGGTGAAACGGCATTATAAATGGGCCTATCCACCGTAGGATAAAATGCAAAAACGTATTAATATAGGAAGGGTTTGGAAATACGTGGAACGTGGAGAAGGAGAGAAAAATTCGTGAAGATCAGCAGATTGATGTATTTACTGTTATCCATTCTTGTATTGATAGGGTTAAGCGCCTGCCAATCCTCCAAAAGCGGGCCAGCACAACAACCGCCAGATACAGGGGCCGTACAGAACATGACTGCCGGAGCCCAAGGCCATGATGAGCAAAGGCCTGAATATTTGCCGGCGGATTTCCCTCTTCCGGACGATGTCAAGATCAGCACATCCCACTCTGAAATCAAAGACGGCAAAAAATCGGTGCTGCTGATTTTCTCAACCGAGGAAGACATGGCGACGATTACCAAGTTGTACAAGGATTATTTCAAATCGCAAAACTTGGATGATTCCGGTCAGACCATCGGCGATAAGAATATTATTATTCAAGGCGACAATCCCGATAAAAACGAAAGCTGGTCCATGATTGGCGGACGATTGTCCTCGAACGAAGGGGTCATTGAGTTAAACGTGACATGGACGGAACTGTAAGAATAGTAATACGAAATGGAATTTATGTATCTAATTATGCTCTTAATGCATGCTTTAGGGGATTAGATGGGTTTGATGGACCTAAAATCAAGAATCCTGCCGTGATTAGCCATTTCTCTTATTCTAATGACATGAAGTCCATCTAAATCTATTCTTCCTTCTATGCCGCAGAGATTAACTGCTATACATCCATTTACTCTAAGTTGAGCAATCCAACAGAAGCTGGCTACAAGTCCGCATAGTTAAAAAAGAATTAAACGCATGAGCCATCATCACTGGTCCATCGTTTAATTCTTTTTTTGCAATTAATGATTTAGTTCAGCTTCTGGCCGCAATTCGGACAGAAGTTCGCCCCTTCATTCTTGGCGCCGCAGTTCGGACAGAAGTTAGGGCGTTTGCCTCCTTCGGAAGCAGGAGCCGCCGGGGGCTGCTGGCTGTGCTGCTGATTGTGCTGCTGGGGTTGGTTCTGGCCTGGATTCTGATTTTGATGCATGTTCATGTTCTTCATCATTTCGTTCGCCATGGTCATGCCCATCATCATGCCCGCCATATCCGAGGCCATGCCGCCGCCCTGCACTTTGCCCGAAGCGATGCCGTCCGTCATGCTGACCTGCTGGTATTTCTGCAGATTGCCGATCATTTCATGGGACGCCGTCTTCGTGATCATATCCTGGATTTCCTGAGGATAGTTAAAGCTCATCACCTGGAAGCCGGTAATCGTCATACCGTTGCCCAGCATTTCCATATCCAGGTCTTCACGAATCCCTTTGGCAATTTCCGAGGCATTCGCCTGCAGATTGAACATGTCCTTGCCTTCCCGGCTGATCCACTTCATGAGCAGCTGATCCAATACAGAAGTGATACGGATTTTGACATCCTCCACGAGATAGCTGCCTTTCATCCCGGCGATATTATCAATCAGCGACACGTAATCGCTGACCTTGAAGTTGAACGTTCCGTTGGCGCGAATCGGCATGCCGCCCGGCAGCTGAGGCGTCGGAATCAGAATCGGATTCTGCGTTCCCCATCTAACCGTAAATTCCTTCGTGTTAACGAACAGAACCTCCACCCGCATGCCGCTGTTGAAGCCGAATTTGAAGCCTTTTAACGTGGATAAGAAAGGGATGATCTCCGATTCGATGTTGTATGAGCCCTCATCCTTGAAAATCCCTTCCACCTTGCCATTATTGACGAAAATCGCGTCCTGGCCGGCGCGGATGATCAGTTTACTGCCCTTCTTGATCTCCCGGTTGCTCCACTTCCAGAAGATCATGTCATCTCTAAACTCTTCCCATTCTACGACGTTCGCGAATTGATTTCTGAAGAATCCCATCTTGCTCTCCCGTCCCTTCGATTAGAATTTCCCTCTGCTGCCGCTATGCGAATGGCCGCCGCCGGTAATACCACCGCCGCCCCCGCCGCCCGAGCTGCTGCTCGTACTCCGTTCGATCTTCCGCTTCGTCGTCGTTGTGCGCAGGTATTGATCCTGACGATCCACGATCCCTGAAGTGCTGGCATCCTCATAGGTGCGCCGGTTGACCGTGACGCGGCCGCCGGAGCGATAAGTCATAATACCCACGACGATTCCTCCAACGACCAAGGCTGCAATCAGCTGGAAGCCAAAGTTGAACAGCGGGTTATCCGGGTTCACTCCCGGCTTGAAGCCCATGTATTTATGGGCGGTTTTAATATATTTTTCAAAAGCCAGCTTATAGTCGCCGTTTGATAAATTCGGCGTAATTTTCTCGCGGATCCGATCAAGCCTGCCGTCATCCAGGAGCTCCTCCGCCTTGTAGAACCCGGCCAAATAGACGTCCCGGTTCTTCATATCCAGCGTCAGAATCACCGCGTTGCCATGGGGTTTATCGTAGCCCGGCGCCTGCTCATCGTAAAAGTCCTCCGTCATCAGCTCGACATCGGTATTGTCCTCATTGTTAGAAGTAATAATGATTATATCCGTTTCCTGCTTGGCTCCGTACTCGTTCGCCATTGCATTTAGCTCCATATACTCCTCTTCGGTGAGAAGGTTCGCTTCGTCATAGATCAGCTTTTTCGTTTCAGCTGCTGCCGACGTTCCAAAGGGAATGACCAAATATGCCGCGAGACAAAATAGCACCGTTAATATCGCATAATGCTTTCTCACAGGAATCCTCCCCCCATCATCCAGGAGATCAGCTTCAGGGATAGCAGGGTTACGCCCGATACGCCCGCAAACCAGGCGGAGACCTTTGCTTTGCTGAGTGGCGGCTTGCCGACGACCTTCCCGGTCTGGCCGTTCATTGCGAACAAGTACTCCGACCGGTTATAGTCGTACTTCACCATCCAGACCGGAATCAGGCAATAGTCAGCCCGCTTCGGTGTCGTATCAATCTGTTTATTGGTGAAGCTGACGGATGTATACCCTGACACGGACGATGAAATGGAGGATTCAATATAGCTGCGGATCTTCTCCTTGGCCCGTGGAAGCAGCTCCCGATCATCATAGCTGTATTTATCCGCAGTATAACCGGCGAGGTAGGGACTCTTGAAGCCCTTCAGCCGCTCGTACGGAAAAGGCTCCAGCTTATCCATCAGATCGTCGCTCATTTTATGCGAAGCATCAATTGGCAAATTGACGTAATTCAGGCGGAGCTTGCGGTATATCGCAAAATGCTGCGTTTCTGTATATTGATAGTCACCCCGCGTATAAGTCCTTACTTTCGTAGCATGGCCATGAACCTCAACGCGATTATGGAGCTCATAGAGCCAGAAAGGAACATACACTCCGGTGATCCCCTTGACGCGATCCGCGGTCATAAATCCGTCGGGGGTAAGCAGGCCGTTCCGGCACCATTTCCGAAAAGCCGCCATGGCCTCCTCCTTGCTGATCAGAAAAGGAAGCACCTTGGCCGGAGCCAGATTTCCAGTCAGACGGTCGCCGAGGACGACGGCCGTACCGCAGAAGCTGCACACCGTCGCGGTCATCTCTGCATCGGCTATCACCTCGGCCCCGCAGCTGTTGCAGTGATACCCTCTCCCCCAACTCTCGGAAAATGACTGCTGCGTAAGCGGATCAGGAAGCTGTTCAATATTGTCTTGTCTCCCGCAGCCTTGACAGGTCAATGCTCCGGTTCTTCCGTTAAAGACCATGCCGCTGCCGCAATTGGGACATTTGTAGTCGATTACCGGCATTTGCTCACCTCAGGTACCCAAAAAGTAGCTTGCATCACAATTCCCTCTTGTTCATTCTTGCTTTGATTGCTGCTAATTCATCTTCGACGCTCGCAGAAGTGCTGGCGCTAGAGCTTGTGCTAGAGTTTATGCTATTGCTCGTGCTATTGTTCGAGCCAGCATTCACATCCGGTTTTACGTTGTCGTCTTCCAAATGAACCGCCGGATCAGCAGCATTGTCCAGTGCTTCTCCAGCCCGAAGCTCAGCCAACGCCAGTGCTTCTTCCGCAGCGAGATACGCTTTCTCCTCTAGTTCATCGAACGTGCCGGCAGATAGGTTACTGCCCGCACCGATGCCTTGCTGCATTCGGGAGAAGGCAAGCTTCTCCTTCAGTTCGGATTGCCGTGCCTCCAGCTGCCCGAGGTCGGATATCAGCTTCTCCTGCAGCTGCTGCATGCTTGCTGCCTTGGCGGCAGCCAGCTCGTGAGCAGTCTGCAGATCATTCAGCTTCGCGGCCTGCTGCGCTTTCCGATCCAGAAATTTCAGGGCATCATCCTCATTGCCCGCTTCCACGGCTTTCTCGGCGTAACGCTGCAGCTTCCTGATCTCGGCCTGGCATTCATCCAGAGAAGCCTTGGCCCTTCGCTCATTCGCAAGCACCGCTGCCGCCTCCGCCTTCACCTGGCCCAGATCGCTGTGCAGGTCCCTCATATATTCATCCATGGCCTTCGCCGGATCCTCCGCCCGATCCACGAACGAGTTGACGTTGGCTCTCATAATATCCCGAAACCTCGACAAGATTCCCATATAGAGTTCCCCCTCGCTAGTTGGCATTTACCTATAATACATGAATTCCGGCCAAAAGGTTTCATTTCATGCAAAATCCACAGCCTTATTCGGCTGTGGATGGACGGGCAGAAGATTTAATTAGCAAGGGCAGCATACCAACATTCCCCCGGATGATATCCCCTCTATAGAACTCAATGACGAATCTCCCTGCGCTGTACAAGAGCAGGTACAAGCTAGCGATGAGTCCTGTCTGGCGCACAACATTACCAAAATACGACAAATGTAGTCATTGCCAACCACGATTCTAGTAAGTATTATATTAAATAACATAAAATCCTATTTTTTAATAATTAATGTATTTTTAAGGAGGGAGCTATGTTGTGGAGCATGAAATTGAGAACAAGCTTAGCCAAATTATCAACCAGGTGAAGGGTACCGATGCCGAATTTTGCGCTAAAGACAATTTTATTGAACAGCTGAGCATGGATTCCATGGATATCATTCAAGTTATCGTGGCCATACAGCATGAATTCGGCCTTGATTTCTTCGGCAATCAAATCGATATCGACATCTTGAATGAATTTGGAAGACTGGCAGACTACATTAAGCAAAATGCCGTTCAGGCGCCGTTAGGGAGTGAGCTATGAGTCCCGCTACGGAAAAGTTCCCAATAATGAATCCGCAAACAAACACAAATTCTTTCTTCTCGGAAGGCCATCTGCTGCTGCGACAGAAACTGCAAGCCTTCATGAAGCAAGAAATTCTCCCCCACGTAGAAGATTGGGAACAGCAGCGCCGGTTCCCGCTAAGAAGCATCCTCAAGAAGCTAGGGCAACAGGAATTGCTGGGCCTGCGCTATCCCTCCCAATATGGCGGACAGAATCAAGATATATTCTCGCATATCGTATTTGCTGAAGAGCTTGGCAGAATTCCCTCCGCCGGGATCAGCATGGCCATCATCATCCATAACGACATGGTCGCCCCATTAGTGGCCGACTATGGAACTGCAACGCAATGTGAAGAGCTGCTGTCCCCTGCGCTTCGGGGCGATTTGGTTTTTGGCCATGCCGTATCGGAGGCTTCCGCCGGATCGGATGTGGCCGCAATCCAAGCCACAGCGGTTCGCGAGAGCGATTACTATGTACTGAACGGCGTCAAGAATTTCGTCACGAACGGACTGGATGCGGATGTATACTGCGTGCTTGCAGCCATGCCAGACCGCAACCCGCTGACGGGCATGGTGCTGCTATTCGTCCCCCGCTCGCTGCCCGGCATCGAAATTAGCGAAGAAATCGGCATGATGGGCCATCGTACCGCCAATGTTGCCAGCGTATCGTTTCAGGACGTCAGGGTTCCCGCATCCTGCCGGATCGGCAACGAAGGCGGAGGATTTCTCGCCCAATTGAACCAATTCGCGCAAGAGCATATTATCTCCTCCTGCCGGGCTACGGCGATGGCTGACGAGGTGCTTCGTTTAACTGTCCAGCACTGCCGCTCCAGAGTCACCTTCGGCGAACCCCTCATCAAGAATCAATGGATCCAATTCAAGATCGCGGAATTACGCACGGAAATCGAGCTGAGCCGCCAATGCAATTATGTTGCAGCTTCCATTTGGCAGGAGCAGGGAGACATCTCCTTGTTGTCCGCCATGGCCAAATTGCAGTCCAGCAGACTGGTTCGCAAGGTCGCCGACGAATGCCTGCAGCTGTTCGGCAAAGACGCTTATCTCGATGACCATATCATAGGGAGATTCTACCGGGACAGCCGCCTGTTCTCCATTTCGACCGGTTCTGATGAAATGATGCTGACCAAAATTGCGAAAATAAGCAAAATAAGCTGAACTGCAGGTGATGGATACCATGAGTATAAACCCGTTTACGCCGGAGCATGATGCGTATCGAAACGGCCTCCGCCACTTTATCGATCAAGAGATTAGACCCCATTTAAGCGAATGGAGAGCCGCTGGCCATCCTCCCCCAATCAAACAAATCCTTCGCCAATTAGGCGAAACTGGTTATTTGTCAACAACATTCCCTGAACGATTTGGCGGGGCAGCGCTGGACTACTGGTATAACGTCATTTTACATGAAGAGCTAGCGAGACTGCCTAATGGAGCGATCGGAATGTCCGTTGCCAGCCATCTGGATATAGCGACAAGCCTGGTCGCCAAATACGCCCGCCAAGAGTTGGCGGCGGACTGGGTCCCTTCCGCTATTCAAGGCAAGTCATTATTAGCGCTGGCCCTGACCGAAGAGAATGCCGGATCAGATCTAAGCAATATACAGACGACAGCTGTACAGGAGGGGGACGGCTATATCCTCCAAGGCCGGAAGACCTTCATCAGCAATGGCGTATCGGCAGACGCTTACTGCGTCCTTGCCCAAACCGCCAATAAACAGGGAGATCCTGCACCTACTTTGTTTTTTGTGCCTAAATCGTCGCCTGGCGTTGCTGTAGTCAGGAACCTGCCAACCTTGGGCAATCGGGGGGATATCGCGGAAATTGAATTTGACCGGGTTAAGATCGCCCAGCAGCAGGTCATAGGCGGACTGGGATTTGGCCTGTTTATTCAAATGAAGCAATTTTTCCAGGAACGGACGATTATAGCAATCCGGATGGCCGCGATGGCACGCTACCATGTTGACCTCACCATCGAACACTCCAAGAAACGCCGCACGTTTGGCAAGCCTCTCAGCTCTAACCAGCATGTTCAATTCACTCTCGCTCAATTGATCACCGAAATTGAATCCGTTAAACAATTCAGCTATGGATGCATACGAAAAATGTCGACGCCAAACGAGAATATGGCCGATGCCGCAATGGCCAAATACGCAGGCGGGAAGCTGGTAAGGAAAGTCGCCGACCAGTGCCTGCAATTGTTCGGAGGGGAAGGCTACTTGGACGACCATCCTATTTCGCTGTTTTTTCGCGATGCCAGAGCCCTGTCGCTAGCCGGGGGAACCGATGAAATGATGCTGAACATGATTGCCAGAGTAGAGTGCTAGAATATGTTATTCATCCAAAAAAATCAAAAGAATAGTGAGGGATAATCTATTATGTCTAACCGTCAATTGCCTGAAATGATCTTCGATTCGAGCGTCCAATTTCATGAGCTTGTCCATGCATTGATTGAATGGCCGGAATTGTATTCGCATATGAAGCAAAATCCCGAGGATGCGAATGAAGCCGTAAAGCTTGCCTTGCAAACCGTGGAAGATTACAAAGCGGGCAAGGAAGCTGCTTACTACAGCCTGCACCGGGCTCTGGATCTCCTCTATAGCATAAACATTCACCCGATGGAGCAAAAGCCGGTGTTCAACCAATATGATCCTACGCTGATGCGCATCCAGAAAGAATTAGAGGAAGCTTGGGAAGCTTACGAGGACAGCCGTTTTCCCGATATCGACATTCCGACGGATACCAAGGAATTCCAGCGCTGGTTCATGAGGACGATCCTGGATCATGAAGCAGCCAATCATCAATTGTATGCCTATTTGGAGGAAAGCTGCTCCAGAGAGGAAATGAGCTACTTCTTCTCTCAAGAGATTACGGTAGACAGCCGTTTCGACGATCTCGTTGCCCTGGCGCAGATCGGCACCAGCGAAGTGATCAAGATGGAGCTTGCCGAAAATTATTGGGATGAAATGGGCAACGGTGAAATGGATAAAGTCCATACCGTCATGTTCAATTATTTGCTGGACGAGCTGGGGCTCCTGAATGATACGAATACCTTGTCTTTAGTAGAAGGCGCTAGCTGGCAGTCCCTGGCGGTAGGCAATACCCTGCTGTATTCCGCCCTGTACCGCAAAAATCTGTATCGGGCCTTGGGCTGTCTTGGAGCGGTCGAGCTAGTAGCGCCAAAACGCTTCAGCAGACTGGTCAAGGGATTCAAACGCCTCGGCATCAGCGAAAAGGGCCGGGAATACCATACCCTGCATATCCAAATTGACACCCGCCACGGGCATGGATGGGTCAAAAACGCGATTGTTCCGATCATCAAGGACAATCCTGAAGCCAGAATCGAGATCGTAAAGGGAGCCTTCTTACGCTTAAACACCTCAATGGACTACTGCAATAAAATTTATGAGCGCTTCTCCAAAGTAAGCGTATAAACATTTAACCCGGCAACCTGATATTCATTAGGTTTAACGGATATTAGCATCCATTCTATGAAGGTGGGAGGTCTCTTCCGTGCTAGATGCATTGACAGGGAAGTCTGTAGATTCGCTGGGCAGCCGCATTTCATACTATGCCGGGAAGCAGCCGAATAAAATGGCTGTCCAGGACAGCCGGCATTCACTGACATACGCCGAATTGGACAAGCACAGCTTGGCTTGCGCTGCCGCTTTATCCCAATGGGGAATCACCCGCGGAGATCGAATCATCTGCTTCGCCCAAAAGGAAGTCTCACTGGTAGCCGCCATCATCGGCTGCCTGCGTTTGGGGGTGGGGTATGTCCCTGTAGACCCTAAGAACCCGCCAGGCCGCTTGCAGCACATCGCGCGGGAAATCGCCCCCAAGGCTGTAATTTTACCGGAAAAAATGCTGGCGGAGGCAGCCGGGCTGGATCCGGAGATCAAGCGGATTCCCCTGGAGTCAATCTCCCCTTTCCACGCAAAACCCTGCCATCTAACGGAAGATTCTATATCAGGCCAGGCATGGCCTGATATAGATATCTCTGATATGGCTTATTGCATGTATACGTCAGGATCGACGGGCATGCCCAAAGGGGTGGTGATCGAGCACCGAAGCATGCTGGCCTTCTTTGCGGCGGTCAACGAATTCATGAACATCACCGAAGAATCGGTCTGCATGAACACCTCCCCTTTTTATTTCGATGTATCGATTGTGGATACTCTGCTGCCGCTGTATTGCGGGGCAAGCGTATACTTGTACGACGAATTCATGATTCCTTCCCTGGTGCTCCAATATATCGCCAGACGGAGGATTACCCACTTTGCGGCAGTAGCGCCAATTCTATCATTGCTGTCTGAGGAGCCCCATTTTGGCAAAGAGGATTTTTCCAGCCTGAAACGGATTATGACGGGAGCAGAGGTGCTGAACGTCAAGTCGATCCAAAGATGGCTCCAGGAGGTTCCAGCCTTGACGATCATCAACGGATATGGGCCGACGGAGGCTACGTGCGTGTGCCTGGCCCACCCGATTACAGCCGCTAATGTGAATGATCATCATTTATTTCCCATCGGCCGGCCTTTAACCGGCATAAATGCTTTGTTGATCGATCAAGCGGGAGAGATCATAGAGACCCCAGGGGTCAGCGGAGAGCTGCTGGTTGCCGGAGACCAGCTCATGCGGGGCTACTGGTCGAATCCCGAAGCAACGAAATCCCGGCTCGTCGCAATCCATGGGGAGGTTTATTACCGGACCGGGGACATTTGCCAGCAGGATGAACAGGGCTTGTATCATTTTATCGGCCGGGGCGACGATGAGGTCAAAATACTCGGCTACCGCATTAACTTAAATGAAATCAGGGGGGCGATCGGGGAGATTCCCTTGGTAAAGGATTTCATCCTGAGCATCATTCATGAGGAAGGCCGAGGTAAAGTATTAGCGGCCGCAATTATTCTAAAAGACGGCGACCCGGAGCTCGGCAAGCTCGCCGATGTTCAGGCAGCGCTTAAGGACAAGCTCTTGGATTACATGGTTCCGCGTTATTTGCTGCTATGCACCGGATTTCCCAAACTGCCGTCCGGCAAAACGGACGCGAAAAGGATCGCCCGGTATATCGAAGAACAAATCAAGCACAACAAAACATCCTTGCACTTGCAGTCCGCAGATTGGCCATAACTGGAGGGGATTAATATGTTGAAGCCTTTATATATCACAGATTTGGATGGTACTCTGCTTCGCTCGGACTTGAAATTATCCGATTACACCCGAACGGTCATGAACAGAGCGATTCATGAAGGGGTAAATTTGACGTACTGCACGGCTCGCACGTATACGGCAGCGAGAAGTTTATTGAGCGGAATCCAGTTCCGCCTCCCTGCCATTTTATTAAACGGTGCCATAATGGTAGATCCTACCGAGCATAAACCTATCATTTGCAACAATCTCGCATTCGAAATCGCCGAGGATATTATAGATAAAGGAAAGAAATATAATTTGTTACCAATAGTCCTAAATTATGATAATATACAAGAGACTGTAATGCATTTCGGGCTGCAGAATCAAGCCCAATGCAATTTAATAAAGCAATTGAAGGCGTGGCACCACCCCGTTTCCCAACAATCGAGGCTTATGCCTTCCGACACCTTATTGAATTTATTCTTCATCGCTCCCTACGAACAACTGCTTCCCTTTCAAGAATGGATCGATTCCACCTATAGAGACAGCGTAGATGTGCTCATATTCGAGGATTCCTATAATAAAGGATTCTTCAATCTCCAAATCTCCAATCCAAGGGGGAATAAGGGACTTATGGTTCAGGAACTGGCTGCTTTCTTAGGGATTCCTTTATCCGCAACGACCGTATTCGGTGACCACGTGAACGACCTCTCCATGTTTGCTGTAGCTGGGCGCAAAATCGCTGTAGGCAATGCACATGAAAGCGTCATGCAGATCGCTGACGAATCTATTCTCAGCAACGACGAGGACGGCGTTGCTAAATATTTGGGAGAGTTAATCAGTTGAGCGCGGTTCTGTTGCCCATCCAGCCGCCGATGATCACCGGTTACGTCCATCACGGTCATGTGCTAAGCATCCTCGCCCATTATCCCGAGAGCTCGGACTGGTTCTACAGCAATTATATTCAATTATATTGCCACCGTAATTTTAAGGACAGCAGCGTACCTTTCAACTTCTTCATTTACGACGAACTCATCTATGAAGCTGACAAGCAGCGTTATACGACAGGATTAAGCCATTACCTGAATTCCATCCCCTGGCTGAGCGCAGAGAAAATATCCCGGCAGAGGATACTCCAAATGGGACGGGATTGCGTCTCTTTCTTGAAAGAATGCATTCATGCGGAGTGTTACATTTTTACTTATATCGATGAGTTTTTTATCCCTCATACTCCTTTCTATCAAAAGAATCGATTCGCGCATCAAGTTTTGATTTTTGGCTATGACGACGAGGCCGGGACTTTTCAGGTTGCAGATTTCATCCAAGACCGGAACCAGACGAAATATACCCAATTTGACGTGCCCTATGAACATATGGCTCAGGGATTCAGCCAAGTCGAATTGACCGGAGAGCATCGCCAGTATACCTATCTGCTGCGCTACAGGCCGCATACCGTGTATCCCTTCGATCTGCAGCACGCCTGTCGCCAGCTCTCTGCTTACGTAAATTCCGGGAATTCCTATCACGACATGCGAAATATGCAGCCGCCCATCGAACTGGCTTTCGGCATGGAATCCTATAGCTGCTTAGAGAATTACCTCGAGCAGCTGAGGCAGGATCGCATCGCCTTCGACGTACGCCCATTCCATATTATGTGGGAGCACAAGACCTGCATGCAGGCAAGGCTGGATCATCTGATCACCCGATTGGGGCTGGAGGATTTGCGGGATGTCGCCGCCGAATACGCCCAGGTCGAGAAGGGAATGAGAACGGTGCGCCTCATGCTCATGATGTATCAGCAGAATCAGGATCCTGCGCTCATTTCCAAAATGATTGCGTCTCTGCAAGATACGGCGCCCCTGGAGCAAAGCTTGCTCGAACGGATGCTGGCTGTGATAAGCTCTTCCGATGCGCAGTTGAAAGGAGGAATACGATGAAGGCCAGCATTATTATGCCGACTTACAATAGCGTCGAATTAATTATTCCCTGCCTGATCACGTTAAACCATCAGATTCTGGAGGAGGGGGACAGCTTCGAGGTTATTGTCGTGGATGACGGCTCGAACGACGGAACAGGCGAAGCCATACATGAACTCATCCTTAAATATGCGCTGAAATATTTTTATATCGACAGGTCTCTCGCCTCATCCCGGGCGGCCGCCCGGAACCTCGGCCTTACAGAGGCAGAAGGCGAGGTCATTATATTTTTGGATGGCGACCATCTGGTGCCTCCGCATTTCATCCAGGAGCATTTGAGATATCATCGGGAGCGGGATGACCTCGTTGTGATCGGCTTCCGGAACTACTTGACGTCGAATGATTTCGATGTGGAGAAGCTGAAGACCGAGTTCCGGGAGGATCTGCTGCCGGAGCAGCTGCCGGCGGACCGGCTGCTTGCCATTGATGCATTTTCAGAGAAAATGAGTAATCTGGAGACCGTCTGGTACTTCTTCTTTACCTGCAATGCCTCCGTAAGCCGCCGGAATATTCAAGAAGCCGGGCTGTTCCACGAAGGCTTCAAAGGTTGGGGACTCGAGGACTGCGAGCTGGCTTACCGGTTGTATCAGCAGGGATTAACCTTCGTTTATGCGAAAAATGCGCTCATTTACCATATGTACCACCCTAGTGAATATGACGAGAACCGTTATCAGAACTGGCTGAAAAATCTGCACACCTTCCAGGAGCTGCACCCGTCCATCGATGTTCAGCTGCTCCAGCTGCTGAAGCTCTTTTTCAATCCTGAGATCCGCTTATTCTGGTTCGACAGCTACCTCCGGTTTGAATATGCCGTTCGCGCAGCCCATGGCAATTTGCCCTACAAGGGCCCCGTAAGCGTCTACACCGTGCACTCGCCACTCGATGATGCTTCTCTGAATGAGCTGATCCGGGAGGCGGATGAGAGGGTCGTGTTCGTCATCGACGAGTCCAGAGATTTTCGGACTTCCCTGTCATTGTTATGCGCAGCCAGCAAGTACGACCTAATGTACTACTCTGCCCCGAGCTGTCCTCAGAAGGAAATGATCTTCCGGCAAATAGCTCAATATGGAGTATGGAGGCAGGTTGATTACGGCAAGCCGATAAAGGAGGAACATCCATGAGTTCAATGAATCAATGGAATGCAGATTTGTACGACGATAAGCTTAGCTATGTCTCGCAATACGGCATGGGGATTCTCTCGATTTTGAATCCGCAGCCGGGCGAACGCATTTTGGATCTCGGCTGTGGAACCGGCGATCTGGCTAACGAAATATCTAAGGCCGGCGCTCAGGTGACGGGCATGGATTATTCCAAAGAGATGATCCGGCAAGCCAAGAGCAAGTACCCGGATATTCCGTTCATTACCGCTAATGCCGAGAACTACCGCCCGGAAGAGGCCTTCGACGCCGTATTCTCCAATGCGGCTCTGCATTGGATGAAGAATGCGCAGGACGTCGTTAAGACGATCTACAGCTGTCTCCGCCCTGGCGGCAGGTTCGTCGCGGAGTTTGGCGGCAAGGGAAACGTAGGCATCATCACGGAGAATACGATAGCCGTCCTTGAAGAGTACTTTGGCGTCCCCGATGCCAGAGACCGGAATCCCTGGTATTTCCCCAGCATTGCTGAATACACCACCTTGCTGGAACACCAGGACTTCCGGGTGACCTATGCCGAGCATTTCGACCGGCCAACCCCTCTGGAGGACGGAGAGAACGGTCTTCGTCACTGGCTCGCCTCCTTCACAGGCGACTTCTTCAGCGGCTTGTCCGAAGGCGAGAAGCAGCAGGCCTACGCGTTGATCATGAACCGGGCGAAGCCGCTTCTATTCGACGGTCAGATCTGGTCTGCAGACTACAAAAGAATTCGTATCGCTGCAATCAAGCACTGAAGTGAGAAGGAGGAAGCCTTTTGCATAAGCTAAAACAAATATGGGCTTTATTCTCGATCCCGAACTACACTATTCTCATTATTTCGACCTTGCTGCTGGGGATATGCATCTCCTTCACCTATCCCTTCCTGTCCTTATTTGGCGTAGATGAGGTGGGCATGTCCCCCTCCTATCTAGGCTATTTCATGACCGTTACCGCCGCATCCAGCGTGCTGATCAGCACAGTGCTTGGCAGACTGTCCGATCGGTACTGGGGAAGGAAATGGGTGATCATCCTCTCGGTTAGCGCGGCGATCATCGGCTACATACTGTTCATTTACGTTAGGAATTATTACGTTCTGCTTGCCGTTTCCTTTCTATGTCTCGGCACGGCGTCCTCTGCGTTTCCGCAGATGTTCGCTTATGCGCGTGAAGAAGTGAACCGGAGCGGCTCGAAGCAAGCCGACATGGCCATCAATACGTTAAGGATGTTCTTCTCTCTCGCATGGGTCATCGGCCCGGCAATTGCTGCTATACTGCTTGCCTCGGCCGGCTTTCAGGGGTTATTCCTCTCAGCCGCCGTGACTTACGGCATTGTATTCCTCTTCGTTCTGATTTTTCTGAAGAACTCGAACCGCCAAGAGACCGCTCAGAAGAACGAAGCGCCCGTGAATTTAAGGAAATTTCTCCTGAAGCCGCGCATTGCTGGAGTATTGGGCTCCTTCATCCTGCTCAGCGTAGCCTCGACCATGAGCCTGGTGAACCTTCCGCTATACGTAACCCGGACGCTCCATGGCAGCCAGTCCGATGTAGGAGTGCTGTTCAGCGTAGCCGCGGCCGTGGAGATTCCCCTGCTGATCGGAGTGGGCATTCTGGCGGCAAAATACCGTAAATCCAAGCTGATCAAGATCGGGGCGGTCTTTGCAATTGCTTACTACGCCCTGGTGGCCGTCACGCCGATCGTATGGGCTATCGTTCCGATGCAGTTCCTAAGCGCAGTCGCCGTGTCGATCGTTATGGGGCTGGGCATCAGTTACTTTCAGGACCTGCTCCCGCAGGAGCCCGGAACCGCAACAACGTTATATTCCAACACCTCGGTTATCGGCAATATGCTTGGCGGAATTATCGCCGGCAGCGTCGCGGAGTGGTTTGGCTTCCGCATCGTATTTATAGTCTGTGCCGTCATGGCAGCCATAGCTTTTCTATTGCTGCTAACAGATCGGGAGTCCTCAGTGCAGGCGATAGAGGAGCATAATTCCGTCTCGACATGAACCCTGCTTCATGCAGCGAACACATATAAGTGAATGACAAAAATCCGAGATGGTATCATCATCCCGGATTTTTGGTGCTTCATGATCTCTATTCATATTCCGTACGTTACCGCGGTCAAATCAAATTAAACTCGATCCAGCCGATTTGCAGGCCTGGCTTGAGGAAATCAAGCGTCAGCTCGTACAAGCCCGCTTCCAGCTCGACCTTCACCAGCTTCTGGCGGATCCATTTGCCCTCCGTGCCGTTCGTCTGGATGGTCACCATCGGCTGCCCGTTCAGCATGACGTTGCATACGCTCTGCGCCAGCTCCGGCTCAGGAGACATGATGTTGACGATAATCCGATACTGTCCGGCCTGATCCACCTTCACGTAAGCCGCGCCTGTGGCCGAAGGCTTGATCTGTGCATCGCGGGACAGCTCCTGCGCCTGCTCCGGCGTTAAAGCTGGATTTGCTTTGAAGGCATGCACCGTTTCGACAATTTCCTGTTTCCGGTCGAATACCGGGGCCTGCATGAGAAACGCGCAAATATTCATCGCACAGCGCTGCAGCTCTCCGCGGGTCAACGTGCCGTTGCTCAGCGATTCGAGCGTATTGTCGTCATACGCATTGACCTCGGCGCCGTAGTTGGTGACGACCATATACAGGTCGTTCTGCGCGCGAACCATCCAGTTCGTATATTTCCGGTCCGCCTGGCCGCCATGGACGACGTCGTTCATGACCGCCCACCAGTCCGTCATGACGATGCCCTTAAAACCCCATTCTCCGCGAAGAATCGTCGTGTTCAAGTCGTAATTGGAGGCGGCCCAATGCCCGTTAACCGGGTTGTACGAGGTCATGATCGAATTGGCCCCGCCTTCCTTCACGGCAATCTCAAAGCCCTTCAGATAAATTTCCCGCAGCGCGCGTTCAGACACGACCGCATCGACCTTGCTGCGGTGCTTCTCCTGGTTGTTGCAGGCGAAATGCTTCAGCGTCGCGTAAGATCCGCCACTGATAATCCCCCGGGTGCAAGCTGCGGCGAAAGCCCCGGAAATCAGCGGGTCCTCGGAGAAATACTCGAAGTTGCGCCCGTTCAGCGGGCTGCGCCGAATGTTAAGCCCAGGTCCAAGCAGCGTATCAATATTGTTTCTTAGCAGCTCCTGCCCTTCCATGACATAGAGCTCTTCAACCAGCTCCACGTTCCAGGTCGCGGCCAGCAGCGTGCCGATGGCGACTTGGGTCGCCTTATCCCCGCTGTCCATCCGGATGCCGGAAGGGCCATCCGCCGTACAGCCGACCGGGATACCATAGCTCAGCAGGCGATCGCTGACGCCGCCGAAGGCCGATGCCGTACCCGGCGTCACCAGCGGGCTGACCATGCCCTCGCCCCGCACGATCGTCGCCAGATCCTCATCGCTAAGCTGAGCAATGAAATCCTCCATGCTTACTTTGCCGTCATGCACATCTCTTAGCTTATAGCCCTGGTCACCTGTTTGCTTCAAGCTCTGCGGCAGATTCTTCTCAATCCGCTCGGCCAGGGAAATCTTCTGCTTTGGCGCAGCCACAAAGGCAAGCTCATAGGAGCCGTCTTCCTTCCGGGCGCCCGGCTTCATGCGGGTGAAATCCTCCGTCGGGGCGAGCGCCTCCTCCAGCTGCTCCACCACTTGAAGGGCCGCCACTTCGTAGCCTTCCTGCCCCTCAACTGTGACATGTGCTGCATTCTTAACGCTATTTCCGACATAGAAACGGTACACTCCGGCTTCCAGCACATAAGCGGAAGGAGCACCGGTCACGCCGCCGTCGTCATAAGAGGCCATGGCATGGACAGGGAAGCTTAGCGTCAGGCGCTGCGATTCACCCGGCTGCAGCTCCTTGGTCTTGCCAAATGCGGCCAAGGCTCTGGCCGGCTGGCCGAGCTGGCCTTGAGGAGCTTCATAATAGACCTGAACGACCTCTTTGCCCGCATAGACGCTGCCCGTATTCGTTACGGTCACGCCGATTTCCACGCAAGGCTCTCCTTCCCGGGCAGCAATCTTTGCTTCCTCCGGCTCAATCCGGAATTCCGTGTAAGACAAGCCGTAGCCGAACTCGAACTGCACCTTATCCGGGCAGAATGTCTCGAAATAACGATACCCTACATAAATGTCTTCCTGGTATACGTTCTTGAATTCGTTCCCGTAGTTGCGGGTCGAAGGGTAATCCTCGATGGAGTAAGCGATCGTATCGGTTAACTTGCCGCTCGGCGTCACGTCGCCGGCCAATACGTCGGCAATGGCATTGCCGCCTTCCATGCCGCCCTGCCAGGCATAAATGACGCTTGAAATCGGATGCGCGTAATCGGCGTTATCGATCCAGCTCATATCGATAATATTGGAGACGTTCAGTACAACAATCGTCTGCTCGAAATGGGCGGTGACCTGCTTCAGCATGGTCTTCTCCTCCGGTGTCAGCTGATAGCTGCCCGGCTCATCGGCGTTATCCTGATCCTCGCCCGCGGTACGTCCGATGACGACGATCGCCTTATCCGATTTGCTTCTCGCTTCGCGCACCAGCTCATCGGTGAGCGGCATCTCCTTCTGGTGCCAAGGCTCTGCCGCCCAGCCGCCTCCGCCATTATCGAACGGGTTCTGTTCGATCCATTTCTCGTATACGGCCGCCAGTTCCTCGTTGACGGCTATGTTCTTCTTGCCGCGAAGGCCATCCAGCAGATTGGTCGTATAAGCAACGTTTACGCTGCCGCCCGAGCCTGTACCGCTGCGATAATAGTTGACCTGGATCCGGCCAAAAATCGCCACGTTTTCATTGTTTTTCAGCGGAAGAGCTTGTCCTTCATTTGTTAACAGCACGGCGCCTTCCGCAGCTACTTTCCTGCTGAATTCAGCAAAGCCTTCTAGTGGAATTCCCAATTTGCTTGTCGTCACTTTTTTCTCTCCCTATGCCTTTTTATAAATTTAACAATAAATTTGTATGATTGAAGCGGTTACAACCTTCGCCGATCAAGGCGGTTATTTACCGGCTCTGATGTTCTCCATCGTTACCCGTTCCAGCTGAATATCGGAGAAATCACTGACCAGCCCTTGACCGGTTGGCGATTGGGACACGATTCCCACCTTCAGCGTATCGGAAGCCTTCAGATTGAATACTCTGACCATCCGGTAGTTCGCCCCGTCCGTGGAGTAATGCATGGCGAATGCGTCGCCTTTTCTGCCGATTTGCAGCCATACGCTTTTATCGTCCAGGTTCACTCCGTTGGCATCATCCGACACGCCGTCCGTCACGACACTAACCACAGTATATGTACCAAAATCACTGTATTCATGGCATAGCTTCGCCCAGCGGTTATCGCGGTCCATGATAAAGAGCGCTGCCCCATCGTAGGTAGAGATGAAATCATGTCTTACTTTAGCGCGCAATACAAAATCCCCTTGGACCTCGGTATATAAAAATGGCGCATTGTTCTTGACTTCCCCAGACTCCGGATTAATGAAATAATCGGTATTTCCTGGTGCGGGAATTTGAAGCAATTGATCCTTCTCCATGATTTGGGATTCATTCAGCCACTTGTCGAATGGGTGCATATGCTCTCTCTCCTAACATGTAATTTTCTTTAGTATAACGCATATTTGGAAGCCCTAACAGATGCTAACTCAGCTTCAAGCTGCTTGAATTTTATTGGAGAAGAGGTCCATGTGGGAATGCCATGATCTGCCGGGCCTGATGCTAACGGACACACAGGTCGCTATTCCGGCTTTTTGACCAAATTTGATATGCTGTACGGACCCTGGTTCCGCTATTCAGTCTATATGAACGCGTTTTGCCCCAATTCCCCTTGGATAGCGGAACTGCGGTCCGTTAACTTCGGAATTGACGGTTTTTTGGGAAAATAGCGGATCTACGGTCCGCTAGATCGCCGGAGCAATCAGGGGCAAGGCGATCGTATCCCCACCTGTTGCCGTCCTCAAATTCATAAACCTCCATTGAGCAGGCGAAGCTCAAAGAATACTTCACTCAATCCCATCCGATCGTACTAAACGGCGATGCCGGAAGCCCCTCCCGGTTATACAAATTCGCCCCCGCCGGATTGTTCGCCCAGGCATACCTCGCATGGACAGGCTGCGAAGTCCCCTCATGCCGGACAATGACCGTGCTGCCGGAAATGACTGCCTGCGCCGGGAAGAAACGTCCATCCGGGCCGCTGACTGCAAATCCACGAAGCCCTCCGCTCCCCCCGCCCGCAATCAGCCCGCTGCCGGCATGGTCGAAATGCAGGACAATCGCGCCCTCACGCTGCTCCATCCTTGTGTACATCGGCCCGCTGTGCACCAAGTGCTCCTCGCCGTAGGCCAGCTTCCGGGCGCATAATGCAAGCCGCTGACCGACCGTTCTCTTATCCTGCGGATGCAGATCGTTATACTCCCCGACATCAATGGTTACCGCCATCGCGGTATTCGGCACCTCCAGGCTTCTGCGCTGCTCCTCCCGCAGCTCCGCCCAATTCACTTGAGCATCGTCCTCCTCGCCAAAATTGGCAAGCTGCACATAAATAAACGGCAGGTCAGCGCTTCCCCAATTCCGCCGCCAGTCCCGAACCAATGCCGCGAACAACTTGCGGTATCCCGCAGGCTGCCCGGTGTTGGATTCCCCTTGATACCACAGAATGCCCTTAACAGGATATTCCCGCAAAGGAGCAATCATGCTGTTATAGACGCCGGAAGGCTTATACTGGAAAAAAGTACTCGGCTCCAGCGCTTCAATGCTCGTTCCGACCCGATACTGCCACATCCCGCGCAAATCAAGCTCCTGTCCGCTGCCGACCAGCTTATACGGCATATCGGGCACGAAGGCCCCGGTATTCTCGTTGCTGACGACGCGAACGGCAATCGTATTGCGCCCCGGCTTCAACAGCCCCTGAGGAACGGGATAGCGTCTCGGCGGATACCTATAACCGGTACTGCCCACGGACACCCCGTTGATATACGTATCGTCCGCATCCACGATCGTTCCCAGCTTGAGCATAACCTCGCCCTCCAGCATGGAGGCGGGCACATCGATTTCCTTGCGGAACCAGACTGCCCCGCGCAGCGGCTCCAGCCGGCTGCCCGACCAAGAGCCTGGAACCTCAGTCAGCTCCCAATCCGCCGTATCGCACACGGCATTGAACCAGCCTTCCTGCAGCCCCAGATCGGTATCGTTCAGATGGCTGTACCAGAGGCGGCTGCGCTCTTCATCCTTCCGCATCGTCTCCTTCACGTAGCCATCGTCCTTGCACTGCTCCAAGACGGCTTCATAGCCGCCGACCTCCCTGAGCGTCTCCTCGCTCATCCAGGCTTCAATCGGTGTCCCGCCGACCGCCGTTTGCACGAGTCCGATAGGCACCTGATATTTCTCATATAACTCCCGAGCACTGAAGAACCCGACCGCGCTAAAATGAAGCACATCCTCCAGAGCAGCCGCGATCCACCGCCCGCCTGGCAGCTCCAGCCGCGGCGCCTGAAAATTGTACGTCTGCGGTACCGCGAACTGGCGAATCTGCGGCAGATTGACGCTGGCCACTTCCTCCGCGAGCAGATCCAGCGTCCGCCGCACCGGCAGCTCCATATTGGACTGTCCGCCGAGCACCCAGACATCACCGATTAGAATGTCGCGAACGACAAGCTCCGCCTGACTCGACCATATCGTCATCTCGTATGGTCCGCCCGGCTCCAGCTTTTCCAGCTCAACCCGCCAGTGCCCGGAGACATCCGCCGCTGTGCTGTATGTTTTGCCGAGAAAAGAAACCCGGATCTCCTCCCCAGTTCCTGCCGTTCCCCAGATCGGCACATGGGCGGCCCTTTGCAGCACCATCCCGTCGCTGAGCATGCTATGCAGCTTCATCCCAGACTGCTCCCCTTCCATAGGTGAATCTATCATCGCCACTCCCCTGGGTACCTTTCCATAGACACTCTTCCATAACACTCTTCTATAGGTACGCTTGATTCGATCTTACTTCATTCGTATGCCCAGGGAAATGGCTCATTTTAAAGATCAAGCCCCAAAATTTCAAGTTTATTCATAAATTAGACGTGAGGCGGCCAGTTCTACAGCACCGAATTCACCCGACAAACAATAAATCCATACCTCATAAGAGGTATGGATTTATTGTTGAGGCCAGGGAGGCACGCCCCTATGGCTCCCCCCTCGTTGCTTCTATTTCGTGCGGATTGAGACCGAGCCTTGAATGCCCGGGCTGTACATATCGGGCGTGATTCCAATTAACACAGAAATCGTGATTTGATCCTTCAGTTCGGCTCCTAGCAGCGGAACCTCCAAATTCTCGGGCCAAGGCAAGAATTGCTTCAGCTGCAGCCTGCCATCCACATAAATTTCAATATCACCGCTAATCGAATGGAACCAGAGATAAGGCCTCCCCGATTTCTCCACATCCGATATCGGTGCCTGGTTGCGGTAAGTGACATAGCCGCTGGCGCCACGCAGCATCTGAAGGGCGCCGAAGCTGACATCGACCATCTCCCACGAGTTCATGTCCGTAGGATGAATCATCACGTTCGGATCCGGGCGCTCCGCAGCAATCTCCTGCGTGATCAGCCAGTTGTTGATATACCGTTCATCTACGGACGGGACGAAAGGCAGCTCCTCAACAGGTTGAACAGGGATAACATGAGATGCGGGCTGCAATCCGTCACCTTCGATCGTTAGCACAATGTCCTCCTCTCCAACCTTGCTTTGGACAATCAGCTGACAGCATCCGTTGAACAAGCTGCGCTCAGCAGCATAGTCCGGCTCATGGCAGTTCGGGTCTCCATTGCCTACACCAAGGATGACCCCGCTTCCTTTGATGGAGAAGGACATTTTGCATTGCTCTGTAGGAACGAACCGGCCCTGCCCATCCACCGCATAGACATTGACTGCCATCGCATCCCTGCCGTCGCCGGATAAAGCTAGCTTCTGAGTCTCGACGCGTACAGTATGAGCCTCATCTGCCGTTTGGATCTCCGCTGCTTTGACGAGCTGGCCGCCCTTATATCCCTCCATCCTTAAGGTGCCCGGCTCATACACGGCATCCCATTCATATTGCTCGTAAATATCAATAGGCTGCCGATCGATAAGGACATCGTTCAGGTACAGCGCGACCTCGTCGCAATTCGTATGCGTCATGATTTTGACCTGCTGCCCCTCTCGGCCAGGCCAATTCCAATGTCCTACAATGTGCAGCACCGGCTCATCCCGCCAGAAGGCTTGATATAAATAGTACGAATCCTTCGCGAATCCGCAGGTATCCATAATTCCAAAGTGCGTGCTGACACTCGGCCATTCATACGGCGTCGGCTCACCGCGGTAATCAAACCCCGTCCATACGAAGGTGCCCATGACAAAATCACGAGTATTAATGGTCTTCCATGACTCCCTTACACTATTTCCCCAACTGGCCTTCTCTCGGTCATAGCTGTCGAATATTTGCCGGCTGTCATCGCTAATATAATTGCCGCGGGTCGAAAAGGCGCTGACTGTCTCGGAGCCGATGATCGGCTGATTCGGATGCTTTTCCCTGAACTTGTCGTATCCGCCATTCATATAGTTGAAGCCTACGATGTCAGTAACATCAGCAGCCCCCTCGTCCTCCATCACCCCGCCATGCATGGCGCCCAGGATAGGCCGGGTAGGATCCAGCTTCTTCACGGCGCGAATCATCCGTTTCACCATTTTCCGTCCAATCGGCGTCCCTTGCAGAGGCTCCTCATTAAATAGGCTGTAAAATACTACAGACGGATGGTTGCGGTCCCGAGTCACCATGTTCTCCAGCTGCCGCAGCCCCTCCCTGGAGCTGTCAAAGTTCCTGTTCTCGTTCATGACCAGCATCCCCAGCCGATCACAAGCATCCAGAAGCTCCGGCGCCGGGTTGTGATGAGCACAGCGATACGCATTGCTGCCCATCTCCTTCAAGCGCCAGATGCGATATTCCTGGATTCCGTCCGGCAGGGCGACGCCTACTCCCGCATGATCCTGGTGATTGCACGTGCCTTTTATTTTTAGGGGCCTGTCATTTAAATAGAAGCCGGTATCAGGACAAATGCGGATGGTGCGATATCCGTAATTCGTAACGGCCGTATCCAGCTCTTCCCCATTCACGACAAGGATAGAGTACAATTTGTATAGATGAGGGGCGTCCACGTCCCACAATGCCGGATGCTCGATCGGAAGATCCTGCGTAACTGCGAGGGATTGTCCCGCTGCGCAGCTGCCGCTTGCTAGCTCTTCCGCCACGATATTGCCGTCTGCTTGCTCGACTCGGGAAATAAGCTGATATTCTATAGCAGCTTCCGTTTCATTCCTAATCGTCGTCTCTACATTCGTAAGCCATCGACCAGCCTCCTGCCTTATTGGATTCACCCATATGCCGCGATGAGCTATATGAACGGGCGCGGTCTTCGTTAACCAGACATGCCGGTATATTCCAGCCCCCTCATACCACCAGCCCTCCGATACGGTGGCATCGACCTTCACGACGAGCAGATTCGGCTGATCGCCAAAATAGGCGCGATCGGTAATATCCACGGTAAAGCTCGTATATCCGCAAAAGTTCCTTTCGAGGATGCTTCCGTTAAAATAAACCGCAGCATGTGTGGCAATCCCGTCGAACTCCAGGAGAAGCTGCTTCCCCTGATCAGCGGGATCCAGTTTGAATTTTTTGCGGTACCAGCCTATCCCGCGGGGATAATAACCGAAGTCTGGAACCCCGTTCTCACGGTCGAGGGGCTGCTGATAAGACCAGTCATGCGGCAATTGCACCGTGTCCCACTCGTTGTCGTTCCACTCCATTCCCGCAGGCCCCCGGATCCCTCCCGCTTTGGCAAGACCGTATACCGCCTTATGGCTGCTTTCCTTCGCTTGGACAGGATCCCCTAAATGGAATCGCCAGTCTCTATCCATGCTCAGTCTTTCTCTCATGTTCTCAAATCCTTCTCCCTATGATATCCCCATTCTATGAAAATTTAAGGAAGGTAAGTTAGGACAAAAACGGACGGAAAATAGTATAAAATGAACATCCCTCCGTTTAGCTATTGTTCTTTTCCTGAAGTAGGATTAAGAATATAAGTAGTAGACTAATAGACCCATTATTACATCGATGAATTGGAGAAGACACTATGCTGATGCCTTTTCGACTGTTTCCGAACCCCTCTTCCCACCCGCTGCCTCTGGCGCTCTATAGCTGTGGACTGCATGAACAGAACTATCAATACAGGCCGATGGGATATCCGACCTTGCAATGCTTCATTAACTTTGGCGGATATGGTACATTTCACTTTCCCGATGGTAAAGAGCTCGTATTGACTCCCAATCATGCCCTATTGCTGCCAGCTAAGGCTGCCCACGAGTACTATCCTGGCTCGGGCCAGACCTGGCTTCTGGGGTTTATAAGCATATACGGCACGGCGGTAGAGCCTATGATCAACGGCTTCGACCTCCCGTTCATGACCAGTATTCCGCTGAAACCCGCAGCCCTTGATGTAATGAGCCATAAATTAACAACGATCTGGCAGGCTTGTATGAACGACTCCCCGGGTATCCAGGGGCAGCTGTCTATCCAATTATATGAATTTTTGCTCCTCTTATCCGAGCATGTCATTAGCCATAAGAATCCTATTCTGCCGAACCAGCCCAAGGCGTCGCAGGATGCGCTGCAGCAGGCCGTTCAATTTATGAAGCAGCATTATGACGAAAATCTGCATATTTCTAATATTGCCCATGCCGTAGGCTACTCCGTTCAGCACTTTCAGCGTATCTTTCGCGATGCCTACGGGATCGGTCCCCACGCCTATTTGCAGCGCGTCCGCTTGGAACAGGCCGCGGCTTGGCTCGAGAGCAATCCTGAATATTCTGTTCAGGAAATCTCTCATCGGCTGGGAATGGAAACCAGCTATTTTATACGTATTTTCAAGAAGAAATACGGGGTAACACCGAGAAACTACAGAAATGCATATGCCTATAGACATCAATTGCAATAACCCTATTTCTGTTCCATTAGGAGTGCAGCTATGTTATTCAAAATCAAGAAAAACAGCATCATGGTCAAAATGATCACCATGTACACTATTCCCTTTATCCTGCTGTCCCTGATTCTCATCTGGAACAGCCAGAAATCAACGCAAAATATTCAGGACAGCTTCATTTCAAATATGTCCCACGCCTTCGACCAAGCTTCACAGGAAATCCAAAGCCGGATTGATATGACGTATGACTTAACCGAGATCGTCAGCAAGAATAGCAAAATCATTACGTTCATAGGCGACCCCTTCCTAGGAGATGAGGCGGATTTCCTCAGCCAATACCTGGACAGCGTGATTCCAATCATTAAATATGCGACTGCATTTACGGAAACCGACGACTATTCCATCCGCATCTATATGATGAATGATCAGATTCCAGAGTCCTGGCCTTACTTCTTGCATCTGAAGAGGCAGGCCTCCAATGCGAAGCTGCAAGCCTTTATGGCACAGGAGAATGAGACGCAAATGTGGCTCAGGCCGGATGACCTCCAGCTCGAGCCAAGCTCCCTGAATTCCGACCGCAGTAAATACACGCTCCTTACCAAGCTGTACTCTCCTTCACGCGAATTATTAGGACTGGTCGCTGTCATGGTAGCCGAGGATCGTCTGCTCAGCACAAATGAAGGCGCTTACCCCTCGGATATTACACAATTCCTGTATCACGAGCCTAATATTACGCTAGCCGCTACCGATGTCGATGAAGCCGCCGAAGCCGAGATCCTGCAGCAGCATTTGACCGAATCTGATGCTCATTTCATTTACGATCAGCATCTCTATTTGTACCGGACATTTGATGCCATACAGCAGACCTTCGTATACAAGGTATCCCTGGAGCAGCTGAATCAGTCGATTCACAAAAGCATGCTGAACCAATTGCTGCTCATCATTTTCAGCGTAATGCTGCTGATCGTAACATGCTACTTCATGTTCAAAACGATTTTTCTGCGGCTGAATCGCATTGTATCCACGATGAGGAAGGTCATCAACGGCAACCCCCATTTGCGAATCAGCGATACCAAGCCGGATGAGCTGGGACAGCTCGCGCAGGATTTCAACGGGCTGATCGAGACGAATAATCACTTAATCGAACGCATCGTCATGAAGGAGCGGTTAAGAAAAGAAGCGCAAATCCAAGCGCTGCAATATCAGATCAACCCGCATTTCATCTACAATACGCTGGATATTTTTCGCATGAAGCTCATCAAGGAACGCATGTTCAGTACAGCCGACCGGATGGCCGATTTCGGAAAAATACTCCGGTACAATCTCAGCAGCAATACCCTGCATACTACGCTCAAGGAGGAAATCGGGCTGATCCGCAAATACGTCAGCCTCCAATCGCTAAGCAGCAGTCAGTCGATCCAGCTCGAGGTTGAAATTACCGAGGAGCTGAAATCGTACCCGGTGATCAAATTCCTGCTGCAGCCGATCGTGGAGAACAGCATTAAATATGGGAAAACCGTGCAGAAGGATTCACTGCAGATTCAAGTTCGCTGCTATGTGCTGAAGCAGCAGGTTCGGGTCGATATTATCGACAATGGCGCGGGGATGAGCGAAGAGAAATTGAACATGCTTAACGAGCATTTTCAAGCTCCGCTTCATTATGAAGAATCCGCTCCCGCTCCGAATGCACCCGAGCGCTCCATCGGACTATATAATATCAACTCCCGGCTGCGCCTGTATTATGGGGAGTCCTACTATATCACCATCGAGAGCAAAAAGAACGATTATACTCAAGTACAGATCAAATTACCCTATGAATGAGAGGCAATATGGAATGTATAAACTGCTTATTGTCGACGATGAAGAAATCGTGCGCGAAGGACTTCGGGACATTGTCGCCTACCTGCAGGTTCAGCATATCGGGCAAATCCTGACGGCCAAGGATGGCGCGGATGCGCTGTCCATCATTAATATAGAGAACCCGCAAATCATACTCACCGATCTGAACATGCCGGTGCTGGACGGGATTGAAATGATCAAACAGCTGCAAGGGAAGCATGAGCATAAAATCATCGTGGTTAGCGGATATGATGATTTTCATCTGGTCAAGGAGAGCTTCAAGCTGGGCGTGCGCGATTACTTGCTCAAGCCTGCGCATTCAGAAGAGCTGCTGGAAGTATTGGATAAGATTGTCCGCGAGCTCCGCCAGGAGGAGCAGCAGTACCAGAAGGGCGAGTCGGAGAAAATGTTAACCCAAATGGAGAGAGTCAGCAGAAGCATGAATTGGGTGCTCCAAAGCGCTGAGCAGGATGAGCATGCTCTGGAACGCGTATTCGCCGAATTGGGCCTCAGCCTGCCTTATCCGGATACGGCGGCAGCGATTCTCTCCCCCATGCATTCCGCCTCAAACGCCGAATCGTTGGGCGCCGACTGGGATGCCCTCTTAACTAGGCCGGACACGAATCGTTTACCTATGAAGCTGTATTCGTTCTACAATAGACAGAATGATCTTGTCGTATGGATCAATTACGATAGACTGCGGGGCGGAAGCTCCGCGGTCAAGCAGGCTCTGGAGCAACTCCTGGGGAGCACTCCAGAGCTCCCTGTTGTTATTGCCGTAGGCATGACCGTCTCGGCAGCGACAGGGCTGGCTCTAGCCTACCGGAGCGCATTACAAGTATTGAGCTACAAGCTGACCGCAGGCCCGCGGTCCATCCTGCTTTACGACGAGATTCTGACAAGGGAGGACCGCCATATCTCGCCTGCGGATCTGAGGATTTTGACCGAAATCATCGATATGGGCCGGAAGGATCAGGTGCTCCCCTATATTCAAAAGTATTTCAATGATGAATCATTAAGAAGAAGCACCCTGGACAGCATCCGGAGCAATTATGATGCGATCCTGCAGACCATCCGCTGGATTCCCCGTCAGAAGCAGGATTTCTCTGCCTTTGAACAGAGCGAGCAATTGCGCTTATACCTCATATCCCGAATACTGCAGACGATCGAGGCGCGCCAGGGCTTGATCCGCAGCTATGATATGGTGGAAATCGCCAAGAAGTACGTCGAAGAGCAATTGCTCGGCGAGATTAATATGGCTGTGATCGCCAACTACTGCAATGTCAGCTACGCGTATTTCAGCAAGTTGTTTAAGGAGAGTACCGGGATGAACTTTCAAGATTATGTCACGATGCAGCGGATGGACTACGCCAAGAAAGCTCTGAACGGCATCAATGTCAAAATTTGCGATGTCGCTTCCGCATTGGGGTACAGCAATCCAAAAAATTTCACCCGCGTATTCAAAAGTTATTGCGGCATGAGCCCGAAGGAATACCAGAAGCTCATGAAATAAGCGGTACTATATGAAGCTTCATGGTGCTTGACGTTCTTCATAGAGGAATTCCAGCCTTCACGTTCGTTATGCGAATGCGAAGGCTTTTGCACGTCGGTAGATATTTTTCGGATGACGAAAAATGATACCTTTTCGCAAACCCGAGTCCTGTTTCCCCTTAAATAATGCGCTTACAATTTAGTTATACAGCAAAAAGAGAGGGGTTTAGAGAGAGATGACAGACTCGGAGGCTTCTACAGCGAAATCAAATCTGGCTTTGGCACGAAAGAAAGGATCCTCCCACAATCGTGACCAGCTTTCACTCCAATCGATGATCATCCCGGGCATCCTGTTTATTCTGATCTTCACGTTCATACCGCTTTACGGCGTCATTATCGCCTTTAAGGACTACAACATCATTACGGGAATCCAGGGGATTTTCTCATCGGAATGGGTCGGATTGGCGAACTTCAAGGAATTTATTTCAGATATTAACTTTTGGAACATGCTGCGCAATACCCTCGGGATCAATTTACTAGGTCTCTGCATCACCTTCCCGGTCACGATCCTGTTTGCATTGTTTCTGAACGAACTCACCTTCCCCCGCTTCAAGAAGCTGACGCAGACGATCACTTATCTGCCGCACTTTATTTCCTGGAGCATCTTCGGGGGGTTAATCATCAATATTCTATCGCCAAGCAACGGTGTATTGAACTACCTGCTGGTGAATTTCGGCATCATCTCCGAGCCGATTCATTTTCTCGCCGAGAAGGATTACTTCTGGCTGCTGGCGGTGCTTACGAATTTAGTCAAGGAACTGGGCTGGGGCGCCATTCTATATCTTGCGGCGATTGCCAGCATCGATCAGGAAATGTACGAAGCGGCTTATATGGACGGGGCCTCGCGGTTTCGCCGCATCTGGCATATTACACTGCCGGCGATTACAGGCACGATCGTCATCCTGCTTGTCTTCTCGATCAGCAATATTCTGAACAGCGGCTTTGACCAATTCTTCGTCCTGCAGAACCCGCTAAACATTGACGCCAGTGAGGTCATCGATACTTACGTGTACAAGGTCGGATTACGGGAATTCCGCATGGAGTATGCAACGGCCGTCGGATTAATGAAGACCGTTATTGCGTTATTCCTGCTGTACCTGGCTAATTTCATAGCTAAGAAAATAACCGGGAAAGGGATTTTTTAGGGAGGAACCTATGGTTAGAGATCATTCATGGCCGAATCGGCTGTTTAATATGTTCAACGTATTCATCATGGCTTGCTTAATCGTACTCACCCTGTATCCCTTCTGGTATTCCGTCATCGGCTCATTCAATGATGGCCTCGACTATGCCAAGGGCGGCGTGTATCTATGGACAAGGCAGTTCACATGGGATAACTATAGCGCGCTGTTCAGCGATACCGCATTAGTGAAGTCCTTCGTTGTAACCTTATCCAGAACGGTGATCGGCACCGTCACCCATGTACTTTTTACGGCCTTGTTCGCCTATGCCTTCTCGCGGAGGAACCTGAAATTTAAAAGGCTCTATTCAACACTAGGGCTGATGAGCATGTATCTGAGCGGCGGACTGATCCCTTACTTCATTCTGATTAATGCGCTGGGGCTCTACAATAACTTCCTGGTCTTTATTATTCCGACGCTGTTCAGCTTCTGGAATGTGATTCTGTTCCGGTCTTATTTTGCCGAGCTTCCCGAAGCATTGATCGAATCGGCCAAAATTGACGGCGCAGGCGAGTACACCATATTCTTCCGCATTATTCTCTCGCTGTCCAAGCCTGTTATTGCTGCCATTTCATTATTTACGGCGGTCGGACACTGGAATGCCTACTACGATGCCATGATCTTCACCCAGGGCGACAGCCTGCAGACCGTGCAGCTGTACATCCTGAAATTGATTCAGAGCACGGAGGCGGCCCTATTGCTTGCGAATATGTCAGGCTCCCTCGGAGCGGCACAGGGTTCAGTCACCACCACCACCCTGCAGTTAGCCGCCATGGTTGCTGCATCACTGCCGATTGTGCTGGTCTATCCTTTCGTACAGAAATTTTTTATTAAAGGAATGCTCATTGGTTCTGTCAAAGGCTAGGCGGTATTTGAGGATTGATGATATTAGATTTATTATTCTACACATAGGGGGAAATACCATGAACAAAGCATCATTGCGATTATTGGCGATTGCGTTGGCTCTAACGGTCATGATCACCGGCTGCTCCAGCCAAAAGGGCGCAGGCAACAGCACACCGGCCGAGTCTAATTCTTCTCCAGAGGCAGCAGCCTCCCAATCCAACAGCGAGCCTGGCTGGAAATCGAACACCTCGCCCGTGTCCCTGTCCTGGTACACCGGAGTGGCGGGATATTCCAAGAAGTGGGACGCCAAAAATAACTACGTGGATAAGCTCATCACCGAAGAAACCGGGGTCAGCGTGGAGTTCATTCATGCGGGCAACGATGTGAACGCGGAGTTCAACGTTATGATGGCGACCAGCAATTTGCCGGATATCATTACACTCGACCGCTGGAACAGCACTTCGCTCATCCAGACGCTGATGAATAGCGGAATGGTAGCTCCGCTGAATGAGTTAATGGAGAAATACGATCCTTACCTGTCTACAATTCTGCCGGAGACGATGGTTGATTGGTATACGCAGGCAGACGGGAATCTCTACGCGATTCCGAACTACTATGTGTCGCCGGAAATGCTGGAGCAATATCCTGACGTCAAGAAATTCTATAACGAACGCTCGAACGGCCAGATTATCGTCAGACAAGACATCATGGATCAATTAGGGATTACGGTAGAGGACCTGCAGCAGGAGGACTCCTTCATTGCAGCCCTGAAGAAAGTGAAAGAGGCGAATATTCAATACAATGGCATGACCGTACTGCCGCTGTATTTCGATGACAAGGACAAATATATCAATGACTCCCTGGGTGTGCTCGCCGGCTCCTTTGGTGCGGTACCTGAAGCGGAGGACGGCTCATACGTTGACTTCCGCAGAACGGAGGAATTCAAGCATGTGCTGGAGTTCGCCAATCGATTATATTCCGAAGGACTACTGTCTCTGGAGAACTTCACCAGCGCACGTAATCAAATTGAAGAGAAAATGACGCAGGGCGCCGTCTTCATGAAGATCGGCAGCTACGCCGATTATACGACACCCGTCAGCCAGCTGTATCTCTCGGATCCAAATGCGAAATACATTACGATCGATGCGATCAAATCCAACAAGGGTACACTGCCCCAGTATGGCAGATCTCTGAACAAAGGCTGGACGCTGACCTTCGTGAACAAGAAGTCCAAGCACGCAGACCGGGCAATTCAATTTTTGGAGTACCTGTACAGCGAGCAAGGCCATGCAGCCAGCTTCTTTGGCAAAGAAGGCGAGACATTTACGATCACCACCGATGGCAAATACAAGCGCAATCCAGAGATTGATCAAGAGTTTAACGCGGATTGGAACGCCGCTACGAAGAAGTGGGGCTTCGAGTCAATCTGGTGGTTAACGAACGAGGTATGGCTTAAGCATGTCAGGGAAGCCGAAGAGACAGAGCAGACCCAATACATGGACGGCTTATTCTATGGATCGGCCAAATACATGTACAGCAACGACGTCTTAGACTCCGGCAACCTGTTCGACGCTTATGAGCCAGGCTCCAAAGAGGCGAACGCCGAAGCCAAGATCACCGTCTACTGGGCGCAGATCGTTCCCAAGATGATTTTAGCCAAGAACGCCGCAGAATTCGAATCTCTTTACAACGAAGCTATGGCTACCTTGGATAAGCTGGGTCTGGGCAGCATCGAAGCTGCTAAGAATGCACGTGTCCAAGAGTTCAAGCAAGCAACGGGCGTCAAACTGGTATCTCCGAAATATACAGGCGAGTATAAATAGAACAAAACAGCTCCAGCTCCATACCTGCTTAGGTATGGAGCTGGAGCTGTTTTGTGGTGAGCTTACTTTGTATGACAAAGCTTGTATCCCCTCTTCCGCCGGCTTACCGTCTTCTTATCTGCGGATGCAGAGAACTTGCCTTGTATGATCATAAATACCGGCCGGTATGCGAGCCCGCATGCTTCATGATTGCTTCCGGCGTCCCTTCTGCGATGATATGACCGCCCTGCCGTCCCCCTTCCGGACCTAGATCAATGATCCAGTCCGCAGTTCTGATCAGCTCGCTGTTATGCTCGACAATGATCACGGTATTGCCTGCATCCACGAGGCGATCCAGCAGCTTGGACAATTGCTTCACATCACTCGGATGCAGCCCGGTCGTCGGCTCGTCTAATAAGTAGAGGGTGCTGGTCTGCGATGTCCTCATCAGCTCCTTCGCCAGCTTCAACCGCTGTCCTTCCCCGCCGGAGAGCGTGGTCAGCGACTGCCCCAATTTTAGATAGCCTAAGCCAATCTCCACCAGCAATGCAAGGATTGAACGGATTTTCCCTTCCTCCTTAAAAATATCCAAGCTATCCTGTACAGAGCTCTCCAGAATTTGATTAATGGAATACCCGTTATATTGAACGGCCAGTACCTCCTGCTTGAAGCGCTGTCCATGGCAGACCGGACATGTCACCTCCAATTCCGGGAAAAACAGCATGTTCATCGGGACATACCCGAGCCCCTGACAATTCTCGCAGCGTCCGCCCTCCGTATTGAAGGAGAAATGCTTGGCCGTCAGCTTCCGCTGCTTGGCTTCCTTTCGTTGTGCGAAGGCATTGCGGATTTCGGTGAATACCTCTGTATACGTTGCGACATTCGAACGCTTCATCCTGCTGAGAGGCGATTGTCCGACAATTACCATTTGGCCGAAGTGCTCCAAGCCGTCCACCCGCTCAAAGCCTTCATGGATTTTATCATTTCCCTTCGCCAGCACATCGAACACGAGCGTGGATTTTCCAGAGCCTGAAACTCCCGTAACTGCAATTAAACAGCCGACCGGAAAAGATACCGTCACATCCTGCAAATTATGCAGGCTGGCCCGATGCACGACGATCGCTTGTCCTGTACCTTGGCGGACATTTCTTCTTGCTGCAGGATCATGGCGCAAGTATTGTCCGGTGATGGATTGTTCTTGATGGATGAGCTCGGACAGTGTGCCCTCGCCGATGACCATTCCGCCATAAGCTCCCGCTCCCGGCCCCATATCGATAATATAATCCGCCTCTCTCATCACATCGACATCATGCTCGATGACAAGGACGGTATTCCCCAGATCCCGTAAATCCTTCATCACGCTAACCAAGCCCAGGGTATCCCGCGGATGCAGCCCCGCCGTAGGCTCATCCAGAATATACAGCACGCCGGTCAAGGCCGAATCCAGGATGGAGGCTAGCCGGATGCGCTGGGCTTCGCCGCCGGAGAGGCTGACCGTCTGGCGGTCTAAGGTCAGATACCCCAGCCCGGTTCGAATCAATCGATTGAGCTTGGTGGCCATATCCAGAGTGAACGTCTCTACCTGCAGCAGGGAATCATGATCCAGCGCTGACTCGACCCGCTTCACCCAGTCCAGCATTTCCTCCAGGGAATGGTGGACAAGCTGGGGGATCGTCGTATCCGCAACTGTAACGGTTCTGCTGATTTCATTTAACCGGCTGCCCTGACAGTCATGGCATTGCTGCGAATAGAAGTAAGCTTCTCCCTCCGCCGACGCGCCTGACTTCTCAGAGAAGCGCCGCCACATGCCCGTCAGCACGCCTTCAAACTTTCCATCGCCTACCGCCTTCGGAGGGGCGATATGAGGGAACCATTGCTTCACTTCCTGACTTTCCACGCCATGGTACAGAATCGCTCGTTGCGCCGGGCTGTAGTCCTTTAGAGGAAGACCGTCCTCGATCGGTACACCGTAGTGCTTCATAGCGGTCTTAACAATCGACACCTGATAATCCGCATACCGCCCCTTCCACAGGTCAACAGCGCCACCTTCGATCGAATTCTCCGGATGAAAGACGGATGCCTCATGAATTTGCACCACCTCGCCTAACCCCTTGCAGGTCGGACATGCGCCTTCTATCGTATTGTAGGAGTAATGGGTGCGCGTCAGCTTCTCCATGCGATGCTGGCAATGCGGGCACTTGATAAACTCCTTGAAGCTGCCCGCTTCTTTCTCGATGTCCTCCTGGTTCAGCGTTGGCAGAATCTCCTGATGGCAATTCGGGCAAGGGCGTTTCCCCAGCTTCTCAAAGATCATGCGCAAGCTCGTGTACATATCGGTGACTGTGCCTACGGTGGAACGGGGATTGCGGTTGGTCACATGCTGGCTGACGCTGATGGCCGGGGATAGGCCGACGATGGAGTCCATCTTGGGTTTATTGATCCCCTGCATGCCCATCGACTCCAGATACTGCCGTTGGCATTCCCGGAATAAAGTGTCGATCGCTAAGGTTGACTTGCCCGATCCGGATGGTCCTGTCAGTACAACCAGCTTGTTCTTAGGGATGGACAGGGAAATATTGCGCAAATTATGCTCCCTCGCACCCTTAATAAATATCTCGTTATTCAAACGATCTCCTCCTCGAAAAATTTCTCAGCCTACCCCGATATTACAACATTCGTGCAAGTGTGAAGGTTTAAGAAGCAGCTGCTGTATGCAGCGGTGTAATCAGAAACAAAAGCCGTCCACGCTACTTTAAGGTTTTAAATGAAGCTAGGCTTTCCCCAGATGGGGATGGATGGCGCTGAAGCTATTGATTTGCTCATTTGATGCAAAAAAAGCAGCCCTGCATGAGCTGCTTTCGATTGGATTATTATTGGATTTTCTTGGCGATTTCAACTTCCTTAACCAGAACATTCACATCTTTAAAACAGTCAACAAATTTGTTAGCTTCCGTCATTGTTCTTACTCATCCATCGGTATAATCACTTTTAAAGAGTGGTATTGTACCCAGTTTTCAATTTCACTTTTTAGAAAAACCCTATGTCCGCCAGGGAGCTCCATGATAGGTAAGAACGAATACCTGTCGTATATTCCCCCTTTGAATTCCTCTCTCTTTTTTCTATCCGAATCAATCAAGTTCTTTAAATCACTGGTTGTGATCCCAAGAAAATCGGACAGTTCATTCTCTGTAAGTATGGTTTTACTATCGCTAATCACTTTTTCAGCTTCGTCATTAGGGATATTTCTTCCTCTCTCAGCTAACAAATAACATCCTCCTAGAAAGGAAGCAGAAAGAATTATACTACAAATAATGTTGGCATATTTATTCATTGAATCCAAAGGCCTCCTAAATAATAGATTAATAACGTAAATTTAATTTCCGTAAGGAAGGGGATGGGGTTGTTACATGGAATTATATACCATAGTACCAAAAATACATACAATGACCAGGGATAATATCTTCGTATCCAATGTCTAACAAGACGGATCTCCTTTGCAGATTTCAATGTGTTTTTTAATGAAAAAAGGTAAGCGACATCACCAACACTACGTAGTGAGCCGATAGTGCTCAAACGATGTGTTCCATGGGCCAGAAAGGGAACTGTTGGGATAACGCTCCAATGGAGAGCTTGATGTCTGAAGAGATTGTGACACAATAAAAAAATAAAAAAGAGTGTGAAATATGAAAAAAATATTATTGGTTTGTATTATGATAATGTTGATGCTAGCATCGGCTTGTGGAAATGTTGAAATGACATCAAATCCAGATACTTCTAGTGAGACTAAATTTGAAACGGATGAGTCTATTATTCCAAAAAAAACATCCGAATCTTGTCTTGTAGAACGTATACTTTTGGATAGTGAAACTGAAAAATATTTCTATGGAACTTGGAAAGTTGAGAAGCTTTTAGGATTTGCAAATTCATATAATGATGCTTCTGAATATCCAACCGGGAAAAAATTTATTGGAGATGAATTAATAATCAAAAAAGACTTTTTTTCATCAAAGGGACTTAAAAACTATACTGATTATCAGCATGAACTTAAAAATCCATTATATGAGATTACAGCGACATGCTATAACTCTGACTCTTTTTATAGATTATATAAAATAGATATCCCAGACTTAAATATAACTGATGTAGTAAAAGCAATAGACATAAGTGACCCTTCTACAAAACTTAGCATACCTGTAAGTGTAAGTTTTTTTGTTGTTAATAACGATAGGCTCATCTTGTTATCAGAGGCAACTATTTTTGAGCTTAAAAAAATTACTGATTAAATGAATTAAGGTTATGTAATAAGTTCTTGCTAATAGAATAGAAAATACCCAAGAACCTCCTATCGTGAAATCGCTAAATCTACCTCGATATTACAACATTCGTGCAAGTGTGAAGGTTTTGGTTTATGATGCTTTGTAGAATAACCAATCAAGGTCGTAAACAAGATCATAGGCCGTCACATTACTCTAATGTTTTAATTTAAACTTTCGCCGTATGGGGAGGTGACTGTATGAAACTTAAACCCATTGAAATTGCGAGGAAATTAGATGTTGGTACGAGTGCATTGCGGCATTATGAAGATTGGGGGATTGTTCCAACTCCACAGCGGGGTGCCAATGGCTATCGCATCTATACGGAAGAACATGAGGCTTATTTTAAGTGTATCCGGGCGATGTACCCGGGCTTCGGCATGGCCTTGGTTCGGAAGGTGATGCCGATGCTTCAGCAGAAAAAATATACGGAAGCGTTGTGGGAGATCAACCGGGTACAAGCCGAGCTGTATCAGAAGAAACAGCAAGCCCTGCAGGCATTGGAGATTCTGAAGCCGGATCAAATGGAAAGCTTCCTTGCCAGCCGGAAGAAGCAGTGGTATACCATCGGGGAAGTCGCGAAGGAAATAGATGTGCCTGCTACCACATTACGGCACTGGGAGAAGGAGGGCTTGATTGCCCCTGACCGCGATCCCGAGAGCGGTTATCGGCGATATCATCGCGACGATATCCGCCGGTTATTAATTATTAGAACCGTACAGTCCTCTGTTTATTTGCTGGAAACGGTCCGCGGGATCATGGAGAAAATTAATCAGCAAAGCCTGTCCGAGGTTCGAAGAATTACCATGGATTCATTGGCTTATATGGATGTGCAAATCGAGCAGCAGCTTCACGGCGCACATTATCTCTATAAGCTCATTGAGCTGCTCAAACGAAACGGCGGATAGCAGCTTCCCCGGCTCTACCATATCGGTTTGTAAAAAGACTCGAAGCCCCTGTCCTAAGACTGGGGCTTCGAGCTTGTTATTGGATAAACCCTTGTTATTTCAATTATTTCGCCGCGCTAGGCTCAGGCTCGCTCTCCAGCTTGGCTAGAGCCGCCTTGCTCACGTCTACGCGCTTGACGAACAGCGTAAGCACTAGTGCAACCACGGTAGTCGCAGCCGCAATCAGGAAGGAATATTGAATCCCTTCAAGCAGGGCCGTTTGGCCGATTTGGGCCTTTACTTGATCCGTAATTGTAGTGGGATCCATGGTAGCAATTTGGCTGGCCGCGCTCGATTTCGTTTTCGAGTTCATGATCGATACGAAGATTGCGGTGCCAATCGCCCCGGCAACTTGCTGAATCGTGTTGTTCGCCGCCGTACCGTGCGGATTCAGGCGCGTAGGCAGCTGGTTCAAGCCGTTCGTCATAATCGGCATCATAACCATGGAGATCCCGAACATACGCAGGGAATACAGCATGATGATGTGGCTATATGTCGTTTCCAAATCGAATTTGGACATCATAAACGTAGCAATAGCGGTAATGGTCAAGCCGACAAAGCCAAGCACACGCGGTCCGAACTTATCGAAGAGCTTACCCGTGATCGGGGACATAATCCCCATGACGATAGCGCCGGGAAGCATCATCAGACCGGAATCCAGCGGCGTAATGCCGCGCACATTTTGCACGTAGGCTGGCGTCAGGATCATACCCGAGAACAACGCCGCCGCATTGACGGCCGAAATGATGGCAGCCATCGAATACATCGGATATTTATAAATGCCCAGGTTCAACAGCGGAATTTCAAGGCGCAGCTGGCGAATGACGAACAGCGCAACTCCGATAACACCGGCAACGATGCAGGTTACGACGACAGGGTCGCCCCAGCCGGCGCTGCTTGCGTCACTGAAGCCGTACAGCAATCCGCCAAAACCGATTGTGCTAAGCACCACGGACAGGTAGTCCAGCTTGGTCTCCTTCGTTGGCATCACACTGCGGAACTTCCAGATGGCCAGCAGCAGCGCGATAACCGCAAACGGAAGAATCATCTCGAACAGCAGGCGCCAATCGTGATATTCCACGATATAACCGGAAAGTGTCGGTCCGATGGCCGGAGCCACGATCATAACTAGACCGAATACCCCCATGGCTGCGCCGCGTTTCTCACGCGGGAAGCTGATGAGCATGATGTTCATCAACAATGGCGACATGACAGAGGATCCAGCAGCCTGGATCATCCGTCCAGCGATCAGCCAGCCGAAGTTCGGCGAATAGGCCGCGATCAAGGTTCCCAAAGTAAAGATGGATAATGCCGTAATAAACAAACTGCGGTTCGTGAATTTCGTCAGCAAAAAGGCTGAGACGGGTATTAAAATCCCGCTGACCAGCATATAGCCGGTGGACAGCCACTGAACGGCAGAATAATCAATGCTGAAATCATGCATGATTGTCGGCAAAGCGACATTAAGCAATGAGTTATTAAGAAAGGCAACGAAGGTTGCAAAGAATAACAAGCCTATCATTAAATAGGGCGGTTTTTCCAACTGTTTCACAGTATCGCTCATCCTGAAGTTTCTCCTATTCTCTATTTAAAATTTAAAGTTACTTGATGATTTTATATCATCGGTACAATAAAATCAAGTTTTTATACCCAGGGTATAATTCACATTGTATTTTTGAAGCATCGTGGATATACTTGTTGGTATCAAGTTGTACGGAGGAACTCATGAATCGACGTAAAATGCAAGTGGTGGACCATGCTTTTGCCCTGTTTATTGAAAAGGGAATCATGCAAACCTCTATTCAAGATATTATTGAACGCGCAGGCATTTCCAAAGGGACATTCTACAACTACTTCTCCTCGAAAAATGATTGCGTCAGCGCCGTATTAGAGAAGCTGCGTTACGAAGCGCGCATGAAAAGAAGCGAGCTGCAGATCGGCAAAGACCCCAGCGATATCCATATCTTAATCGAGCAAATCGCGATGATCTCGCAAACGAGCCAGAAGTACGGGTTATCCGCCTTGTTCGAGGAAATTCTGCATTCCCACGATAAAGAAATGAAGCAATATGTCATGTACCACCGGATCATTGAAATCGGTTGGCTCGCCGATCGCCTGGTTGAAGTATATGGCGAGAAATTACGCCGTTCTGCATTTGAGGCGGCCGTGATTTTCATGGGGGTTCAGCAGCACCTGCTGTTTACGGCCAAAAATATCAATCAAACCCTCGATCCAAAGGATGTCGCCAGTACAATATTTCTGCACTATATGAGTCATATTATCGAATGCCTGGTCGAGAAGAACACCTCCGTCATTGATGACGAGAAGCTGCATGTGATGAAAGGCCAACTGATGCAAGAAGAGGTCAAGCAGGAGGATATTCTCCAGGCACTGGACGATTTCGCATGCCAGCTTAGATTTACGAAATCGCAGGCCGAACTATCGGCAGCGCTGCGTTATGAAATCGATCAACAGCCTTTGCGCGAATCCGTCGTCAACGCACTCCTGAAGCCCTATGTCGAAGCCTTCAGGGGCTCTGACGGCTATGACCAGTCTAAGGATATTATGACCATGATCTGGAGATATATGAGGCAATAGATGATGAGTTGGTTGGTGAAAATAGACCAAATACCGCCTAACGGCTGCAGCAGCTGCCTGTTGGGCGGTATTTTTTGGGGGAGTAAGCTGGCGTTTCTGGTGAACTGTTTAACTGATGAGCTGATGAATTGCTGGGTTGCTGAGTTGCTGATATGGTGAACTGCTGATATGGTGAACTGCTGGACAGTTGTGCTGCTGATCCTTGCGGACCCTGGTTCCGCTATTTCACAAGAATTCTGCTTTTTCTAGAGCTAACGGACACAGCGGACCTTATTGGTACCAAATCGATGCGTTCCATGGTCATTTTCACAAAATAGCGCCTTCTGTGTCCGTTGGCTGGCCAATTTCGCGAAAAAACGGCAAATAGCGGATCTCCTGACCGTTAGCAATTGTGCCTTAACTTACTCCTAGCTCGTGCTCGCTAGTGGAAACGCAAATACTATGGGGTTGTATCTTTTGAGCTTTATGCATAAGTTAGAATAAAGTGTTATATATCACATAAGTGTTTGGGGAACGTCGGGACCAATAAAAAGGAGTGAAAAAATGAGTACATTTGTTTTAGTCCATGGCGCATGGCACGGAGGATGGAGTTGGGATAAAATAGTCCCCTTGTTGCGAGACGCCGGACACCGGGTTCTTACTGTAGACTTGCCCGGACATGGAACGGATACGGATACAACTGCAGTTTCGAAAGTTACTTTGCAAGACTACACGGATCATCTATGCCGTGTTTTGGACAATGAGTCTGAACCGATGATTTTGGTGGGGCACAGCATGGGTGGACTTGTGATCACCCAAACCGCTGAATATCGTCCTGACAAAATTCAATTGCTCGTTTATGTATGTGCCTTTCTGCCGGTAAATGGTCAAAGCTTACTTCAAATCCTCGAAAAGGACGATACAGCATCGCCTCTTCCTATCATAAGAAGCGAGGATAACACTTATTTAAAGCTCAATAAGTCATTTGTAAAAGACGCTTTTTTTGGTGAGTGCTCTGAAAATGATTCTTTTGAGGCAATACAAAAACTTTGTTTCCAACCACTGCTGCCTTTTGCCACACCCGTTCGGACAACGGAAGATAATTTCGGAAGGATCCCCCGTGTGTATATTGAAACACTCAAGGACAATGCTCTCTCCACAAGATGTCAAAGAGAAATGTACGCTCGAACACCTTGCAGGTCCATTATTACTATGGATACAGACCACTCCCCATTCTTATCACAACCGAAAGTTTTATCGTCTCATTTGAATAACTTAGCTGAGCAAATGGAAGTTTGCTAGATTTCAAAAGTCCTTTTTTATATAATTTGATACTTTGGTTCAAAATCTCCTCCCCTTTGATTAGGGACATGCAAAAAAGGCTCATTCCTAACTTGTGATTCAAGCTGGAATAGGCCTTTCACCTTAGTTCAATATGCTAAATTCCCTTTGGTCATATCACCTGTCTTTGTATCAATAATAAAGCTCCAACCACTTCTTCCATAAACATCAGTATGATCCTCATCTCCTTCACAAACAACAGACGGCTGATTCTTTAAGGTCGATAAATAACTAAAATCAAAACCTTGAGGAGGATGTTTAACAAATAACAATGTACCATCCATTGCATACCCTTTTAACACTTTCTCAAACTGATTTTCTTTGGAAATAACGATTGCAACACCCTGCTCCGGGTAAATTTGAGCATTCAGTATATTCTTACAATTTACTTGAATTAAATGATCTTGTAATTGCCAACTGATCTTATCATTAACTTTATCTAAATTAAAAATCTGTTTACCCTCAAATGAAAGATAAAAAATTAGGTCCGGAGAATAGTTTTGCCCTGCTTCAACAACTACATATTGTTTTTCATTATTTAAAGAAGCAAAATATGCATTGTCATACTTTTTAGTTATATGTTTTCCATTATACAACCAGGAAACACTTCGATCCTGATCATCCCATTTAAAATTATCAATACCCATATATTTAATCCCCTTTTTATTTGATTGACCTTACTGATACAACCTCTAGGTAATCCATCTTGTCTGTACCTCTAGGAAGTAGCATTTGTATTTGATTACTTCCACCAGGTAAATATTTATCAGCATTTAGATCTATCTGAGGTCCAACAGGCCCTTTGATTACTGGTAGTTCCACACCTTCTTTCACTTTATAAGTAACAACTTTGCTGCAATCGACTTTCCAATCTGATTTGACGGCCAAATTGTTCCTAACAAAATCTATATTAGGAATGTTATCAAACGTAGCAAAATTTCCTGGCGATGTTACTGGTTGTGTACTATCCAGAGCCATCTGGAATGTATCCCCTGGTTTTAGTGTAGTTTTATGTACTGTTATGTCGAATCCCTCAGGCCATGGAGATTGTTCTTCTATTAACTTAATATAAGACCTTGAGGCCTCTTCAATACTTTTCCCTGGATTTTCAGCTAGGAACTTTTCCCAGGTATTTGCACTTCCTTTTGCAAGTGCATTTTCAATAGCCTTACCCGCCCCCTCAACAGAATCCATCTTCCCGCCGCCTGATCCCGAATCAGGCTTAGACTTAGAGAACTGCGGCTCCGTCTTCGGCATGTCCATATCCCGGACAGGGACTTCAGGGCCACCGGGGGTAGCAAACGATACTTGCGGCCGCGTTTGCGCCGCTTCCTTCACATTCTTCACAAGCTCCTTCACGGTCTTGCCGGAGAATTTGGCTCCCGCTCTGGCGGCGCCTTCTACTACCGTGATCGCAAAGAACGCCTTCGTCACAGCTCGTCCGTATCTTACGCTCTCCTCATAGGTGGCTTTGCCGGAAAGAACCTTCGGCTGCAGCTCGATGATATCCTGGAAAGGAACCACGAACTCCTCTGCCGCGGCGTCGCCGAGCAGCTTCTTCATATCATGGATCGTCAGCTCACCGGTCGCAATTGCTTCCCCTATAGCGTAATATCCCGGCACGGTATCTGTCCAGAATCCCAGGGTTGCCGGATTGGAATTGACGGCGAACTCGGCCAAGTCCTTTACGTCTTCAAACAATTGACTGACAATGCCGTCTCCAACGCCTACGATCGTTACGGCAGCGGTCAATCCGCCGGTTTTCAGGTTCGGATCATTGCGAATTCCCGAGCCTCTTTCTGAGCGGGCCAAATCCAGTAGGTCCTTCGTGATCTTCCCATCTACCTCGAACATCTCCCATCCGAACCAATCGCGCCGAACTGCCGCCATGGAGCTCACTGTGTTCGCGATATGCTGGTAACCGGCTACAGCAATCAGGAATTCCTGATTATATTCGCCCGTAATCTCGCCTTGGTAGATGTTCATGTCCTTCAAATATTGCTGCATGTTGCGGATATCCTCCGCAGGAACCGCCTGATTGTATTCATCCAGCAGCGCCTGCATTTCCCTGCGCCGCTCTGCCGCTTGACGCACCGCCGCCGCAATCGCGTCATAGTGGAGTTTCGCCCATTCCCGGTAGAGGGGATTAATCATACCGGCTGCAATTATCAAGCGCAGCTCGCTCTCTTTCGGCATCGCGGACAGATCCTGTTTCAGCGGGTTATATTCGCAGGCATCCAGCGGAGAGCCTTTATAGAACACGGCCAAGCTGACCCCGGACTTATACCATTCCTCAGCGACGCCGAGCTTCGCTAGCTGCTCCCTTTGCTGCTGGGCAGACCGATGTGCATAACCCATATACAGTTCATTATTGTAAATCGCATATATTTTATAGGCCGCTTGGTTTCGGGCAATCTCTTTGAAGCTTGAAGCGATGGCCTCGAGCTCCTCCCGCGCCCACACCTGCTCCTTCGCCGTCCCGGTGTCCAAAATTTGCAGCAAAGAGGCGATCCGCTCATCCTCCTTCACCGGGTCGAGACGCTGCACCAAAGAGGCGTCCTGAAGCTCCAGCAAGCTGCCCTTGATCCATTGCAGCAGCGATGGCCTTGACTCCGCAGACGAAGCCTCGTCTGGATCAGCGACATTCTGTCTCGCTTTCTCCATGAAGCGCTGAAACCAGCTCTGAATCGTCCCCTTGAGGGTAAACGTCGCTGATTTTTTCACCCCGGTCGCCTTTGCCGAATCCTTCTCTGCCTTTATGTATGTATTTTCCGCATAGCGTAAAGCCTGAACCTTCTTCCTCATCTGCTCGTCAATCCGCTCGGCCAGCTTGCCGATTTCCCGCAGCAGGCCGCTGGCTTCGCGTGCCGCAGATCGCACGTAATGCTCGGACGGATCGGAATATGCCGCCTCCACATCGCTTATTAGCCGGTTTAATTCCCTGGACATTCCCGTAATTCCGTTCTCCATTGTGCGCTCCAAACGCTCCAAGTCGCGTGCCAAGCCCCCAACTCGGCTAGGATCCACCTTATTCAAGCTTGTCCAACCTCATTTCAGAAAATATTAGTGTCTGATATTTTACCAAAATGCCTACTTTTAACCTATGAAAATACAAAAAAAGACACTATAAAAAGTGTCTTTCATCCTAACTCTATGAATAATTCCAACTTTAGACCTGAACCATCACATTCAACAGCAGGGGAATACCAGCTTCTCCCATACAACTCACTTCGTTAACAGCGCATTTGCGATGAGCATATCGAACCTGCGGATATCGACGCCTTTCTGCAGCTTCACCTTAATATGGCCCGCACGCGTCCACAGTTCTACCTCGGCGTTCATATCCAGAAATCCGCCCGCATTCTCCGTAGACCACATATCAATCGAGGAGTAAGGCAGCGAGTAGATTTCGACTTTCTTGCCCGTAAAGCCCTGCGCATCCCGGACAATCAATCTTTTGTTCGTAAAAACGGCGCTGTCGCGAAAGGTTTTGTAGGCAGCGACCGCCTCTTCCCCGGGAACGAGCAGGTTGTTCACATCCGGGGGAATCGGGCACTCGGATACAAGTGTCCATTCCAGTATATGACTTGTCTCAGCCATCAATTCTACCTCCTAATGATTTGCAACTTTTCCCATTGATACATCCAGATTAACATAGGGGGCGGATACCTGGAACCCTTGCGTGGGATGATTGTATAAACTTTCCGAGCCTTCCCCCTGTTTTAACACAAAAATACCGCCCAATGGCGGCATAAACTGCCGTATTGGACGGTATTTTTCATACATCAACAGAACGTTGGACGCCCCTACAAGGTCACCCCTTGATCGAACCGATCATGACACCCTTCTCAAAATATTTCTGGATAAACGGGTAGATCATCAAAATCGGCAGCGTGGATACGATAATGACGCCGTATTTGATCTGGTCGGCATATCTTTGCGCATAACCTCCCGCGTCTCCTCCGGTGCCCGCCCCGCCGGCAAACACCTGATTGGACAGCAGGATGTCCCGCAAAATAATTTGCAGCGGCTGCAGGTTGTTATTGCGGATATAGATCAGCGCGGTAAAGAAGTCGTTCCAATGCCCGACCAGATAATAGAGACCGATTACCGAGATCATCGCTTTGGAGAGCGGCAGCGCCACCTTAAAGAAAAAGATGAAATGCGAGCAGCCGTCCATAACCGCCGCCTCGTACAGCTCCTGGGGCAGCGAGCTCTCAAAGAACGTCCGGGCGATAATCAGATAGAACACATTGACGCAAAACGGGATAATGAACACCCAAATCGTATTGGTCAGATGCAAATCCTTCATTAGAAGATAAGTCGGAATGAGACCGCCGTTGAAGAACATCGTCACCACGAAAATAAACATAATGACCTTCCTCGCCCGGAACTCCCGCCGGGACAGCACATACGCCGCCGGCAGCGTAAACAGCATATTGACCAAGGTGCCGAACAGGGTGTAGAACACCGTGTTCCGGTAGCCCGTCCAGATCCGCATATCCTTGAAAATTTCCTGATACCCGAAAAAGCTGATGTTTTTCGGAAACAGCCAGACCTTGCCTGTCGCTACGAGCGTGGAGTCGCTGAAGGAAGCGATCACGATGAAATACAGCGGATAAACGATGATTAGAAAAATAAACGTGCATAGGAGGCCCAGCGTGATTTTGAAGACCAGCTCTTTGCCGGTGAGGCGCGGGCGGGCTCCATTGGTAGGCGGCCGGGTTCCACCGATACTTGGCCTGCGGCTATGGGCGCTTAACCCGGCCCCCTGGTTGCTTGGCATGGTGCTACCGAGTCGTGGCTGCCCATTGCTTCCTGGAGTTCCTTGGGTGAGTAAGATTCCGCCTCCGCTCAAGGCCCCATGGAATCTTGGTCCGGCTCCGTCGCTGCTCAAGGCTCCATGGCGGCCCATTGGAGTATGTTCCTTTTCGGTTCCACTATTACGCTTATACGTACGATCCATGTCCGTTCCTCCTTCCCTCATAGACTTTTAGAATAGGCTCGTCTCGGATACCCGCTTTGAGATCGTGTTCATGGCAAACAAGAAGATGAAGTTGATCACCGTATTGAACAGGCCGATGGCCGAGGCCAGGCTGAACTGGCTCGAGACGATCCCGATTTTGTACACATAGGTGGCAATGACCTCGGACACGGGCAGATTGAGCGAGTTCTGCATCAGGAATATTTTCTCGAAGCCGGTACTGAGAATGTTGCCCATGCTGAGAATGAACAAAATAATAATCGTCGGCACAAGCGCCGGAATATCGACATAGCGGATCGTCTGCCAGCGGCTGGCCCCGTCGATGCGGGCTGCGTCATAGAGCTGGGGATCAACCGTGGACAGGGCAGCCAAATAAATAATGCTGTTCCAGCCGCAGTGCTGCCAAATATCCGAGAGCACGTACACCGGAATGAAGGTGCCGGTTGAGGCGAGCAGGTTGATATGCCCCAGCCCGACCGCTTTCATCAAATGACCGACGACCCCGGTCTCCGCCGACAGCAGCACATTCAGCATGCCGACCAGCACGATGATTGAGATGAAGTGCGGCAGATAGACGGTCGTCTGCATGAGCTGCTTCATTTTTTTGCGCCGAATCTGGTTCAGAATCAACGCCAAAATGATGGGAGCCGGAAAACCAAGCACAATGCTCGCCAGGCTGATCAGAAAGGTATTCCTCATCAGGTCGGTGAACAGATAGCTGTCGATGAATTGCTGAAAATACGCCAGTCCCCGCCACTCGCCCCCGGTCAGCCCTTTGCTGAAATCATAATCGCGAAAAGCGAGCTGAATCCCGTACATCGGAATGTAGTTGAAAATCAGAATGACGATGATCGCCGGGAGGATCATAATCCAGAGTTGATAGTCACGCGTGACGGCTTGAATTAGCCCTTTGCGAGCCTGCATATGAACCCCCCCCTTATTTTTTGCTCTTATATTCCTCGTAGTATTTTTGCATGATCTCTAGATTCTGGGTGATGCCGGCCTTCTGGGCCTCCTTCACGTACGCGTCCCATTCTGCCTCGATGCCGCCCTTGGTCACCCACTTGGCGAAGCTGGACTCGGCCAGATTCATAATGTTCGTGTTGTTCAGGCTCATCGTGTTGTTGTCCATGGTCGAGTATTTAATAAACAGGCCGGGAAAAACATCCTTATCCAGATCCACTTTCAGCGCTTCCTCCAAAGGCTCGGATTGGCCGAGCACCTCCTGCATGTCTTTGCCGAGCGTCAGCTGCAAATCGTCCGGGATATAAAAAGCCCCGTGATCCGCCATCGTGGACGTCCATTTCCAGGTGCCGGGGTCCATCTCCGGATTGGCCGGAGGCAGTACGCTGTAAGTCCCGTCTCCATGATCCTCAATATTCGGGCCGATCGAGCCGAACAACGCCTGTATGCCGACCTTCGGATCGTACAGCTCGTTGATAAAACGCATCGCCGCTTCCTTTTGCTTCGTCTTGGCGGACATTACGACGTGATTCGTGCCGTAGTTCAAAGAATAGTAATCATAGCTCCACGACAGCTTACCTGTGTAATCCGCCGATACCTTCAGCGGAGGCAGAGTGACATACTGCGGGGCCAACTGCTCCCCGAACCGGTCGGACGCTACCCAGCCCCAGGTGAAGCCAACCTTGGCCGTGTCCCCTTCACCGCGGGCGATGGATTGATATTTCGTATAGTCGTGTGTAAAAACTTCAGGATTGATCAGTCCCGCCTTGTACAGCTTATTGAGGAAAGCCACCATGGTCTTGTAGCGTTCGTCGATGAGGAAATTCTTGATCTGGCCGTCCTCGACAAAATAGCCCTGCCCGCTGCCCTCCGACAGCGTGATGCCCATACTGCCCAGAAGCACAGCCGGATTAAAGTACCCGCCGATCCCGCCCGGCCAATCCATCGGGATCTCGTCCTTCGGATCGCCATTGCCGTTGGCGTCTTTCTCTTTAAAAGCGACGAGGACGTCATACAGCTCATCCCAGGTCGTCGGCTTTTGCAGCCCTAGCTCATCCAGCCATTTCTGGTTGATGAACTGCCTGGTGCCGGTTGACGGCCAGAACCGCTGGTATTTGGGGAGGCCGTAGATTTTGCCATCTGGCTGCGTGGCGATGAGCTTCGTCTCCGGCTTCTCGCTGAACATCCTCTGCACGTTCGGAGCCTGGTCGAGCATACCGGACAAATCCTGGAACAGCCCCTGGAACTGGGCAAAATCCGCATCCGTGATGACATTCGGCCCAATGAACAGATCCGGGATGTCGCCGCTGGCCAGCATCGTGCCTTTCTTTTGTCCATAGTCGGTGGTAATCTCCTGCCACTCAATTTCCACTCCAGCGGCATCCTCGACCGCCTGCAGCCACTCCATTTCCGCCAGCGGCTTGGTGAGCGGATGCTTGGTCATAATCGCCGTCAGCTTCACCTTCTCCCCGGACGCATTCCCGGGCGTTGTCCCTGCGGATTCGCTATCTCCCCCTGAACCGCACCCCGACAGCAGCATGGCTGTGATCAAGACGAGTGATGTGAGAACGCTTACCTTTTTCCGCATATCCATACCTCCACACATTTGATATGGGCCCGATCGATACAGACCGCTGCCACAGCTTTGCCTGGACTGAATCGCAGGCACCTTAGACAGTAATGGGAGATGCCAAGCCGCGTAAACGGGCAGTTTTTGTGCGGGTCTTCATTTTTTGAAAGCGCTTAATAAGGTGCGTGGCTAGAAGGTTGTTCCCGGCTGCTTCGGGGGCGTCTTCAAATATTGCAGATGTTCAAAAAATGCCCCTTGCGATGGTGTATGCAGGCGACCCGATAACGGCCATACAGCGGCAGTTGGCGGGGAGCCGCATCGTGCGCACTGTTCCCTTGTGCGGACGATGCAGATCCGGGCATGCTTGGGTGGTTGTCGACTATCCGCAGCTTGCCATGACAGCTTCGGATGGAACCGAGCTTAGCTTCTGTGGGTGGTGCGGTATTGGCCGGGCGTGGTACCGACGATTTTTTTGAAGGAGCGGATGAAGCTAGAGGTGTTCGTGAACCCGACCTGGGTGGCGATGCCCTCCAGCGTCTCCTCGCTCTCCCGCAGCAGCTGAATCGACCTCTGGATTCTGAGACGATCGATGTATTCCTTGAAGTTCTGGCCCATCTCCTTCTTGAAATGGTGGCTAAAATTCGAAACCGACATACCAAAATGATCGGCCATCAGCTGCAGCGAGCAATTCGGGTCCATCCCCTTGTCTTCGATCACCGCAAGAATCTCCTCGCGGGAAGCCGTGCGTCCCTTCGGCAGTGTCTCGCGAATCATCTCGCATAGCTTGGCGCCGCTCTCCTGCAGAATCCCCGTCATCTGCTCCAACGTATAGCGGGGCTGGAAGGCCGCATCCGTCAGGCGCAGCAGACTCTGGTCATCATGGCGGAAGCGCTGCAGCCCGTTAAAAATCACGCTAGCCGTGTTCAAATACACACTCCGCAGCATATGCGGAGGCAGCCCTTCGCTGCTCAGATAGCAGACAATCCGCTCAATCAGCGACTCCACCAGGGAGGCTTCGTTCTTCAAAATCGCCAGCTCCAGCGACTGCAACAGCTCGGCGAAATAAGAGACCGTGCCGGACGGCGATGTCTCGATCTCAGCAAAGCTCAGAATCGGGCTCGTATGGCGCAGCCGCAGCTGCTCGACCGTACGCAGCGCCTGCAAGTAGGAGACATGTGCCGAGTTGGGATCAAGGATGTACGTACAAGTTAGTTCAGGTTGGTTCTGTCCCGCAGTCCTTCGTGCTCCTTCTGGTTGGCCATGTCCGGCAGTCCTTACAGCCTCCCCTGGCTCGCCAATGCCGATGATCGTCTTCCAGCCCGTTCGCACCTGGAGCTCCTCCTGCAGCCGGGCTAAATACGCTTGAACGGAGAAATCCGCCCCATGGGAGCAGACGAATACGATCTCGTGATGGTAGTTGCTTTTGAAAAAATAACCCTGAACCCCTTCAGGCAGCTGGCTCTCCCGGTTTTTGCAATAAAGCTGCACAAGATTCGTCTTCTCCGTCTCGGAATCACAGGAGATGACCGCCACCGTCAGACGGGCTCCGTCCAGACTTACCCCGACCTTCTCCGCTTCCCGCTGCAGTTGCTCCCCGCTCAGGAAATGCCCGTTGACCAGCTCCAGCAGCATATTGTCCCGCATGATCGGCAGCGTCTCCTTCACCTCTTCATCCAGCCGGCTGTTGACCGCAGATAGACCGCTTAACGTGTAACGGATCGCCTCGATCTCGTTCATTGGCCCAAGCTCCTCGGGCTCGAACAAACCGGCGGCGAACTCGACCAAACGCTTAATTGGGTGGTAGTTTTTGCGGATCGAGACGTAGATGACAATCACTTCAAGCAGTAGAATGCATCCCACAAGCAGAATCGTATTGAGCTGGATCGCGCGCAGCCCCTGGAGCGATTCCGACACCGGGAGCAGGCTGACATACTTCCAGCCGTTCTTATCCGAGACCGAATAGGATACGAGGTAGGACACGCCGTCGATCCGGTGGATACCGGAGGACGAACCTGAGATCGGGTTAGAGGTCGAACCGGAAGACGAGCCCGGAGATATACTGGAGGGCGTGCCAGAGGACATGCCAGAGGCCGTACCAGTCGACGTATCCCGGAATGAGCCGCTGTCTTTTCCTAGACTGCTTACCAGCTGCGGTAAATCCTCCCAACTCTGAACTAGCGCCTCGTTGGAAGCAACGAGCGGCTGTCCCTGCGCATCAAAAATAAAGAAGTCCCCCTTATACGCCTCCGAGACCGACCGCATCATGCGGAGAATCGTATCCTCCCGGACCATGATCATCACCACGCCAGGCGAACTCGTGCCGCCCACCGGAAGCGGCTGCAGGAAGGTCAGCATCCGTACCCGGTTATGGCCGGGGACCAAAACTCCCTCTACGGGCCGAACCATGAGGGAATTCAGCGTGTTCAGCGTCTCGGTCAGATCGTTATGAGGCCAGCTCTCATAATAAAAACCAACCCCCGGCTTCCCCATATCCTCCACACTGTATGCGCTTCCAGTTTTGGAGAACAAATAACCGGTGCTTCTCACATACAGCAGGGTGTTGTAGATAAAAGCATCGGTCGCATTGTACTTTTTCATCTCATTCGCAATCAGCACGCGCTGATAATCGCTCTCCTCGGCTTGATACAGCCGGAACTCCCGGTTCTGCACCAGCTCAAACGGCAGATTGTACACATACCGCGTGAATGTATCCATCGACGTCATGAACTGCTCCGTAATGTGGGCGTTCCAGTCCATCTCCTTCACCTTGACTACCTTCGCCGAATACGGATAATAATACAGCACAATAATCATGACTGGAAATAGCAGCACCAGCAAATAGGAAATCAATAGCTTGGTCAGCAAATTCACCCTAGTTTTACCCATGCTGGCTCACCCCCTTTTTCTTTTTACACTCCATAACTACCCCAAAAGCCCCCAATGAGATTCTTAACGATTTTAATCAGGAATCAGGCTTAATCATTTAGAAACGAAGAGAGGACAGCACTAACATGGAGAACGTATCAAACGAAGTTCAAATGGAATCCATCAAATCCTTCCAATCGACAATCAGCAAATGCGAAAATGCCTTGGCTCAGATGACACAAAAAGGTGCAAATACCACCTTAATCACGAAACGACTCCAAGCTCTTTACATTGGCTTAGCCCTGCTAGAACACGTATGGAACCAAAAGCCCCATTATTACACCCAGAAAGATATAGCAGAAGCACGCCATGTGCTTACTGGTTTATTCCCATCCATTGAAAACAGTCATGCCAAGTCAAAGGCAGGTAGTCCGCAAAAAACACTATTAGAAAGAAGAATGAAATCATTGGAACTGGCTGTTCAAGCGATTGATGATCTCTCTAATGAATAACTTATTCCTCCGATACGGCTTACCAGCTGGGGTAAATCCCCTGAGCTCTGAGCAAACGCCTTGTTGAAGGCAACGAGTGGCTGTTCCTGCGCATCAAAAATAAAGAAGTCCCTCTTATACGCTGCCGAGACAATCGCATCATGCGGAGAATCGTATCCTTCCCGGACCATGATCATCAACACGTCGGGCGAATGGGTGCTGAAAGCCAGAAGCCGATGTAGGAACGTCAGAATCCGTACCCGGTTATTCGGGAAATCAGCACCGCCTCAACGGGCCGAACCATGAGAGAATACAGCGCGTTCAGCGTTTCGGTCAAATCGTTATGAGATCAAACACTCATAATAAAAGCCAACCCCGCCCCCCCAATATCCCCCACACTGTAAACGTCTCCAGTTTTGGAGAACAAATAACCGATGCTTCTTACATACAGCAGGGTGTTGTTAGTAAAGAAAATATAAGAAGAATTTGAAATTTACAACCATTTTTTTGAATTGTCGCTGTGGACGATGATGGATGTAGGCAGCAAAGAGGCTGGCAGCGAACTAGCCGCAATGCGACCGCTGTGAGGCCCATCACCTGCAGCCCTCGTTAGGTAGTAAATGTGGCTTAAGTCAGCCATGCTGCTGTGTGACTATATTATAAATGTAGACGTGGATGGGAGTTAGAGAACATGGAAGGAATTTGGGGGGACTTAAGGGTGAAGAGTATTCGTTATGGGGAACTTTAGCTGGGTTGGGCTTCTGCTTATTCCTCATCATGTTTGGTGTTATTACCTACCCCATGATCGAGGTGGATTTCGATAATCATAACCGCTCCCAACTTGAAGCCGTAGGTGAACGCCGCCGTCATCTCCATACTCTGAATCTGCTGCTGCAAGTCCAACAGCGCCTCAAGCTCGGCAAACTCATCGCTGGACAGCTTCTTTTTCCAGGCTTCTATTTTCTCGGACAGTTCTCTGCCCTTTTTGCGATACATGGGATCTTTGGGAACCAATTGTTCTTCGGGAATGAGATGACCGTAGTATAGGGATTCGAGTAGGGATTGCATGGGGGAGCCTCCTTTTTTTATAGGATAGCAGAAGAAGAGGCGATATGTGGTACGGAAATGCGTAATAATAGAAAGGTGGGGTAATTGGGTTGGTGAATAGAGGTAAGTAACAGCCTATCTCAATCGGAATTCATATCAAACGAATCATTACTATGTTGTTATCATTCAACATAGTAATGATTCCAAGTTGGAAATTTGTTTAATGATTTTGATCACATATTCTTCTTCTGCTCAGTCTAAACCTATCATCCCTTCGACATCAAAGTTTAGAGTCACGTCCACCTACCAAAGATAATTAAAATTCACTCAACTACTCAATTTAATTATTAAAGTAATGATATAATAATTTCTAATCTTTGAAATTAAATTTTGCTTCTTAATTCTGTCGGATAATTTTCAATCATTTCCTTTAAATACTCTTCATAAAGTGATAAAATGTTAATATTTTCCGAATAATTTAAGTTTAATTCATAATGAATCCGGTATACCATTTCAACTATACCGGCAGATGAACTTTTAATTTTCTCGAGTAAATTAATTATATGGGTAGCTATCTTGTAATTACCCTTAACTAGAATTATCACTTCATCAATCAATTTATTTAAATTTACTGTTTCGTTAGAATGAAAAAATATCAGTAGCAATAACAGTCTGCTTATTTCATTTTTTGGCTGACTAAACTTCAGATTCAAAAGAAATTCATGATTAAAATTTACTGAAACTTTATTCATCCCTTGGAGAGCAAGCAAATAAGGCAGTAAACAAATTAAACTGGTCTCTTTATTATAAATGTTAATGGCAGATAGTATTTTCTGGTAGTTATCATTAATATTAGCTGAAAGCAATGGAAATATAATAGTATCTTCTATTGTAATTCCTTGAAAAATATCAATCTCTCTCTTCTGTAATAATCGAAATAATTGTTCCGCAGAGATTATTTGTATTAATGTTCCCCAAACTCTATTAATTAATATTCTATAATCATTTGGAATATTAATAGTGGCAGTTACTATTTCATCCAAAACTTCATCACTTACATAAGGTTCTTTTTCAATATCGTTTGAGTAACCAAAACAAACAAAGTTCAAAAATAAAATATGTGAGATATTACTGTTAAATTTACCAGTATAGGGTCTATATATATCATTAATAAATGTTGATATTGAAGTACCTTTACTAAACCCTTTTAGACTATAATTAATTAAAGTAAAGTCATTATCCGATAAATTTAAATTATCTTCCTGTACTTTTCTTTCAAATGCTATCCAGTTACTTTTGTCCCCAATTTCATTAATTAATTGGTTTTTTTGTAACTGACCAACATTTTCATAAATCAACAACAGTTTTTTTATTATCCAGTTAAATCTAGCATTATTATTTATGAGTATATTCATTCTTATTTGATCCGTATTATTTAGTACATCTGAAAGTAAATATAAATTCTCTTCTGATGGAGTCACTGTAAAATTTAATAACGCAAACAAATATTCAATTCCAAAATCCTTAAATAAGTCACGTAATCGTGGTACATTAGGATTATCATTTTTTGTACTAATTAAATATGCACTGATGTCTTTAAAATTATCCATTATTATTTCATTATTTCTATCTGAAATTAGAGAAACTGAGATATCCTGAGAACTTAAATCAATTATCTCTCTTCTACTAATTAAATTAATAAATTCTAAAGTACGTTTGTTTCTAGAAAAAGAACTATCCAAGCTCGCAAAAAATGTAATTTCCAAAAGGTATTCTTGTACTTTAGGGGAAAATTCAAATACAAGTAAGTTTTCCAATAAGGTGTCATCATCTAATTCATTAAAATATGTCGTTACTTCATTTCTCTCAATGGAAGATATAAGCTTCTTTAAAACAAAGCTACTTGTTTTGGCCCCTTCCTGAACCATAAATTTAAGGAGAAAAATCTCCTCATCATTATTTTTTGGCCAGTACTTTTCAATTAAATCCTCCATTCTATTATTTCTATTTATCAGCAATGAACAAGCTATTGACCAGGCTGTTACTGCTTCTCTGATACTACTAGACTGTGAAATATATTTCTCTATAAATTTTTCAACAAATCTCTCTTGAATTGAATCGGGTAATTTTGAGAAATATGAGTGATTAGTGGAAGGAGCTATTTTGAACAACTCTTCAAGTAAATTACAAAATTTATTTTCCTGTTTTTGCCTACTCCTAAATACTCCTTCACATAAAAGATCCAGGGCTAACCAAGAACCGATCTTTGTAATCTTTTCAGTAGTAATCGCTGCATAATCCTGATTATTACCGTTTAATTCCCCACATATAGAAAAAACTACATCAATTAAATAACTTTTATACTTAGCTAAGTAACCCATTGCAAACAGGAAAGTGTTTCTCCAATAAATATTTTTGGCGATAATTCTGATTTTATTAGGAATTATTTCATCTGGTTGGTTATGCAAATAATAATTAGCTGCAAAGTATTCTTGCATTGATCTAATACTAAAACCTACCCTTGAATCCTCCACTTCAGAAATAAACACCAACCTATCAGTAATTGCAAATAGTATATCTTCTTTAAATTTATTTGCTTTTTCAGTATCAATACCCATTTCATCGACCAATATTTCTAATACAAACTCGCCAAACTCCTGATATGATACGCTTGAAGAAGGATTATCGTAGTCCTCTGAATTCTTTTGCAGCATAAAACCTAATTTATAATGAATAAGATCAATGTATTCATTATACTCATCATTTAATACCGTAACTACACCCTTTTGTCTTTCTCTGTTAAGAATAGTAGTATAATATTGTGTGAATAGATTATATCGGTTTCTTGGAGGTTCACCCCCACTTCTTACCAAAATCGCCATAATAGTAGCTTGTAGAGGACTTTTCATTAACCGCTTTATGCCATCATCATTAAGAGCCTTGGATAGTATGTTCATATAGGAAGCTTTCTGCTCCAATGAATTATCGAAGTTATCCATTAGTTTTTCTAGATACTTCAGACAATCTTCCTCTGATAAATCGGCTAACTGATAATGATCAAATTTCGTACTATCAAACTCTTTCGAATAGCCTTGAGGCCTAGTAGTGCCAATAACAATTGAATCACAATTTACTCTTCTCAACTCTATATCTAAAAAGTCATTTATTTCATTAAGAACATCTTCTCTATTGGAGGTTACCGGCACTTCATCAAGACCATCGAATATAAAAAGAATTGACAAAGAACCTAGTATCTTTCGTATATCCATTAAACTAATTTGGCCTTTACCTTTGGCTTCAATTTTATATTTTAAATATTCTATTACTGAAAATTGCTCTTTTTGCTTTACCATCCACCCAGCGTAATCTTTTAGTACAATCCTTATAGGAAAACGAATACAATTAGGTACCTCAATATCTAAGTCTTTAAATTGTTTAATAAAACCAGATACCTCTTCCATTATCTTGCATTCCGAGTTTTTTTCTAGAAAAAATGCTCTATATATTTGACTTAAAAATTGCGTAAGAGTTGACTTACCTTGACCCGGCCCTCCAATCAGCACTAGTCTGCTTTCATTTAAATTCTCATTATCAGGTTTATTTAGATTATTTCCTAATTCAATGCACTTTTTTACAAAGCGTTCTCCCTCTATCCGTCTTTTTTTGGGATCAATACTTACTATGTTCAAATCCACAAAAACCTTCTCCAGATTAACTTTTTCATCAGTTAGTTGGCCACCTTGCTCTAGTCGAGACGTCAAGTCTTCTTTGAACTCCTTTTCTAAAAATCTAGTCAGTAAATCCATATGATTACTTGAGCATTCATTTAATTTTTTTAACGTATTTGTCAGTTCAAAAAGTATATCACCAGGAAGAGTAAAACTAGAGTAAGTAGTTGCAATATCTCTATTATCATCAAGAAACCTACAGAGATCGTCATATCCAAAAATTTTTATATTAGGTATAGTATCTTCATATTCTTTGCATATTTTAGATATCCTATCTCTGCCACCTGTATCTTGTGTTCCTGTGAGAATTGCATTCGTAAAAAACAAATAATTATTAGGAACTTTTAAACCTTTCTTCTTATTTTCAATAAATTTGTTCATTTCATTTTTAAAATGCCTTTTCAGCCAGGAAAAATCTGATTCATCATCAGTACGATTCTTATATTTAGCTTGTACAACCCAATAACCTGACCAATTATCGGTCGCACTTGGAAATGGACAACTTCCTTCAAACGTAGCCTCTCTTCCTCCATCTGGCCCATCTCCAAATATTATAGTACCGTTGCCCATTATTTTCCTCGTTAATGCCTGAATAAAATGCTCGAAGTCTCTAGAATTGAATCTACTGAAACTATAATCGCCCATACCAAATCCCCCTGAAACATTAATGTTTATAATACTTCACTGATTGCATTCAACAAAATTCATATCCTACCCATTTCGAGCCCCATCTTTACTCCATATTTTCCAACAGCAATTTTTTGCCTAAGGATATAGAGTAATAATATTACTGATGACCCTTCCATGCCTAAAGTTCTAGTTAGTGTACTTTCGACAACATTCAGGGAAATCCTTCCTAATTTTATAAATGGAGTTAGGACAATGAAAAGATAATCATTTTGCGATGTAATTCTTGTCTTTAAGACCATGAATGCCTGCTTAAACCAAGCTACTAAGAAGGAAAACCCACTATTTTAAAAATATATTTAATTACATATGTACCCAATTCAGGCCCTTTAGCACAAAATATTATACCATTTTTAGTAAATTTTTAATCCAATGAGGAAATTACAAAGGTAAGTTATAAACATGGATAGCTAAGAAGAAACTACAGTCAATACAAAACTCCGGCGAATAACACAAAGCACGAAGAAGGTATGAACGCTCTATCATTTTTAGCTGAAATCATGGGGTAAAAGTCATCGATAACGGGAGTAGAAACAATATATTAACCGAAGAGGCATCAAGATTACTAGATGAATCCACAGCACAAGCTACAGTTAGTAGAGAGGGAATAAAAGAACAATAATTCTGTTGACTTAAAGGATTTTTTGGTTTACATTACATTATTACTCCAATTAGTTGTATTTCACGTTAACTTTATTCATTATCAATGATGCGTTGAAGAAGAGAGCAGATATTCTACTCTCTTCTTCGTTGTATGATCAATGCAAGAAAAGCATACGCCCACCGATGCTAAAGCCTCAAATTAAGGCCTAATCAATAAGAAGGGGGTGTTTTATTCACTCCTCCCGCAACCGTATATCCACAACAGCACTAGCCAGATCTACCTGATCATGATTAAGCTCTACAGTAATCGGCCCTCGTCTTCGCTCTTCACGCCATGTGTTCAGCTCTTCTTCCGTCTCGAGTCTGAGCTCTGCGATTTCCTGCGCACGATCAAAAATGTACTTTGACGTGAACAAGAGGGTCTTTATCCCGTGACCGCCCGGAACAATTGAAGGTGCCTTCCTTATCCACTTCTCTACCGAAAACTTAACATACAGCTCCTCACCAGTTCCCGGTCTTACGGGACGCTCGGTGATTTCCTTACGACGCAACACTTTCCACTCTGTAACTTTCCCATACCAATGAATGCCCGTCTCGCCGAATCTGCCAAATTTATTGATGGACTGATAGATGGCTACATATTCGATCTGCGTGAGCAGTTGATGATTCGAGATATTCTTTAACGGGGTATGGTAAAAGCCATATTTCAAGGCAGCTTCCAGCTGCGTGTCTTGCCTTAAAGAGCCTACTAACACATTCTTACCTGTGAACTTATTCTGATAATAAGCCTTCGTCCCACGAGGACGGGTAGACCTCTCATAAGCCTTCTCTGGGCTATCCATAATGATTTCGTCCAGGAACCTCTCCATCAGGCTTGTCGCATTAGGTAGAAATGGGAATGCTCCCACGTTGACGAGCTCAATACTTTTGTAGAATTTATGATCGCGAAACTGCTCTTCATTGTCATAGGGGAACAGAACATATGCCCCAAACATGCTACGTTCCAACTCTTGATTTCCATCCCCATATACAATGGCATCCCGATACCTGTGCATCGTATTAATATCTGATTCCTCAGGTCCAGGATTAGTGTACATTCTTCGGTAAGGAGTCCCCTCATAAGCTGGATTTAAGCGATACTTCGCATCAAAAATATATTTATATTCAATCGAAGAATCGCTTTTTTTCAAGGTCAGCACATTATCCGGCATCTGGCCGACTGTAGGGGTCTGCTCTCCACTTGGTAGTGAATTATAATAAAGCGTAAATACTTCACCATTCTGGGGATTCCGATACATGATTTTGGATTTCTGAGTTTTGTCGAGCTTCACAAAAATCCCTGAACGATTCACCTTGACGATGTCTTGTTTGATGAGTTCATATTTACGACTTAATAAATCGTGAATTTTCAGGAAACACCAGTACTCATACAACTGGGCTAAGTCCTTTAACGACAAGCGAATAAGATCTCCTTGAACCGAGAGGCCCTTCATCAGCATGAGATAACAACGGTATACCTCTCTGTACCCGGGTGCCATCTGTAGAACAAGGGATACTGACATGTGCGTCATATCGCCGACTGCCAGAAAATCGTATCGTAGCAGCCTTTGCAACTGTGATTCCATAACATCTACACTTCTTAATAGTTGAGGATCGGAAGTACGCTCTACGGACTTTAATCGAATACGGAGAGCTTGCAATTTCTTTGAAATCCGTATTAAAACCCATCGAACAAAGCGATTCTCCCCCGTATCAAAATCCATGTACTTCTTGGATTCCAATACATGAGTAGGGTACATTTTTTGGCCATTAACATGAATAATCCCGTTCTTGTTATCCTTAACAAACAGCTCTGGATGTCTGGAGAGGTAAGCTAAATTACCTTTCCCAGCATGCCTTGCCTTACCAGAGGATACTTTCTGATTCACTATATTCGTCTTAATGTGCGGCGCATTCTTGATGCGCTCTACGGCCTGAACCAAATGCTGAAACATATGTCTTAAGATCGCAAAGAACTCCGTCATACTTTGCTGGGTGGTATCTTTTAGCCCTGTCAAATGATAGGTTTTCCGCAAAAAATCAAAGGACAGATTATAAATTTGTTGATTCACATCGCTCAGTATCGTTTCATAGTCCTTTTTATAATCCATCTTCGTCGGAAAAATTTCTAACTGTAATTGCATGAGCGCTTGTCCATGTAAACGAAGCTCTAATTCCGTAAATCCAACCTCATTCTGGAAGTTCAAAATACCAGATAATATATTTTTCCCGAGTGGCTTTACCGCCTCTCTTAAATACCTATTCTCATGATAAAACTGAATAGCCACATCTTGCTTTTTCTCCACTACAATTTCATAAGCCTGCGTCTCGAAGAAAAGAGGGGCGCAGGCTTGGCCCTCTTCCCATGCTTGCAAACCGTTCTCCTCTGGCGAGAAGACCGATATGGAGCTAATCTCTAAATTGGAGGAGAATTTCTCTATACGACAGTGGGCATTTACCAGGGCACCCTCCTCATCCCGGTGTAGCTGTAATGCCTCTACCGTGGGGTGAAACGGCTTGCCCTGAATATATAAGTTAAATAGATTGGTCTCGATCCGTAGTAACTCTACCGTCCCATTACGATAACCAGTATGAAGTGAATCCATCCTCTTCTAACCTCCGTAACATGAACACAATCTTGCGGGCACTTTGCGGATATTTGATCTGCGACTGTGCGTTGAGAAATTCCGCCTCATTATATACTGGGGATAAGTCCTCCATTAGTTCATTGATGGCAAGAGGTCGATCTAAACACACCTTCAACAATTCCAAGAGAACTCGTCGAACTGCTGAGCTACTCCCTTGGATTCGAGGTAATATCTTCTGAAGTAATTGAAGGTCGAACGCCTCATCAGCCGACATTAAGTTGTCACGGCGATTGTATATCATGTAGAAGCTTACGGAGTCACGAACTCGGAACCCTACATGGGCGTGTATGCCTTCTAGAATTCCATTCAATTGAGCTAGACTTTGTGTCGTTTCTGAAATGAGCTCCCTGTTCTCTTCCATTGCGTCGACAAGCTGAAGGAAATCACTTCTCAAAAAGGAATTCGGAGCAACGGCTTCCGTTATCGTCTCTCCCACCACTTCATCTGGAAGCTGCAATAAATTGATATAGTTAAATTCAATGGTATTGGCTCGATCAAGAACCTTTTTACTAAAAGGATGGGTTGTCTCGTCCATATTGACCGTACCCATGAAATACACGTTATCAGGAATCGATAGGTCCCCGTACTTCTGCTGATCCTCCTCCGAAGATAGAGAAGCAGCTGAAATTAATGGAGCCGTCGCAATTTCACCATCTCTCCATTCCTGGGTTTCCAATACACTGAGAAGATCGCTGAAATAATGCTCTACCCTTGCTAAATTCATTTCATCTAAGCAAATAAAGTAGGGTTTCGAGCGGTTTTCCGGCTTAGATGCTTCATATAGCACTTCTGTTAATCGCCCAGGACGAAAGGTTCCTGATAAATCCTTATATCCTAATAAGTCTGAGGGATCGCTCCAGTCAGGTCTAACTGGGATAAGCGCGAACTGTCCATTCTGCACGGTCGCCCCCATCGCTTCAGCAAACAACTTCACTAATTTTGTCTTTCCAGTGCCTGATATCCCTGCTAGAATGACGAACGGCTTTGTTTTTATGGAAAGATAGAAATTCTCTATTAATCCATCTGGATACGAGAATCCTCTATTCCGAATAAATGAACGTATTTGTGATAGCCGTTCTGTTACGGACAGTGTCTCCACTTCTTCTGACTCCTCATCCTCGATTTGGTCATCTACCTCTTCATGCGCCGTCTGCAATTGACTTCGTACATAGATCTGATAATCCTCCATCATTCGTTGTAAATCAGCTACAAGCTGTTCGTTTTCTGGAAGATTATTGCTGTCATATCGGACGTAGGCAACGGTAGATACCTGGTAATCACGTCCTAGCCCGCTTGTGGTTAGCTCAATTTGATCGTCCTTTGCAAAGCCAACCAAAGGCAACTGTTTTCTGATTTGGTCGACTTTATTTTCTAGGTATGTGTAACCTCCCCTTCTCCCATAATCCCGAATAGGTTTCGTCACACCTTGAATAAAAGTTAAATAAACAGAGCTCATATCCTCTGCAAAAAGATAAACTAAATATTCGCCATATTGAGTTGATCCCGTAAGACGTGTATCCATCAATGCAATCCAGGGAACGGTAGCCCAATTTCCTTGACCTACAGAACCTTGAACCCGAATATGATCTGAGATGAACGGATATTGCCTTATTCCTTCGGGAATCGTTCTTCGAAAAGCAGTCCCCAGAGGATGATTCGCAAACGGTTCCTGCTTAGCCGTTCTATATGTAAGCAATATCTGGCTCAGGTGCTCCTTCAGAGAGAAAGAGTTAGACTGAAGCTGAGTATAATATGACTCTAATTCCCGGTTCGCATATCTTTCGAGTTCAGTCAGAACTTCTTCCCCTCCGTCCCATATCGCATTGGTGAATGTTAGCTCATTCATGTCGTTTTTAGCTAGAATACTTCTAAGAGCCTCGACCGGGGTATCTAATATCGCCTTCACTTGTGTAGCACTCACCTCTGACCAGCGAGAAGCCATACTATTCGGTGGAACATCCACTATTAGATTATTAACTTCCCGATCTCTGCAGTAGGTTACAAACCGTTCCGCAATGGAATCTAACGATATAAACCTTTGCTGGGTTTCACGCCAAATGCCAATCATAGAGAGTACAAGTACCATCTTGTAAGATTTTTGCTTCACACGAAAAATAGATGCTAATTCAGTCGGTAATGACATTTCTGTTCCTCCAGGTGAAAGTTGAGTTTATGTAGATATATTGGGATATAGTGATGTATAGCAAGTTATACATATTATAGTCCAAACATGAAATGAAGGAGACCACCCATTAAATTAACTGTGGTCTCTCTCCTTAGCATAGAGGAAATCCGAATTGTTCAAATATTCTCTTAAACCCTGCCCAACATCAGGACGCGAAACTTGAACCAGTTCATTTAATCCAGTCTCACTCCGGAAATAGAGTTCCGAATAGAGAACTACTGGAAATTGCTTATTGTCTTTAAATCTCCGATCTGGCCCACCATTTTTATTCACATATTTCCAAGTGTGATCTACAACAATTGTGTCTCTAGGAACCACCCCATCCTCAATAAAACGGGTATTCGAACATTCCAACATTAAACTGCCGTAGCTTACCGCTCCAACCTTCTTTCGTTGTACAACTAAGATTTTGTCAGGAAAAAAGTATAGTTTTTGCTCTCCCACCGGAACACAGGGAACCCTAACATTTGTTTTTATAAGTTTAGGAAGCGAGTAGTTGATTGAAATTGAGCTCCGACGAAGGAGTCTTGATGCTCCAGCATGATATTTCCGGTCTTGGACTTGACCCGAGGCGGAGACATGCCACTTGTGATTAGCACTCATGATCTCATTGAAAGTATCATAAAACGCTTGGATTCTTGATTCCGCAGCTTCCTCAATGTCATATACAATGAATGTCGTCCTTCTATTCATGTCCAGCCAATAAAGTAGGCCAATGGACAATAGGCCCAAAAACAGAAATGAAGTTGAACCCAAGAGAATAGTTATTACAATACCGATTGTCCATAAGGGGATTTGATTATATTTCTTATTTATTTCGTTTAACAGGTCTTGCGAACTTGAGTCAAAAATCTCCAACGCATCGTTGCTTTCAATTTCATGCATAACGACATCGGATTGTTGGATCGTCTGTATATTTTCTTCACGAGGTACTGTATTACTCGTATTTCTTTTTTTACCGATCATGGTTCTATAATAAAGCCCGTTTGCGCCGATACGAACATAATTGCCTCGGGGACTTATTCCAAAGCGGAATCCTTTCGTCCCAACGGAAGCACCTACCCCCGACTTGGAAAAGTTAAGCCTCAACCCTCCAAATGATACGGATTTCCTGAAGTAAAATCCCATATCAATCCCTCCTATAAAATCAATGCAAAAAATAGTTACTCTGCCCTATTTACTTCCACACTCCCTCACATACTCCTCTAAAAAGATCATCTTTTGCCACATTTGCAAGAAAAATAGGGCTTGGTTGCCCCAAGCCCTTAATAACTTACTATTAACTTGTTCCCTTTAGACAATGTTGCTAAACCAGCAAGTCAGCAGCCAAAGCTCCTTTTCACTTTGAAATCACTTGCAGTACACAGCGAGATTATCCATTGCTCTTCCATACCCGTAATACTCAGGCAGGAGATTCTTCCCTTCCTTTACGACGCAACCCGTCGTACCCTGTATCCTCTTTTGGTTTTATAACATCTTTCGCTTGTCCTTCTTCTACTTCATCCGGCATACGCAAAAGTAAGTCTTCTAGTTGTTGAATGAGCCCTTCCCTAATGCTATTGGGACGGACTGGAACTGATTTCTCACCCTTTCAGGTGCCCCCAAGCGGGTACGCACCACAATATAGTCAGTCCTTTTTTTTGAAGATATTTTTAATTAAAGAAAATATTTTATCAAAGAAGTTACTTAAATATATCTTGGCTAGAAAACCTACCAGAGCAAAAAATAGTGAGATAACTATTATAATCACAAATAATTTTAGTCCTATTTCAATAGATTCCATTTAGATACAGCACCTCCTTTTCATTTATGATTATATACATAACATCCACTTCAAGTGGAATTTATACTTTTGTATTATTAGGTGCCACAATAGTGCATATTTACATTTTACCTAAAATTATGTAAAATATGTATATAATATGGTATTATAGTAAAAAAAGAGGGAGGTAATAGTCTAATGGTAAGAAAGTCTATTAATTTATGTATCGCTCTATGTCTATCTATCGTTCTAATTTTACCGGTTGGTGGACTAGCGAGCGCAAGTGGATCATTATCAACAGACACAATTGTAACTGAAGAAAATGTAAACCAAGTTATTGAATATCTAGGATTAGATCCTGAAGATCTAAAAAAAACTGATGCTACTTTTTCAGATGAATCCGTTACTGTTACTGTCGGGGAATTGGAACAAGCCCTTAATCAATTAAAACAAGCCCCTAAAGAAGTTACATCAACAGAAAACCTTAATAGAATAGCTCCTCGTGCTGCGTCTGACTTTTGCACTGGATTAAAAATGTTATATTATACAACTAATCTTGGTGGATCGTTTGAATTATCTTATGAAGTAGCTGCAAATTACTCGTGGAACAAATTTACTTCTGTCAATAATGCGACCGTTTCAGTAATAGATAACGATGATAATTTATTTACAACTTTTACGATAGCTAGTAAAGATGTTGGAGCTAAAGTGACTAGTTCCGGCGAAAAAATTGAATTGAATGCTACCGTTAAAGTAGATTCGTGGATATCAATTGGAAATATGGGACTTATTAAGGTAACGACAACAACAGTTAGAACAACAAAGGAATGGACTACTGTACAAGCAGGAATCCCAGGTTGCATTTAGTAGAATATCAAGCGCGTATCTAAAAGGGCTGCTGCTAGCAGTCCTTTTTATTTCTATCCTAGCAATCACAAAAATACATTGTATTTATAATTCGTCGATTTTCAATCAAATTTACATGTGTTTTGCACTGCTTATCATTAACCAGTGTAAGCCCCCAGCTGATGCTCCATAAACTCATACTAACAAAACTTTCCAGTCCCTCTATGCGTCTAATACAGTACCAATGAAAATTTTCACGGAGGTAACGTACCATGAAGAACTGGCTTCGCCACGCCGTCCTTGCGGCGGTAGCTTTTATTGTACTTCTTGCTAACCTTCCAGCGGCCTATGCCGCCTCTGCACCTGCCACCAAGCTGATTATAGAAGGAAAAACGATCACCGAGCGCCTGCCCGTCATCACGGATCGCGGACGAACCCTGGTCCCGCTGCGCATCATTAGCGAAGCGTTGGACGCTCAGGTGCAGTGGGATACCAAAACATCTACGGTCACCGTACAGAAATGGGGAGAACGCCTAAGCTTGAAGCCCGGCACCAAAAAAGCCACATTGCGGGGGACAAAATCCGGCGATCTAGCTCTAGACCTGGATGCGCCAGCCAAATTAAAAAATGGAACCGTTTATGTTCCGATGCGCCTGATTGCCCATTCCTTTGGATATGAGGTGGAGTGGACTCAAGGGGTAATTAAAATTTACTCGCCGCTCAGCGAGGAGACTAAGAATATTTTGTATCGCGGCTCTCTCGAAGAGGCAAGACCGAAAATCATGCGGCTCATTCAGTCCGTTCACTACATGAACCCCCCGCTGGAGACCAAGATTATAGATGAAAATTACGATAGGACGTTTATTTTTCCGGAAGGCGAAGCGTTGAGTTATTACTACATTTATGGGGATACGATATCCTGGGTCGAACTGCAGGATAACTTTCTAGTATGTACTTGGCAAGCTAACTTTGAGTACGCCTCTACCGGTCACACGGAGACCCTTATGGGAACGAGTATCACAAACTCCACGGGAAAAGCTCCTGAAATCAACAAAAACATGCTGTACTATTCGTATGGTATTTTTGGAGACAGCAGTCATACCGAATACGGGATGATCGATACAAACTACCAATATACGACTCTCGCTTACGAACGCATTGTTGGCGATAGGGTCACTGACTCAGAGGGGGTTACGGCATTTACGCTGCCAGGCGAGGTAAGAACGGATTATCGATAGTCGCTCTAGTCTGCCGGCAAGCTCTCCACCGCTGTAAAAAATACATCCAGCAGCTCGACTTCAAAGTTAACTTGGACATACTCCGTGATTTGCTCCAGCTCTCGGTCACTCCTATACTCCAAGCATGGACGCCCTTCGCTCCAAAGAACTCTGCATTGAAATACCTCTGTGACATGCTCAATAATGTAATCTTGCTCTACAGCTCCACGACGGATGGCCATGTCTGATGCTCCCTTGCTATTTAATCTCAGTGGTATAGCTATATAGTAATATTATATTTGGAGGAAAGGGGAAAGCAATGATGCCAAGAAGAAGAACCTCCCTGATCCTTATTTCAATTCTAGGGATCATCTGCCTCTGGATGCTGTCCCGAGCACTTATTTCAAATCTAACCATGAACAACAGCTACGATCTCCAACTTGGGTTTACACCGAATCACGAATTGCCCAAAATAAACGACAGTTCTGATCGTTTTATCAACCATGCTCCGCTAACCGCAATAGCCATTTATCCAGATCAGAAGGAAAGCTTACTTCAGGCTCAATTATATGTGACAAAACGCGGGGAAAGCGAAATTCTTCAGCAAGAGTCAATGAGAGAAACCGAGGACTTAGCCGCGTTTGAGATGCGGCTTCATAATTTGGAATGGGAGAAGGGAGACTACACTCTTCACTTTAAGCGAGGGTTGGACATTCAAAAGTCCCTTGATTTTACGCTTCAATAGTTCATGTGACTGCTTCATATATTCAGTATGGTCCTGTAAGTGCTCCTTACAGGACCATTGTAAATTGCTCTGGTTTGACCAGCTTCAACTCATCAGCAGCTCCGACGGCATCCGGGCGGTCTCCGCATAACGCTGCGCTTCCTCCAGAAGCTCTGCATCCGTCGCCTTCGTTGTATTGTACGTGACGAATGGCGGCAGAAATTCGGCATCGCACCGGGTGAGGGTTCTCTCGATCGGCCGCAGAAGCTCGCTAAGGGTATATCGGTTAAACCCTCCTGAGCGATACTCTTTCTCCGACCCTCCCGTCGTCGTTGCCACCATGAATGCTTTGCCCTTCAGTTGATCTCCACCTGATCCATAGGCCCAGCCATACTCCAGTACGTCATCGAACCATTTTTTGAGCAGCGGCGGACTGCTGTACCAGTACAAAGGGAATTGAAGAATGATTCGGTCATGCTCCAATAACAGCTGTTGTTCTTGCTTCACATCGATGTTCCAGTCCGGATACGCCCCATATAGATCATGAAGCAGCACTCCCGCTCGCTGTAATTCCAGACATAGCGCCCGGTTTGCGCGAGAAGTGTTCAAATCGGGATGGGCCAGGATAGCCATGATTTTCACCAGCATATCTCTCCTTCCTAAATGGTGCATCGCGATGCAATCCCATTATTGGCGAGAATGCGCTGAGGTGTAAAGTACGCATTATTATCGTACTATGTATGCCAAATCGTACATTTAGCCGGAAGTTTGTTCATTTGTTGGTGGTACATTTTACAGATATCCAGCAGACATCCCCTTTAGTACGGTATACCGTACTTAGTACTGCAAATGAGCGTACTGTTCTATTTCTTAGCCCTCTGGTAAAATCTGTGTTAAACAGGTGCTCATACGAAAGGGGCGCGGACGATGATGGAAGACGAAATGCAAGACGAGATGCGCGATGAGGTGCGCGATGACGGAAAGACAGCGGGCATATTGACCACACTCCGCGTGATCGGAGGAAAGTGGAAGCCCTTAATTTTGTTCATTTTGCTGCAGGACGGCACGAAACGCTTCGGCGAACTGCGGCGCCTGCTCCCGAATATCACGCAAGGCATGCTGACTAATCAGCTGCGTGAGCTGGAGCGGGACGGCCTGGTGATCCGCACGATTCATCAAGAAATCCCCCCTAAAGTGGAATATTCCATATCGGACTACGGCAAATCTCTCCACAAGGTACTGACGGAGATGTGCGGCTGGGGATTTCAACACCTGGAATATATTCAGCACACGGCCAGCGAGCCAGCCGCCAAATCTTAAGCAAGCCATCGGCAGTCAATTCTTGCAACAAAAAAACTGCCAACCAACAAGTTGGCAGTTCCAGTTCACGCTATATTCTTACTCTCCATACCACAGCTTAACCCGGTCTTTAACAAACTGGCCATAAGCCTCTTCCATCTCCTTGACGCCGGCTTTATCAAGCTCCTTCATGTAGCTGTCCCAAATGGCATCGAAGTCCGCTGGCTTCGCCATAATCGCTTCCGGGATGCGCTTCCAAGTAATATCCTTCATTTTGGCTCCCAGTATAGTCGCCTTGTTATCTGCCGGCAAGGAGATGTTGTATACTGCGCCGGCCTTTCTCTCCGGGAATTCCTCTTCACTAGGGAAGAGGCCCTTCCAATGCTCTATATTGTATGCGGCCAGTGCTTCCTTCTCCGGCTCACTGTAGGAAGCCGTCAGCTCCTCGGCATTCGTCTTGGTGAAATAGTTGCCTGTGGAATCTTTGATTCCATCTCCATAATGAACCATCATGTTCCAGTAGAATCCAAGGCCGGATTCCTTGGTGTAAGCCGTGCCCTCCCGGTCCATTTTGTCCTGAATGTCTTTAGGCACAAATCGTTTGCCATTCTCCACGACGTAATCGATTCCTTCCACGCCCCAGTTCACCAGAATTTGTCCCTCCTCGGAAGCCAGGTAGTCCAGAAACTTGATGGCAGCTACAGGATCTTTGCATTGACTGGAAATCGCTACGCCATATCCTCCGTCAAAGCCGGCTGACCAGAAGCTGGGATCTTTATATTCCTTGCTCAGCGTTACTGGATAATGACCATAGGTATGATCGAACTTGCCGGCCGCTTTCAGCGATTGCTGCGCATCCCCGAATTCCCACATCGGAACAATGAGACCAAGCACGCGTCCTGATGCTACTTTAGACTTGAACTGATCTGTTTTCTGAACGAAGCTCTCCGGGTCCAAGAGGCCGATATCGTTCATGTGGTTCAGCCAGCGGAAATATTCCTTCTCTTCCGGGCGGCGGAAGTGATACGTCACGTCAAAGGTTTCCTGATCCACATAATATTCTCCATCATCAGGCGCGCCCGTCGTCATGAAGCCCACGTTAGTCACCATATACATATGCCAATCATCTGCATTCAGGGAAAGGCCGATATTCTTATTTCCGTTCTCATCGGTAGGATACTTCGCTAAATAGTCGGAGATGACTTTCTCATAATCCTGAAGGGTGCGAATTTCGGGATAGCCGGCTTCTTTTACAACCCGATGCTGCAATTCGAAGCCGTGCTCTGCTCTAAATTTCTTCTCCTCTACTGCGGACCAGGTAGGAATGGCATAGATCGACTGATCCTCCAGGCTGTATTTGGCCCGGACAATCTTATCCCCTAACATCTTCTTAATATTGGGCGCATGCTGTTCAATCAAGTCGGTTAAATCAAGAACCCCGCCGACATCGACCAATTTGCCCAAATCGGCTTTGGCAGCGATGAGATCAGGGTACTCCCCGGTAGCGGCCATAATGGACACCTTCTGCCCTGGATCGCCCACCGCAAATTCGGCATCCAGGATGACACCCGTCTTTTCGGTAATGATTTTGCCGATACGGTCCTGCATCTTATTCCAATTCGGGTTCGGATCCTCAGAGAAATACGTCAACGTGATAACTTCATTAGACGGTATGGTGTCTGATTGCTGCGACTCGTCAGGCTGCTCCCCATTTCTGGCCCCGCCACAACCCGTTAATGCCGTAGACAGCATCAGCAGAACGAGTAGTGTAGCTGCCAGCCCCTTCCTTCCTAGCCTCATATGATCACACCCCTTAGTTATGATTGCGTATTGAACAGGTCCACACCTGACGATACCGGTCTCACGGATCATCGGGCTCCCCTAGCTTTTGACTGCGCCGAGAGTCATCCCTTTCACAAAATACTTCTGCAGAAACGGATATACGACGAGAATCGGAACCGTGGCTACGATCGTAATGGCCATCTTAACGGAATCCGGAGAAATCTGGGCCATCAATTGGTTCATGTTGTCCCCGCGGACATTGTTCGCATTCACGGTCGTGCTCTGCAGCACCTTCATCAATTCATATTGCAAGGTAGTCAGCTTGCTGTTAGAGCCGTTAAATAAATAAGTATCGAACCAGGAATTCCACTGGCCCACGGCAAGGAACAGAGCAACAGTAGCCAGTGCCGGCTTGCATAGCGGAAGAATTACCCGATAGTAAATCGTGAAATCATTCGCCCCATCCAGCTTCGCAGATTCCTGAAGGGAATACGGAATCCCATCAATAAACGACCGGATGACAAAAATGTTGAAGGCGCTTACCAGCCCCGGCAAAATATAGACGGCAAACGTGTTCACCAGGTCCAGATTACGAATCAGAACGAAGCCCGGAATGAGCCCGCCTGACACGTACATCGTGATCGCCAGGAAGGTCGAGATGAACCTTCTGCCCTGGAATTCCGTCCGGGCCAGCGTAAAGGCAAGCATCGAGCCGCTGATCAGTCCCGCAATCGTGCCGACTACCGTACGCAGAACGGATATTTTAAACCCGGTAATAAGACCGTCGTAGCTGAAAATCAGCTTGTAATTCTGCAAGGTGAAGTCTCGCGGATAGATCGTAATGCCGCCCCTGACGGTATCTACCGAATCGTTAAAAGAAATCGCCAGCACGTTCAAGAACGGGTACAGTGTAATGATCGTAATGAGCGTAATAAGAACATAGACCACGACGTCAAACAGTCTGTCGAATAACGATTTGGATGCTATGGCAAGCTCCTCCTTCCCTTACATGATGCTCTCATTCGCTATTCTCTTGAACGCTCCGTTCGCAATAAACAGCAGCATGAGACTGATGACGGAATTAAAAATATTAATCGCCGTACCAAATGAATACCGTCCCATTTCAAGCCCATATTTTAGAGAATATAAATCGAGGACCTCGGAATAATCACTGACCATATGGTTGCCAAGCAGAAACTGTCTCTCAAATCCAATGCCAATCAAATGACCGATCGACATAATTAATAGAACGATAATCGTCGGCCGGATGCCCGGCAGCGTAATATGCCACATCTGGCGCAATCGGCTGGCTCCATCCACTCTCGCCGCCTCATACAGCTCCGGTCCAATTCCCGCAATGGCAGCCAAGTAAATAATGGCGTTCCAGCCGGTCTCCTTCCAGACGTCCGCCGCGGTTACAATGCCCCAGAACATGTGGCCCTTGGCCATAAATTGAATAGGCTGGTCTATCACATGAAGGCTCATTAAGACAGCATTCACGACGCCTCCGTCTGTGGACAGCATTTTACTCACAATCCCGGCGGCCACAACCCACGATACGAAATGGGGCAGGTACGATACCGTCTGCACAAAACGCTTCAGCACCTGTACCCTCACTTCATTTAGCAGCAGCGCAAACATGACAGGGAATACAAATCCAGCGACAAGCCCCAAGCTGCTCATAGCCAGGGTATTTCTAAGCACCAGATAGAATCGGTCATCCTGAAATAAAGCGGCAAAGTGCTCGAAGCCTACCCATTTCTGTTCGAGGAAGCTCTTTCCCGGTTTGTAATTTTGGAAAGCCATAGTCCAGCCCCATAAGGGCAAGTACTGGAACACCAGAACCCATAGCACGAAGGGTACGGACATCATGTACAGCACTTTTTGGTTTTTGAATGTGGTCCACTTTGTCCTTTTCCTGGTTAATCCCAGCTCCGGCTCACCCCTTGTTACCGCTTTCATCCCTTTCGCCCCCTTCCTGCATTTCATAGTAACGCAGGAGGGGAGCACCCCAACAGACTAGGGATTTCGCATAAATTCCTCCAACATCTTCGATTGTTTCTGAAATTTTTCAATCACTTCCATCAATTTTTAGCTTTTTTCTGATAATCGGATGGAGATTTTCCATCGTACCTTTTGAATTTGCTGTAGAAATAGTTTACGCTCGAGAAACCGGCCTTCTCAGCTGCTTCATATACTTTGTCCCCTTGGGCCAGCCATTCCTTCGCCTTCTGAATCCTCACCTTATCTAAATAGGTGTTAAAGTACTCCCCCGTCTTGTTCTTGAAAATTTGTCCTAAATAAGCGCTGCTGTAATTAAACATGCGGGCTAAGGTCTCCAGCTTGAGGTTCTCCGCATAATGGCGGTCTATAAAATCCAGCATCTTCTTAATTTCGCTATGTTGACCCGAGGAAGCGGACACGATCGACAATTTCTCCAGTACGCTAAGCACATCTTCAATTAACCGGGCCAGAGTATGGTGTCCGTAAATACTGCTTAGAAATTGCGCTGGACTGCATGCCAAATTTGCATCGTGCCATGTTTTCGCTGAAATCCTCCGAATCACTTCATTGATCATTTGGAAGAAGGCCTCCTTGACCTCCTGCTCGCTGCATCCCTTGTTCATATAAATTTGGGCCGCATCCTTCAATAAGGGTTCCAGATAGCCGCCATCCCCGACATCGATGAGGTAAAATAACCGAAAGCCCCATTCCTGTACATCCGGCAGCTCGCAGCGATCCAGTTCTGTCCCCTGGGTTAGGCTGGCTGTGGAAGAATCGGGGCATAGAATGGCATCCTGACCATAGAAGAAGCTCTTCTCCAATAAACTTTGGGATGCGGTGTAGGACTGCCTAATCTCCAGCAGCTGCTTCACCTTGCCGCCTGCGGCTATCGTTATGTAAGGGCGCAGCTCTCCAGATATGTGCTGCAATTCCTGATAGAGCTCCAGCCTTTCCTCTTCCCCCTCCAGCGGATTCTTGAGCAGTATGGCGATATAAGCAGCAGTATCCAGAACAACACCGCGCTTCTGACGGTTAAACAGATCAGCAAGCTGTTCGCGGAAGCGATGGATGTCGGCTTTATTCCTGGAGCCCTCCCCCCGAACCTCCACAAGCACCACTTCATATTCCGGCCAGCTTAACTCGTATTCCATGGCCATGTCCTGAACCGTACTTTGATCCATATTAGCGCTGCCTGATAACAGCGAATATATAAGCCACTCCTTCGATGGGGGGTCACTGCGCCCAGAGCTTTGCTGCTGCCTCTCTTGCACCATTTTCTCTCGCACGTTTATTAACAATGAGGTCATTTCGTCCTTGTTCACAGGCTTCAGCAAATAGCCGTCGGCTCCTAGCTGCAGCGCTGTCCGGGCATATTCAAAGTCGGCATAGCCGCTAACGATCACGTAACGCATAGGCACTCCGAGAGTACGGATCTCCTGGATGAGCTGCAAGCCGCTCATGCCAGGAATGCGGATATCGACAATGAGCAGGTCAGGCAGCTGTGTATCGAATGAGCGAAGCACTTCTTTTCCACTGGCCGCTGTCCCAATGACTTCAAAGCCGATAGACTCCCATGGAATCAAGGTTCTCAGTCCGTTGCGGAGCTTAGGCTCGTCGTCTACGATCATCACTTTATACATGCATATGACCCTCCTTCGGGATTAAAAATGACACGCTAGTTCCTTTCCCTTCTACGCTATCGATGCGAAGCCCGTACGGCTTGCCGTAAGAGAGGATTAACCGGTCATGCACATTGCGAAGTCCAATTCTCCGATCCGCCGCCTCTTCTTCCAGGTCCTCCAGATGGCCATGAACTTCAAGCAATTTGTCCTGCGAAATCCCCGCGCCATTATCGATAACTTCAATTCGAACGCCCTCCTGTATGCGATATACATGAACTTGGACTAGGGTAGCTCCTTCCTCTTTATTCTCCAGGCCGTGAATAATGGAGTTCTCCACCAAGGGCTGAATGATGAGGGGCAAAATCTCGACCTGCTCCGCATCCGGTTCAATATTTAACTCGTACTGCAGCCGTTCCTCATGACGGAATTTCTGCAGCTCAAGGTAACAGAGCACGATATTCATCTCTTCTCGCAGCTGGATGGCCCGGTTCCCGATCTCGAGGCTGCTCCGAATCATGCTGCTAAGCTGCCATACAGCCACAGCGATGTCCTCCTGCCCGCGAACATGCGCCTCCATGCGGATCGAATCGAGCGTATTAAATAAAAAATGGGGATTGATCTGGCTGGCCAGCATTTTGAACTTGATATCATTTTGCTTCTGCTCCAGCAGGCTCTTCTGGTAGTTGCTCTCCTCTACTTCATTCATCAGCTGATTCAGCCGCTCGACCATCCCGTTAAATTGTCGGGACAGCTGTCCGATTTCATCCTTGCCGTCGATCGTCAGGAACGCTTTCCACGACCCGCTCCCCACCTTAGACATATGCTTGCTAAGACGCAGCAGACGCCTTGTAATGAGGGAGGCCGAGCTGTACACTAGCAGAATCGCGGCGAAGAAGCTGGCGGCAATGACCCGTGCCGCGCGCCCGATCACCCCATTTGCTTCCTTTACAATCTCCGGAATACGGAAGACCGAGATGACTCTCAGTCCATTCCAGCTATTCTGGAGACTAAGACTGGATATGACAACCTTGGACGGATGCCCCGCCAGCATGACGTCAAAGCTTCCTTCACTCCTCGTTAACATCTCCGGGTTGTCCCCATGCATTTCTTTTAGATTTTTCCCGTACAAATCCGGACGGTTCGCCGCTACAATGTTATTCTGGTCATCCACAATCCATGTGGCGAAGGTCTCCTGGGCTAATATCGCCTCCAGCAGCACCGTATCTACGTTGATGACAAGGACGCTATCATACAGCCAGTCTTCGAGGTTAATTCTGCGCACCAGACTTAGATAGGATTGCCCATCCCGCTCATCCTCTATAAAACTCCACCCGACAAGCCCCTTCTGCTCTAACGCTTGCTTATACCAAGGCAGGCTCTGTATAACCTCATCAGGCTGCATAAAATCCCAGTTATTCAGCATCGTTGAATTGGGAGTGTACAGGCGGATCCCCTGGATTTCCTTATACATATGGACGTAGCTCCTGAGATCGGTATACTGCTTATACGCATGGACAACTTCGTAATTGCTGCCATACTCCCGGTTCACGACGGTCTTTAATCGCGAATCGTTGGAGAGCCGATAAGAGATGTCCAAGGGAACCTTGATCACCTCCTCGGTTCGCTGTCTTACCCGCTCCACATTGCTCACAGCCTGCTGAAATGCGCCCGCAATTAAAATTTCGCGAAGCTGCACCGTAAGAATGACACCGCTGATTAGCATCGGTATAACGGCAGCAGCAATGAAAATCAATGACAGTTTATTTCGCAGCTTAATATCATTGAGGATCCCGGTTAGCTTCATCATTTTGGATTCTCCTTGGTCTCTTAGTCCAAAAATTTCAGCACCTCTCAGACATCACCTCATCCGATTCATAATGCAGATGAAACAAGCCATCTTCTTCATCATATTTAATGGTCATGAAGCGTATGTCGGTATGCAAAAAAGGAGCCTTATGGCTCCTTTCAAATTAGGGACTTTTTCATATGGCATGTGAACTTGGGATCGGGATCATCTAGCACTTCTCACCGCAATCTCTCATCATACATCAACTGAATCTGAATCCCGAACGGGTCTTCAATAATCCCGTACGCCTTGCTGAACACATTGCTGGATAAGGGAACAATGACCCTCACCCGATCATCTGAAGTCAGGCTCTTGTAGAAATGTTCAATTTCCTCCAGGTCTGCGCTTTGAATACACCAGGAGGTGTTGTTGCCGACCGTGTATTTTTCCCGAGGGTCCATGGTGTCCTCTGCCAGCATGATCTTTGTTGTTCCGATGGATAGGACGGAGTGCGTGATATAATGCTTATTCGCGTCCGTAAGCTGGAACGAGCTGTCGAGCTTGGCCATATCCTCATAGGTCACCAACAGCAGTTCCTTGGCGTTGAAATGTTTTTTGTAAAAATCGATAGCCTCTCTCGCCCTTCCGTTCATGGACAAGAAAATAGCTACTTCTAATGTTGCACTCATGGGATCAGTCTCCTTTGATCGTGATTTAGGTACATCTCATCTACATTTGATCTTTGCCCTTGAACTCATCATAATTTATAAAGGTATCAAAATATGACACCTTTATAAGGAGATCCAGGATGAAGAAATCGGAAAGACTAAATGACATGATCCGATACTTGAACGGCCGGGAGTTTTTTAATTTACATGACCTGATGGATAAATACGATATTTCCAAAAGCACCGCCCTGCGCGACATTCATTCATTAGAGCAATTAGGCATGCCGATCTTCTCCGAGCATGGCCGGCATGGACGATATGGAATCCTTAAGAACAGGCTGCTATCCCCCATTGTCTTCACGATGGACGAGGTGTATGCTCTGTATTTTGCCATGTTGACGCTGGAGGCTTATCAATCCACGCCATTTCACCTTAGTGTGAATAAGCTGGGTGAAAAGTTTGAACACTGCCTCTCCGATAAACAGCTCCAGCAGATCCGCAGCATGAGAAAAGTCCTGCAGTTTGAAATGGTCCAGCATGCGCATGTGAGCCGGTATCTAGATCGCATTCTGAAAAGCATTCTTCAGGAAAGCAGCTGTACGATTCAATATCGGAAAAATATGCAAACAAGCTACCATGTTCAATTTTTCAAAATATCCGCTAAGTTTGGTCAATGGTATGCTTCCGGAATCGAGTTAAGTACGCAGCAGTATCGGGTGTTCAGATGTGACCGGATCACTTCTGTAGAAGAAGTGGAGGCTGAAGCTCCTTTTACTATAGACGAGCTCCTTCACCGTTCGTTAGAAATTTATCAATCTAAGCATAGTATTGACTTTGAAGTGGAGATTTTAGAACAGGCCAAGGATCTTTTCTATAAAGAACATTACCCTTCGATGAGCCTGGACTGCGGGAAGAAGACGGTCATACGGGGATTCTATAATCCGGGGGAAGAGGCGTTTATAGCTGATTATTTGATGAGATATGGCAGCTCTGTTGTATCCGTGAAGCCTGAATCCCTGAGACGAATGATCCAAGACCGGGCAGAGCGTCTCTTACATCACTATCAGCAATTATGATGCCGTGAGAACCCCCGAATAAAATAACGGAGAACCTCAAGAATAAGACTATTCTCCCGTCAGAAAGGAGCCCTTGCCGATGAGTTATCTCTACGAGTTTATCGAATATCAAGAGGATCTGCCGATCAGGCTGTTCGTGAACAGTGTCGCATATGTCCCTTTTCATTGGCATAAGGAGGTTGAAATTATTTATGTTCTGCAGGGCGCGATTACCATTCATGTGGATCAACGGAATTATGAACTGAAGCAAGATGATATTATCGTAGTCAACAGCATGTCTGTGCATCAGATCGACCGTACAAATCAGGATAATGTCCTGCTTACGCTGCAATTTAGTCCGGATCTGCTGGACGAGCAGCGGGCGGTGTCGTGTAATTCCCTGTATCAGACGCCAGAGAGCCAGGATATCTATGACAGCATTCGCCGCTATCTGGCCCAGATGGCCCGGGAAGCGAGCAAGAAGACGCAGGGCAGCCGGAATTATTCGCTGGGTCTTCTGCATATGCTGGCGGGGCATCTGATGCGCTACTTCTCTATCCAATTGACGGAGGAGAAGCAGAACAATGTCAACGATTATGACTATCAGCGGCTGAACCGCGTGCTGCAATTTATCGACCATAATTACAGCCAGAAAATTACGCTGCAATCGATTGCCGATCAGGAGCATTTAAGCCTTCATTATTTCTCCCATTTCTTTAGCGACAAGATCGGCATTCCGTTCCAGAAATATCTGACCTCTGTCCGATTGGAGAAGGCAGTTAATGCATTGATGGACACCAATCATAGCGTGACTCAGATTGCGCTCGATTGCGGCTTCGCCAACGTCAAGCTGTTCAATAAATATTTTAAAGAGAAATATGACACGACCCCCGGGGCCTTCCGCGAGGCCCTCACGGCGGCAAAACCTGTGGACCCTGACCGGAAGCCGCTCACCTATGAGGAATCGACAAGCGCCGACTATTATGAGGTGGATACGATTCAGGCGATGGAATCGCTCTACCGGTATTTGGAGCCGTCGCAAGCATCGGCTGTCCTCTCCTCCGCATCCAGCGTCCTTTATGATGAAGTGGAAATCCTCGTCGACGAGAAGGCGGCGGGTACTCCGTATACGAAGCACTGGAGCTGGCTTACGACAGCTGGCAGGGCGGTGGAAGGCCTGCGTGCTGATTGGCAGGCACAATTTCTTGAGCTGCAGCGCAGACTTGGGTTCTCGCATATCCGCTTTCACGGTATTTTTAATGATGAGATGATGGTGTATGCGGAGACAGCGGATGGCGAGCCGATCTACAACTGGGCTTATGTGGATAAACTGTACGATTTCCTGCTCCAAGCCGGGATTCGCCCGTTCGTCGCCTTAAGCTTCATGCCTTCAGCACTGGCTCGCTCGAAGGAGACTATTTTCTGGTGGAGAGGGCATATTGCTCCGCCGCGGGATCAGAATAAATGGAATGCGCTAGTTCGTGAATTCGTCCGGCACTGCCTGAACCGCTACGGCTTGGAGGAAGTATCCTCGTGGTACTTCGAAGTGTGGAACGAGCCTGATCTCTCCGGGGTATGCTGGGCGGGTTCCAAGCAGGAATATTTCCAGTTCTATGCCGAGACGGCGAAGACGATCAAGTCCATCTCCCCACGGCTCCGCGTAGGCGGTCCTGCGATGGGCTACGGCTCGCTCTGGAACGACAACTGGACGGAGGAATTCATTGCATTCTGCAGCGACAGACAAGCTCCGCTCGACTTTTTCTCGTTCCATGTCTATTCGGAATATCCGAGTCTGAAAGAAGAACAGCCCAAGCTTACGACTCTGATGCCTCCTACGTTCTATTTGGACAGTGTGAAACGGTTACGATCGAAGCTGGCCGCGACTGCCATGCCGGATCTGGAGCTGCATATGACGGAGTGGAACTTCTCGCTCTATGACCGCAACCTGATTCACGATACGATGTTCATGGGCGCGTTCGTCGTCCATCATGCGCTGCAGACGCTGGGTACGCTAGAATCTCTTGCCTACTGGTCATTTACGGATGTATTTGAGGAGAGCCAGGTGCCTTCCTCGATGCTGTATGGCGGGTTTGGCCTCATGAACCGCAACGGGTTGAAGAAGCCGAGTTATTACGCCTTCGAGCTGCTCGCCAAGCTCGGGGACCGTATTGTATCCCAAGGCGACGGGTACATCGTAACGAGCGGCCAGAATAGCAGCCTGCAAATCCTAATGTATAATTACGCCCATGTAGATCAGCTCTTCGCCAGCGGCGACTGGTCGGGATTGACGGAGCTAAGCAGGTACACCATTTTTGAGGAAAAGGGGAATCGCGCCTACCATATCAAGCTGAATGAACGGGAGCATGGCTATAAAGTAACCCGCTACCGGCTAGATCGCGAGCACGGCTCTGTCTTCGACGAATGGATTCGCTTGGGAGCGCCAGCCTACCCGACCGAAGAAGAGCTCCAGTTCCTGCAGCATCGGAGCGGACCGCAAATGCAAATTGAATGGCTGGCTGCGGCGGAGCGTTTAGAGCATACTTATATCGTTCCTCCGCATGGCATTTTGCTGCTGACTTTGCAGCCACAGTATTGATATATGGACTTTAGTAAAAAAGGAGTGACTGTTCTCGCTGGATGCGGGAATGGCGCTCCTTTTCGTATGGTTAGCGTTACAATATGTGATCATTCTGCATGAAAACAGTCGCCCAACTACATGCTATTGAAGGGCGTGGTTGCCTCACCATCCAGCTTCATCCGCCCCAAGAGGTGTTTCTTGCTGTATGGCTGAGCGAAGCCCGTATCCATCTAGAAAGTGAACAACCAACACAACAAGAAACATACCCACAGAGGACAAGGAACAACGAGAAAGCGCTATCAGGGCTGTTTATAATGATCTTGTAAGTCATCCATACCAAGCTTAACGATATAGGAGGAATCATAATGCAACGTCTAATGAAGTGGATGGAAGAGAATTTCGCCCCACGATTAGAAGCATTTACGAAGAATGTCTGGGTCGATTCCATTCAGGAAGCGATTATGGTCGCATTACCGATGATCTTCATTGGTTCATTGATAACCTTAGTGTCCATTCTGAATGATTTCATCCCAGGCATGCCTGATCTGTCGCCAATTACGACGTTCAGCTTTGGATTGCTGGGCATCTTTATTGCTTTTCTGACACCATATACCGTCATGCAGAAGAAGGGACACGACAAGATTAAGCTCATAGCGGGCGCAACTGGCTTATCCCTGTTCATGATGCTGCTCAAGCCGACCTTCAGTGACGACGGAACGGTACAATTCGTCCTGGAGCGCTTCGGGCCTTCGGGGATGGTGACTGCTCTATTGGTGGGTGCATTTGTAGCTGCTATCTTTAATGTCTTTAACCGATTCTCTTTTTTCAAAAAAAATACGACCCTGCCTGAGTTCATTAAGGACTGGTTCGACTTTCTCGTTCCGATTGCTCTGGTTCTTGTGATCGGCTGGGTTCTGATCTACCAATTGCATTTCGATATGTTTGCACTGATCGTAAACATCTTCAACCCGCTGCAAAAAATTAGCCAGACCTTAATTGGCTTCGTCTTGTTCAACTTTATCGGAGTTCTGCTCTATTCCTTCGGTGTCAGTCCGTGGGTCATGACTCCGATTTTCTACTCGATCTGGATTCCGGCGATAGAACAGAACGCTTCGCTCGTCGCCCAAGGCTTGGAGCCGGTCAATATCAACACGTTCGAGACGTTCTTCTCCGGCTGGGTCGGCGTCGGCGGACTCGGGGCCACTCTGCCGCTGATTGTCTGGTTCATGTTCGCGAAGTCGAAAAAATTAAAATCGATCGGGAAAGCAACGATTGTCCCTTCGCTGTTCAATATCAATGAGCCGGTCATTTACGGGGCTCCGGTCGCTTTTAACCCGATTCTGATGATTCCAATGTGGATCAACGGCATCATTACGCCGATTATCGTCTACATCGTGCTTGATCTTGGGCTGGTAGACATTCCAAGTAAAGTGTTCCAGCTCTGGTATACGCCGATCGGTATCTCCACGTACCTCTTGACCGGATTCAAGGGCGTCGTGCTTCTGGCAATTGTATTGTTCCAGATGTTCCTCGTCTGGTTCCCGTTCTTCAAAGTGTACGACAAGCAAGAGCTTAAGAAAGAGCAGCTCGCTGCTGCTGAATAATTTAAATTTGTGATCATAAGTGGACTTTCTAAACGACGAAATTTGTAACGATAGGAGAGACATAACGATGAAACCAACAAAAGAACTGCTCGCGGCTATGACTTTGGAAGAAAAAGCGGCCATCTGCGCCGGACTAAATATGTGGATGACAAAGGGCTTTGAACAACACGGGATTCCCGCTCTGCAAATGTACGATGGAACAAACGGAATCCGTAAAACGAACAGCAATGAAGAGATGGGCATCACCGGGGAGAATATCCCTGCAACCTGCTATCCTACGGGATCTGCGATCGGCTCGTCCTGGAACACGGAGCTGCTGCATGAACTTGGTGTGGCCTTAGGAATAGAAGGACGCGATATGGAGGTTGATTTGCTCTTAGGGCCTGGGATCAACATGAAGCGTACGCCGCTGGGCGGCCGGAACTTCGAATATTATTCCGAGGACCCGGTCCTGTCGGGCGAGCTTGGAGCCGCCTTCGTGAACGGTCTGCAAAGCCAAGGCGTCGGCGCTTCGTTGAAGCATTTTGCCGGGAACAACCAGGAGTTCGAAAAAATCGTCACAAGCTCCGAAATCGATGAGCGGACATTGCGTGAAATTTACCTCTCTGCCTTCGAGCGGATTGTGAAAAAAGCCAATCCATGGACCGTCATGTGCTCCTACAACCTGCTTAACGGCTCCTATACGAGTGAGAATGAGCACTTGCTGCACGATATTTTGCGCGAGGAATGGGGCTATGACGGAGTAGTCATCTCGGACTGGACCGCTGTCAATGACCGGATTCGCGGCCTGGCTGCAGGTCTGGATCTGGAAATGCCGGGCCCTGCTTACTACAATACTAAAGCGATTGTAAAGGCCGTCGAGGAGGGCAAATTGGACGAAGCGGTTGTTGATCAGTCCGCTGGCCGTATTATCGAGCTTGTGCGCAAGGTTAAGGAAGCGAATATCGAATCGGCTCCTGCGAACGTGGATTATCATGAACTGGCGCGCCGGGCGGCTGCGGAAAGTATCGTATTGTTGAAAAATGACAATGGCATTCTGCCGCTTGATTCCAAGAAGCTGTCCAAAATGGCCGTCATCGGAACGTTTGCGAAGCACCCAAGAATTCAGGGAGCTGGCAGTGCGAGAGTAACCCCGACCCGCGTCGACATTCCATTCGATGAACTGAAGAACATCGCAGGCGATCAGGTTGACCTGATCTATGCGGATGGATATCCGCAGGATGACCGCATCGATGAGCAAATGATTCAGGAGAGTGCGGCGCTTGCAGCATCCGCAGACGTTGCTGTACTGTTCGTCGGTCAGCCGGAGTATGTTGAATCAGAAATGCACGATCTGGAGACGATTGAGCTGCCGGTTCATCAGCAGAAGCTCATCAAGGCGGTGACAGAGTTTCAGCCTCGCTGCATCGTCGTTACTAGCAGCGGATCAGCACTAGCGATGAATTCCTGGGTTCAGTATGTGCCAGGCGTGCTTCATTCCTGGCTGACCGGCCAAGGCAGCGGCAAGGCGATTGCCGATATTCTGTTCGGACGCGTCAATCCGTCCGGCAAGCTGTCGGAGACCTTCCCTGTCAAGCTGTCTGATAACCCGGCGCATATGCGGATTCGCGGCGAGAACGGCAAGCTCTACTATCGCGAAGGGCTCTATATCGGTTACCGTTACTATGACCGCAAGGAGCTGGCGCCGCAATTCCCGTTCGGGCATGGCTTGTCGTATACGACCTTCGCTTACTCCGATCTGAAGGCTGTTCAGCAGGGCAGAAATGTGAACGTAAGCTTTACAGTAGAGAATACCGGGAAGATGTCCGGTAAAGAGGTTGTTCAGCTCTATGTTCATGATGAAGAGTGCAGCTGGGGCCGTCCGGAGAAAGAGCTTAAAGCATTTGCGAAGATTGCCCTTGCTCCCGGCGAGAAGCAGCAGGTTCAATTCGTACTGGAGGAACGCGACTTCGCTTATTACAACACGAAGTACAACAAATGGGTGGCGGAGACAGGGTACTTCCAAATCGCGATCGGCAGTTCTTCCCGGGACATTCGCTTGCGTGAACGTGTTCATTGCGACTTCGGCTTGGAGCCAGTCTCTTTCCACAAGTTCAGCCTGCTGAACGACTGGATCAACACACCGAAGGCGAGAGGCATCTTTGAAGCTTATCTTGCGGAGATGAACAAGCATGTCAGCGAGCAAGTCATTCTGGACGATGTATTCATTGGCTTCTGGGGCGACTTCCCGGCCATTAAGATCTTCCAGATGTTTGGCCAGACCTGGTTGGTCGATCGTTCACCGGACGATGTGATCGCAGAGATGATCGCTGAGTATGAACGGCAATAAGAAATATGCAGTAAGCTACAAGCCATTCTGAGCTTTGAGCTTTGATACTCTGAGCTTGAACCAAATTTCATCGTAATAATTCAAGAACATCTCCAAGCGGGTTTTCCCCTATCTGTTTAGATAGTGGGCAGCTCTCTGGAGATGTTCTTTGCGTCTTCCCCCTCATTTCCCCTCCCCTGCCTTCATATAATGCTAAAAAGACATACCTCGGAGGTACCCAAGGATGGGCGACGTGCTCCATGCAGTGGATGAGGAAATCAAGCGGCTGACCACAACGCTGATTCAGCAGCAGCGTAAGGATGGGTCCTGGCATTTTTGCTTTGAAAATGGGACGGTGATCGATGCGTATGTGATCATCCTCTTTCGGGCGCTGGGCATTGAGAATGAGGCGCTGATTCGCCAGCTCCATGACCGGATCCTGGCAGAGCAGCAGCCCGAGGGCTGCTGGAAATGGTTCTTCGATGAAGCAGAAGGGAATCTATCCGCTTCGGTGGAGGCTTATTACGCCCTGCTCTATTCTGGTTGCAGCCAAGCAGCTGACGAACCGATACAGCGGGCCAAACGGTATATTCTATCTCAAGGCGGACTTGGGGCGGTCACCAATCTCCTGACCAAAGCGATCCTCGCCGCCACAGGGCAAAGGAAATGGCCTAAATCCATCTCGCTCATCCCGCTGGAGTTTCTGCTGCTTCCGGCTGATTTTCCGATGAATTTCTTTGACTTCTCCAGTTACTCCCGGGTTCATCTTACCCCGATGCTGATCATGGCCGACAAGAGTTTCTCCATAAAGGGAGCTCATGCTCCCGATCTGTCCGATCTCAGCAGCCGGCCTATGGAGGAGGACGAGCAGCTCCCTCGCGGCTATCAGGATATGCTGGACGGCATACAAGCGGGTCTAAACCGGCTTATCGGGACACCCCATAAAATACATAAAGCCGCTACAGCCAAGGCTGAGCAATTTATGCTGGAGCGGATCGAGGCCGACGGCACTCTCTACAGCTATGCCAGCAGCACGATTCTCATGATTTTCGCCTTGCTGGCTCTTGGGTATGATCGGCAGCATCCTCTCATTACCCGCGCCATTCAAGGGCTTACCGCTATGCAATGCCGCTATGATGGTAAAACAACGATCCAAAACTCCCCTTCTACTGTGTGGGATACTGCTTTGCTCGCCTATGCTCTGCAAGAATCCGGAATGGCCGCTGATCATCCAGCAGCTCGGCGTGCCGCTTCGTATCTGCTCTCCAGACAACAGCATAAGGTGGCAGATTGGAGCATTCACAATCCGGACACCCCTCCCGGAGGCTGGGGATTCTCGGAGACCAATACACTCCATCCCGATGTGGATGATACAACGGCGGCTCTACGGGTGATCGCGGGCTTGTCCCATACCGATCCTGCCTGCCTGGCATCGTGGAACCGCGGACTAAATTGGGTCATATCCATGCAAAATAACGACGGCGGATGGCCGGCATTCGAGAAGAACACGAATCATGAGCTGCTGACCTGGCTCGCCATCGACGGCGCCAAATCCGCGGCCATTGATCCCTCGGAGGCGGATCTTACAGGCCGGACCCTGGAATATCTCGGGAACTTCGCCGGGCTGGATACCCGGCTGGAATGGATTCAGCGAGGAACGCGGTGGCTGCTCCAACATCAGGAAAAGGATGGCTCCTGGTATGGAAGATGGGGCGTCTGTTATATCTATGGGACATGGGCTGCACTGACGGGACTAGCGGCTGTCGGCCTTCCGGCAAGCGATGCGGGGATACAAAAAGGAACCCGCTGGCTGCTAACCATCCAAAATCCAGACGGCGGATGGGGCGAATCCTGCCACAGTGACCGCCTGCAGCGTTATTTGCCCTTAGGGAACAGCACTCCCTCCCAGACCGCATGGGCGCTGGACGCGCTTATCGCTGTGCACACGCAGCCAACGTCTGCGATAAATGCAGGAATCCGCAGGCTTATCGCATTACTGCATGAAGACAACTGGAAGAGCACTTATCCGACAGGCGCGGGTCTTCCCGGCCATTTTTATACTCATTATCACAGCTACCGGTACATTTGGCCGCTCCTGGCGCTGAGCCACTATCGAAGGAAATATGATGACAAGCATAACTAAAAACGGCCCCAGTCCCAAAATAGATCAGGACCAAGGCCGTTCATAAATATATTATTGATTCCGAATCAGGTAATCGAATGCACCTAAAGCTGCGGTAGCACCGGATCCCATCGAAATGATGATTTGCTTGTAAGGCGAGTTCGTGCAGTCGCCGGCAGCGAATACGCCAGGGATGCTAGTTGCGCCATGGTTGTCAACCACGATTTCACCCATGCGAGTACGCTCAATCGTGTCACCGAGCCAGTCGGTGTTTGGAACCAGGCCGATTTGAACGAATACGCCCTCGAGATCAAGATGCTTTGTCTCGCCGCTCTCGCGCTCGATGTAGCTGACGCCGTCAACTCGGTTCGAACCCGTGATTTCTTTCACTTGCGCATTTTTGATAACAGTCGTATTTGGCAAACTATTCAGACGTTCTTGCAGTACAGAGTCTGCCTTCAGCTCTGGCATGAATTCCAGAACGGTAACATGGTCGGTAAGACCTGCAAGGTCAATCGCTGCCTCAATACCGGAGTTTCCGCCGCCTACTACGGCAACCTTCTTGCCTGCGAATAGAGGACCATCGCAATGCGGGCAGTAGGCTACGCCTTTGTTCTTATATTCTGCTTCGCCAGGTACGCCCAGATTGCGCCAGCGGGCTCCTGTGGAGATGATGACGGTCTTGCTCTTCAGAATTGCGCCATTTTCCAGCTCAACTTCAATTAGATCCTTCTTCTCCAGACGTTTCGCACGTTGTGCCTTCATGATATCGATGTTGTATTCCTTCGCATGCTCTTCAAGGCTGGCAGCGAGTTTAGGCCCTTCCGTGTACTTCACGCTGATGAAGTTCTCGATGCTCAAGGTATCATTAACCTGACCGCCGAAGCGCTCGGCCACAATACCTGTGCGGATTCCTTTGCGTGCCGCATAAATCGCCGCACTCGCGCCGGCTGGTCCGCCGCCGATGACCAGGACGTCATAAGGCTCTTTGTTCTCGAACTCGGAGGCATCCGAGGTAACCAGCTTCGCAAGGATGTCATCGATCGTCATGCGGCCGCTCTCGAAGAACTCGCCATTCAGGTGAACGGTCGGCACGGCCAGAATGTCCTTGCTCTCCACTTCTTCCTTGAAGGCTGCCCCGTCGATCATCGTATGTGTGATGCCAGGGTTCAGAATACTCATCAAGTTGAGTGCCTGCACAACGTCAGGACAGTTGTGGCAGGATAGGCTTACGTAAGTCTCGAAGTTATATTCGCCTTTAATGCTCTTGATTTGATCAATTACGCTTTGTTCTACCTTTGGAGCTCTGCCGCTGACTTGAAGCAGTGCCAGAACGAGCGAAGTGAATTCATGTCCCAATGGAACGCCGGCAAATACTACGCCAGTATCTTCTTCACCTACACGATTTACGCTAAAACTTGGCGTTCTAGCCAATTCCGTGCGCTCTACTGTGATTCTGTCCGACATGCTGGACAGTTCATTCACTAGATCCAGCATGTCGTTAGATACAGAATCGCTACCTGCACTGACTTTCAGCAGAACATCGCCTTCCAAAAGCTGAAGATATTGCTCCAGTTGTTGTTTAATGTCTGCATCCAGTTTCATGATTTCTCTCTCCTTAGATCTTACCTACGAGATCAAGGCTAGGCTTCAATGTTTCTCCGCCTTCTTTCCATTTCGCAGGGCACACTTCGCCTGGATGTTTGCGTACGTATTGAGCTGCCTTGATTTTGTCGATAAGTGTGCTTGCATCACGGCCGATGCCGTCTGCAGTGATTTCAACCGTTTGGATTACGCCGTCTGGATCGATGATGAATGTAGCGCGGTTCGCCATGCCACTTGCTTCATCCAGCACGTCGAAGTTACGGGAAATTGTATGGGATGGGTCACCAATCATAATGTAAGTAACCTTGCCGATGGCCTCGGAGCTGTCATGCCATGCTTTGTGCACGAAGTGGGAATCCGTGGATACGGAGTATACTTCTACGCCAAGGTCTTTCAATGTAGCATATTGATCCTGCAAGTCTTCAAGCTCAGTTGGGCACACAAATGTGAAGTCTGCTGGGTAGAAGCAAACTACGCTCCATTTGCCTTTGAAGTTCTCGTCAGATACCTCGATGAATTCACCGTTGTGGAAAGCCATTGCTTTAAACGGTAGTACCTCTGTTCCAATCAATGCCATGGTTAATCTTACCTCCTAAATTTTCGCAATTAGTGATAGAAGCTTAAGACTAGTTTATCACACCGTCTCACTCAACTAAAACTAATTCTTATTTATAATCATTATTATATGCTATTGATTCTCATTGTCAAACATCTTCACGAAGTCTTCATAATTTTATGATGTCCTAAAAAGGAAGATTTTATTGGGCTGCGGACAGCCGACTGCCAACCGCCGCTCATATTTCCTTAAGCCCGTTCTCTTTTTCCGGATGTCTTGGAGGCGTAAGGTAGTCCTCTTGCTTCTATAATAGGAAGGTTGGAGGGTCATGAGAGGGTATGGATAGGGATAAGGGTGGAAATAGGGTAGTAAGGTAGTTAGGGTAGTTAGGGTGAGGTGAGGTGAGGTGAGGTGAGGTGAGGTGAGGTGAGGTAGTAAGCTAAGCTAAGATGGCTAAGTGTATTTCATGCAGGTAGATCATCGGTTTTGGCCATGTTAGAGAGAACTAACTGCAGAACCTACATTTAGTTAAAAGCTTTTTCGACGAATTAGCTCAATTCAGACAAACTAACTGCATGTTTTCCATTTAGCGCATGGTTTTTTTATAAAAAGAGCTTAACTAGATGTATGAAATACATTTCGTTTTTAAATTACCACGAAAACCAGGGGCCGAAACTGAACCGCCGCCGACAATCTAACCACCAAGCGAGCGCCACAGTCCCAACAATCAAAGTGGTCTTACTATGGGTGTAACCCATTAACTCGATATCCCGCTAAACGCAATGCTCTATTAACACAGCCCCTCTGTTCCCCAGCCTAAAGAGCACAAATGGAAATTTATCTTTAAAAACTACGGAATAATCTTTAATTTCTAGCTAGAAGCGTTTTTTGCACGGATGCTATGATTTGGGGTGGGAAAGGAGGACTCCTTCAATCAATTGAAAGCGCTTTACCGTTTTAACCAATCTACTGTAGGGGGAATGCAACGAATGGGAAAAATGATCAAGCAAGGCATCTCGATTTTGCTTGCAGTAATCCTGCTTATTCCTTTAGGCTGGCTGCCTTCAGAAGCGAATGCAGCGGCGCCATCGGCCACGAATGATGCGGTAGAAGTCTATCACGAGACTTTTGCCAGCGGCCAAGGCGTGGCGACACAGTCGGGTGGCGCTCAACTGGCACCGGTCACCGGCAAGGTCTTTGACGGGAACGATGATGGTGCGGCCCTATATGTCAGCAACCGAACGAATGACTATGACGCAGTTGATTTCAAATTTGCCGACATCCACCTGGTTAACGGCAAAACTTACACCGTCACAGCATCCGTCTATGTGGATGCGAACGAGAGCATACCAAGCGGTGCCCAGGCTGTTCTTCTAACTGTGAATAGCTATGGGAACTGGACCGGCGTTAACTATGAAGCTGGCAAAGCTGTTTCTTTGACCAGAGAGTTTACCGTCGATACCAGCATGGATACGGCTCTGCGCATTCAATCCAATGATGTAGGAGCCTCCGTTCCCTTCTACATCGGGGACATCCTGATCACCGAGAAGGCCGATTCCGGCGGCGGCAATCCTGAACCGCCTAGACCGCCAGCGAAGGAGTTCACCACCATCACCTTCGAGGACGGAACGACCGGCGGATTTGAGGGTCGTGCAGGCACAGAAACGCTGACCGTCACCGAAGAAGCCAATCATACCGAAGGCGGCTCCCGCGCTTTGAAGGTAGAAGGCAGAACATCGACTTGGCATGGCCCGTCGTTGCGCGTCGAGGAATACGTCGACAAGGGCAGCGAATACAAGATTTCCGCTTGGGTCAAGCTGATCGACCCTGCAAGCTCACAGCTTCAGCTGTCCACGCAAATCGGCAACGGCGGCAGCGCGAATTATGTCGCACTCGCCCCTAAAACAATCAATGCCAGCGACGGCTGGGTCCAGTTTGAGGGAACCTACCGTTATAACAGCGTCGGCGATGAATACTTAACGATCTACGTGGAGAGCTCCAATAACGCCGCGGCCTCCTTCTATATTGACGATATCAGCTTCGAGAAAACAAGCGCCGGACCGATCGATATCCAGAAGGACCTGCTTCCGATCAAAGACGCTTATCAATCTGACTTCCTGATCGGCAGCGCCATATCCGCAGAGGATCTCGACGGCGTTCGGCTTGAGCTGCTGAAGATGCATCACAACGTGGCCACGGCGGGCAACGCCATGAAGCCGGATGCGCTGCAGCCAACCGAAGGGGACTTTACCTTTGATGCCGCCGATGCGATGGTGGATAAAATTCTAGCCGAGGGAATGCAGATGCACGGACACGTGCTGGTCTGGCATCAGCAATCGCCGGCATGGATGAATACGACGACGGATGCAGCAGGCAATACGGTTCCCCTGAGCCGGGATGAGGCGCTTGCGAACTTAAGAGCCCACATCCGGACGGTCGTTGAGCATTTCGGCGACAGAGTCATTTCCTGGGACGTCGTCAATGAAGCGATGAACGATAATCCGCCTAATCCGTCCGACTGGAAAGAGGCGCTGCGCAAGGCTCCATGGTATCAGGCCATCGGTCCGGACTATATCGAGCAGGCGTTCCTCGCCGCCCGGGAAGTGCTGGACGAGAAGGGCTGGGATATCAAGCTGTACTACAATGATTACAACGATGATAACCAGAACAAAGCCGAGGCCATCTACAGCATGGTCAAAGAAATCAATGAGAATTACGCCAAGACACACCCAGGCAAGCTGCTGATCGACGGCGTCGGCATGCAGGGGCATTATTCGGTGAACACGAACCCGGCCAACGTCAAGCTGTCCTTGGAGAAGTTCATTTCCTTAGGCGTGGAAGTGAGCGTCACCGAGCTGGACATTCAAGCCGGCAGCAACTATCAGCTCTCCGAGCAACTTGCCAATGCGCAAGGCTATTTATACGCAGAGCTGTTCAAAATCTACAAGGAGCACGCCGATCATATCGCCCGCGTTACGTTCTGGGGCCTCGATGATGCCACAAGCTGGAGAGCTTCAAGCAATCCATTGCTATTTGATAAAAATCTCCAGGCCAAACCGGCTTATTACGGTGTCATTAACCCGGATAAATTCATCGAGGAGCATCAGCCTGAGACAGGCAATGCCAACCAGTCCACGGCCAAATTTGCCACTCCGGTCATTGACGGAACGATTGACGCCGTATGGAATGACACCCCGGGCATGCCAATTAACCAGTATCAGATGGCTTGGCAGGGAGCAAACGGAGTTGCCAAGGCGCTGTGGGATGACAAGAACCTGTACGTTTTGGTCCAGGTAAGCGACTCCCAGCTCGACAAATCCAGCGCTAACGTATGGGAGCATGATTCCGTCGAAGTCTTCCTGGACGAGAATAATGCCAAAACCTCGTTCTATCAAGATGACGACGGGCAGTATAGAATCAATTTTGCTAACGAGACTTCGTTTAATCCGCCAAGCCTCGCTGAAGGCTTCGAATCGGCTGTCCATGTTTCCGGTTCGAACTACACGGTGGAAATGAAGATTCCGTTCAAAACGATTACACCGGCCAACAATATGAAAGTAGGCTTCGACGCCCAAATCAATGACGCCAAAGACGGCGCCCGCCAAAGCGTAGCCACGTGGAACGACACAACCGGCAACGGATACCAGGATACTTCCGTGTACGGCGTGCTGTCTCTCATCGGCAAGCCAGCTGCCCCAGGCGGAAGCAGCAAGGGCGGAAGCGGTAGCAGCAGCGGTAGCACCAATAGCGGCAGCGGATCTGCCCCTCAAGAAGGAACTGTGGAGAGCAAAGACGGTGTAGTCACAATTAAACCGGAAGTCAAAGTCGATAACGGGCATGCAACGGCTACGATTTCTAAAGACACCCTGAGCAAAGCTCTCGAACAAGCCACTCCTGCCGCAAATGGCAAGAAACAAATCGTCATTGACGTGGCGGAACAGACAGAGGCAGCGTCCTATGAGGTGCAGCTGCCAGCGCAGAGCCTGAAGGGGCAGGAAGCCTTCCAGCTATTATTGAAGACGGATCAAGCGACATTGCAAATTCCGAGCGGACTGCTGTCCAACGCGGCCGTAGACGCTGATCAAGTATCTGTCCGCGTAGGCGCAGCCTCAACTGAGGGCTGGAGTGCGGCTACCCGGGAGCGGGTCGGCAGCCGCCCGGCGATCGACCTGAGCATCACGGCAGGTGATAATGTCATCGCCTGGAATAACCCTGATGCCCCAATCACGGTAGCCATTCCTTACACGCCGTCCGCAGAAGAGCTGAACCATCCGGAACAGATCGTTGTTCTGTATATTGACGGCAACGGCAACGCGACAGCCATTCCGAACGGAAGATATGATGCAGCAGCGGGAACGGTTGTTTTCCAAACTGATCATTTCGGTTCCTATGCTGTAGCCTTCTCATCGATGAGCTTTGGAGATCTGCACAATGTCCCTTGGGCCAAACGAGCCATCGATGCGCTGGCGGCTCGCGATATCATCCAAGGAACAGATGACAGCAGCTTCTCTCCTGAAGCAGCTATCAACAGAGCGGACTTTCTGGCGCTTCTGATCAGAACCCTGGAGCTGAAAGGCACGGGCCGCAGTGAGGCCGCCTTCAGCGATGTCCCATCCACGGCTTACTACAGCCATGAATTGGCCATTGCCAGGGAGCTCGGTATCGCCGCCGGGTTTGCGGACAATACCTTCAGACCTGACACCGAGATCTCCCGCCAGGATATGATGGCGCTGGCAGCACGCGCACTTGCAGCCGCTGGCAAGCTATCCGAAGGCACCGCAGCCCTGGACGCTTATACGGATGCAGACAGCGTTGCCGACTATGCCAAAGACAGCATCGCAGCTCTGGTGAAGAGCGGCATCGTCGCCGGCAAGAACGACAAGCTGGCGCCGCATGATTCGCTCAACCGCGCTGAGGCAGCGGCCATCCTGTACCGCATTTGGAAGCTGTAGGCACGGATAACAAACAAGCTGACACCGGTTCATACCGGTGTCAGCTCTTTATTTTGATTAAGGTGGCAATAATTGACTGCTATGTACAAATATGAAAAACTTGGGTTGGGTGATGAGTATGGATATTCCAAACAATAACAATATCGCCGGGAATAAGGTTTCCAACGCCCCAAAAGGCGGCAAACGACCCGGAGCCGGCCGCAAGCCTATCGGCTTGACCCGGAAAATATCCTTGACGCTGCCGCCCGCCTATTGGGCGGAAATCGACCGGCGCTGCTACAACTCTGATTATTCCATTTCGGAAATATTAAGAGCGATCGTAGAAGACTATCTGCAGGAAGCAGACCTTCTCGATACGTCGAAGTAAGGAGGGATTGGAATGGCGGATCAGCATCATTTGGAATTGCCCGATGCACGCCTATTTTACAGGACAAATGGGTCCGGGCAGCCCTTGATCTTCATTCACGGCAATTTCAACGACCATCATATTTGGGAGGAGCAGGCTGACTTCTTCGGCAGATACGCTCAAGATGTTCAAGTTATCCGCTATGACTTAAGAGGCTACGGCAGATCAAGCACCCCTGCCTCCTCCTTCTCTCACGTTCATGACCTGAAGTGCTTAATCGAGCATTTGCACCTGAATGCAGCCGTGCTCATCGGCTCCTCGATGGGCGGAGGCATTGCCCTCGATTTTGCCCTAGCCTATCCTGAGTACGTGCGGGCACTGGTGCTCGTGGCTCCCTCTGTGACGAATCAGCGTTATCCCTGGAAAATGCTCTGGAAGGGGATCAGCAACTTCTATCAACTGCGGTTCCGCGGCAGCCAGTCTGCCATAGAAGCCTTTATTCAAGACGATTACTGGAGCTATTTCTTCCCCTCTCCTCATCTAAGGGCAGCCCGGGAGAAAGTGCTGCGGAATGTCCGGAATCCCGATAATTTCTGCCGGTTCCCCCCTCGCCTTGCCCTTCCGCCGCGCATCAGCAGTATGCAGCGGCTGAATGAAATCCAGGTCCCTACCCTGATTGTGGCTGCGGACGGGGATCATCCGTTCAATCTGAAGACTGCCGGCGACCTTAGCAAGCTTATTCCGCAAGCATCGGGAGCGATGTTCCACGACTGCGGCCATCTTCCTTTTATCGAGCAGCCCGATAAGTTCAATCAGACATTACTCGCCTTTATTCAACCTATGTTATCCGGTAAGCGACAGAAGAGCCTGCAATCTCGTTAAATCACTTGAAGCATTCCCTGCAAGGCCAGCACCAGCGCAGCTATATTCCTATTTCTCTCATCTTTGCTGTTACCTTCCTGACCCTTCCATCGGTGTCCGTTCCGTTATACTTCGGAAGCTTCAATTCGCTGACGATCGTTCCATCGCGCATGAACATAATACGTTCTGTCCGTGCCGCAACCGTGGCGTCGTGAGTGACAAGCAGAATCGCGGTCCCCTCTGCATTGATTTCGGAAAACAGGTCCATAATCTCCTGTGCCGATTTGGAATTGAGCGCGCCCGTAGGCTCGTCACCGAATATAATTTTCGGACTGTTCATCAGCGCACGGCATATTCCCGCCCGCTGCAGTTGGCCTCCGGACACCTGGGTCATGTCGCGCTTCTCAAGCTCGGCAATGCCTACTCTTTGCATAAGCGCTCTTGCCTTTGCCGTAATTTCTGCGGCGTTCCTTCTGCTCCCCCGCATGGACGGAAGAATGATGTTGTCAAGGATGTTCAGGTGCTTCAGCATCGTCGGCTGTTGAAATACAAAGCCCATCTGGGTTCTGCGCATATCCGCAAGCTCATTCTCCCCAAGCTTGGATAGATCCTTGCCGTCAAACAAGACCTTCCCGTCATTTACGTGGTCCGTACCGCTCAGTGCAAACATCAGCGTTGATTTCCCCGAGCCCGAAGGCCCCATAACGGCCACGAACTCGCCTTTCTCTATCTCCACGGTCACGCCGCCCAATACGTTGCGCCTTTCATCGCCCTCGCCGAAGGATTTTATGAGGTGATCTCCAATAATGATTTTCTTCATAGGCCTACTCCTTTATATGTTCGGAAATGGTGATTCGACCCGCGCCCAAGGTGCCGAGGATAGTGGCGATCAGCACTGTGCCAGTCATCATCAGCGGATTTAGCAAATAGGCCGCAAGCGGCTCGACCGTAAAACGAAACGCTGCCGCTCCAAAGGAGGAGATCACCGCCCCGGCAAGCATCTCTCCGAGCGTGTTGGCCAGAAGCGTGCCAAGGACAATGCCGATCATCAACACGAACACCGCACGCGATACATACTGCGCCTGAATATCGGAGCCTGTGAAGCCGAAGGCTTTCATGACAGCTATAGAGTATCTGTCTTTGGCGACAAGCAGTTTCATGAACAGCAGTGTAACCAGTACCATAATCATGAGGGCCACTGCAACGGCCGCATAAGAGGCCTTTCCGATGGAGCTTATGGTGGAACCAAACGTTTGTGCAATATAGGCATCCATGTCAGATACCTTGGCGTAAGCAAACCTGCCCGCATAGTCCGCGACCTTGCTGTGGATGAGGGATGGATCTGCAAGCTCTGCAGAAATGATGTACCACATCACGTCTGCTGTATGATCGTTGAAAACAGCCTTTGCCGTTTTGCCTCCGTTGGTGATGTCGGAATAGAGGCCGCTGACCGTCAGCTTCCTTTCCTTCCCCCCGATCACCAGGGTGATGACATCGCCGGTCTTCTTGCTCAGCTCCTCCGCATTCAAAGCCGACAGCGCAATCTCGTCTGCTGCGGCAGGTGCTCTGCCCTGGGAATAGGCTATGGGGAATATCGAATGGTCGCCAAGTTCAACCTTTAGATTTTTTTCCGTGCCGGTCTCTGTTTTTACTTTGAACGTTTTCGTAGCAAACACGGCATACTCAGAAATGTCCTTGTCGTTATTCATTGCCTTTAAAATTTCAGCGGCTTTGTCGGATATACGGTCGGTCTGCTGGAGATCAACGCGCAAATCATAGCTCCCGACTCCCATATATTGAATGAAGCTCTTGGAGGAAATCGTGTTGTACAGATTCTGCGGCACAATCATGATAAATACAGACATGATCAGCACGATCAGCATGGTGGCGTACAGTTTTTTTCGGGCTAGAACGTCCTTGACCCCTAGAAAAATATTCGTGTTGAACAGCCGGTTCGTGCTTAGGCGCATATGCTTGGTAACTGTCGCTTTTTCCTGAGCGTTGCCGAAACGAATGGCTTCCGCCGCAGAAATCTGCCGAAAGCGTCTCAGCACTCCATTTACATAAATCATAATGGCGAGAAAAACAAGCAGAATGCCGATGATTCCAAAGAACGGCGCCAGGGATGCGTGGCGGCTCTCCCCCATATACAGCCGGATATTTGCAAGAAGCAGATCTTTGAAGACCAAGGCCAGTCCAAAACCCGCCAAGCTCCCCGCCACTGCAATGGCCGCGTATTTGGCAAGATAAATCTTCTTAATGTCGGAAATACGCAGCCCTAATGTCTTCATCACTCCGATTTCTCGGTAATCGTCTTCGATTTTCGCAAGGAGCGTAAAGCGGATGCACATCAAGGCGATGGCCACGACGAGCACGCTCACTAGCAGGATGACCCCAATCATCATTCCATCGGAAATGGCATTGATCATTTTAAATAGCGGATATGTAATCGTTGGCCCGTTCGCTTCCAGTCCTGCAGCAGCATAATCCGTCTCGAAAGCCCCTAGTGCCGATAAATCCTTCAATCTGAATTCGATCAGATATTCCGTATTGCCCAGGCTTTGTAATTCTGCGTGGTCCTGGGGACTAACCAGAAATCGCTTGGAGGAGGAGAGCATGGAATTCATCTGTGAGTCGCGCAGAAATCCCGCTACGGTAAATTCCTTGCCGCTGATGACTGCCCTGTCGCCAAGCTTGGCCGTGTTATCCATCATATAGTTGACGGGTACATACAGCTCGCCGTCGGATACGTCTATGATGTTCCCATTCAGATCAAGCAGATAGTCAAACTTATCGCTCTGGACGCTGAACCCGTTATCCTGGACACGATCCGCAAGCGAGCGATCCCCTAGTACAATCCGGGCGCCGTCCATATTGAGAAACTCCAGCACCTGAAATTCATCCACATTGCTGTGCCGATTCGCAAATTCCGTTAGCCGGGCAGGATCAAGTTCACCAGCATGCATCTGCATAAAATGAGGCGTCTTCGCCCGCGTCATCAGCGTATCTATCGCTCCCGACAGATGGACAACGAGTATCGCCGCAAGCGAGACCAGCATAGCTGCCGCTGCTACAAATATCGTGGTCGTCAGCGTGATCAGCTTGCTGTTCGATATATCATTGCGGATTAGTCTAAAATACATAAAGTCACCCCTGTGCCTCAGGATTCATCCCAAACATCCGCAAAACGTCCTTCAGGCTTCCGCTTTCTGCCCCAAGCAGCCTCTCTATATTGCAGACAAAGGCCTGCACTCGCGACAGGCGCTCCTCATTCGTCAATGCAACCATGTCACCATCAAAGACGGTATTCGCATAAATCACAACCATCTCCATGCATTCATAAGGATACGGTGTGCTGAACATTCCCTGCTCGATCCCCTCGCGGATGATTTCCGTTAATATCGGCGGAACGCCATGGATAATGACCTTTTGAATTTTCTGATGCATCAGCGCGTTCTGCGGCTTGTGGATATGTTCCATAATCTCCTTGCTGCCTCCGCCGCTTAGGTTCAGTGCCATGACAACACGGATAATACGCTCGACAACGGGGATGTTTTTGTCTGCGGCAATACTCTGAGCTGCGCCTAGAAGACGGGCGCTATACCTCTCGATCAGCGCATCCATAATATCTTCCTTGGACTTGAAGTGATGATACAAAGTTCCCCGCGCAATTCCGACCTTCTCGAGAATATGGTTTGTGCTTGTACCATCAAAGCCCTTAAGCGCAAAGAGCTCATCCGCCGTATCCAGTATTTCGTTTCTGCGCTCCTCTGCATCTTTTACAATTCTCAATGATATGCCCACCTCGCTATACACTATCATACCGACCGACTGTCTGTCGGTTATATCTTAACATGTCATGATAGAATGTCAACGCAAATTTCCACATCGAACAAAATCCCGGCCTCCATGAGGCCGGGCTAAACAATCCCCCTTTAAATGCAATTATTCATCTCATCATCTTAGCCTAAGAAAGAAATAGAACGTTTAACCTTTCTTGCAAAGGCAATGGGATTATCGATCGATTCCCAGTGGATATACATCAGACGCGGATTATCAAACAGCCAGTGATTGTGGACTGCCGTTACTTTAATTCCGTTCTTGCGAAGATTGCTTATCAATTGGTTGACTTGGTTCTGGAAGAGAGCCGTTTCCCCTAAACAAAGCGCGCGGCCTGAACTGTCCAGCGATTCAAACGAGAACAGCTGATAACGCACCAATGGAGACGTTGTCCTCCTGCCCAAAATAGAAGCGTTCACTTTCCTATTTCTACTTACAAAACAAACCGGCCCTTTAGTAATTTCATGCTCCGTTCCGCCTAAAATGCGTGAAAATTGGTTGCATAGCCTTTTAAAGCGAGGACTTGCCTTTACCTGCTCCGCCATAGAGAAGTTCATCCTTTCAATTTATAGTAAAAACATCAGCCCAGCTGCGTTAACCTAAGAAAGCAATGGATTCTTTTGTTTTTCTGGCAAATGCAATCGGGTTCGCGATGGCTTCCCAGTGCATATACATCAGGCGCGGATTTTCCTTAAGCCAGTGATTATGAAGGGCGGTCACTTTTATTCCCCGTTTACGGAGATTCGAGAGCAAACGGTTAACCTGGTTTTGATGTACGGCTGTCTCCCCCAGACAAAGCGCGCGCCCTGACTTATCCAGCGATTCAAACGAGAACATTTGCATCTGAACCAACGGGGATCGCGTTCTTCTTCCCAGAATTGTCTCGCTTAAATTCGTCATCCGGGTGACAAAACAAACCGGCCCCTCCTCAATTTCAGATTCTCCCCCCAGAATTCTTCCAAATTGATCACACAGCCTTTTGAATTGCGGACTTACCTTTACTTGCCCCGCCATGCAAATCCTCCTTTGATCATTTTCTAACCATCTTATGACCAGGGAAGAAAAGTGAATTAGGCGAATCACTCATTTCAGCATAATAAAAAAAGACACTAACCGGTTCATGGTTAGTGTCTTACCTTATGAAGGAGCTCAAGAAGATTTCTTGCCAATTTTCATCGTTAGAATGCCTCTGAGATTGTCATACGACACCTTTACCATTCTCCCGTTTAACTTAAACTGCTCCGGAATGTCGTTGCGATTAAAGTAATTCCAAACCGTATTCCATTTCTCCTCGAAGTAGAAGTGGAATAATTGCGCGGAAACGACCGGAATCTTAAACGATTCCGATAACGTCTCATTAGGCTGGCCGGGAGGCGTGCCCCATGCTGGAAACTGAAGCGTAACCTCCGTACCTTTATCATCTCCGCTAATCAAATTAATGGCTTTCGTAGCGCCGGTGATGCCAAATGTACGTCCTTCATTCGTAAATCCGAGCTCATCAGCGAAAGCCTGGAAGTTCTTTTTCGGATCAGATGACCACTTCGCCTTGAGCTGCGGCGCTTTCCACCCGCCTGGATATTCGACATTCGGGTCCAAGGGATTGAAGTCGAAGGTTGACGGATATTGCCCCTTAGTTCCAAAATAATTAGCCGTAGGATGCTTAGGGACAGTCCCTACAAAAATCATTTGCGTTTTATTTTCCATCTGTTTATGGACGGGATAATACTCAGCAATGAACTCTAGTGGGACGAAGAGGGTGATATCCTTCATTATAGCCGTGACCTTTGTGTTCTCCGGTTGATTTCCGACTCGAGTGCCGATATATGTCAGTGATCCTCTCTTACTATCAGCTCCATCCCATTCGAATTTCCATTGCAGGTTCTCTCCCATATCCAGATCATAAGTCGTCCAGTCGTCGCCCCGTGTATAGGAACCTCCCATGTCTTTTACAATATCGCTAACCGGAACATAGACGGTTCCATTCTTCGCGAACACCGGATCCAAGAATGTATTAAAGCCAGGTGCTCTCTTCAATACTCCATTGACGAATAGCGCATAGGGATCGGCATTTGAGACGGCCTCAGGGCTGTTATTTCTCTGTTCACCCCATCGTATGTGGTGGCCAAAGTAATACGAGGTGTGGATTGATGTCTTTCCTTTCCCTTGCATCTCTCCAGTTTGCTCGTATCTATACGCAAGCAAATCTTTAACTAATGAACGCGCATCCTTCTCGCTCATAGGCAGCCCAAGGTCAACGAGAATGGAGGCCATAAGATTGATTTTGCTTTTATCCAGTGAAATGATCGTCATATGCCAATGCTCGCCGAGATCGCCGTAAGCAAAATCATCCAACTGGAAGTCAAAATGAATGCCGCTGCCTTTAACTTCTGTCTGGTACCTTTCCCCATTGGAGGTCGCCGTTACTTTGACATTGGCCTTTTGGGCGACATTCTTGATTCGGCTGCCGAGAGTGTCCTTTAAAGGTACAGAGCTGTTTGACCGTTTAATCTTCCCTTCCTTAAAATCCTTCACGCCTTTCAATAAAACAGCAGCATACGCACGGTTTAGCAGTTCCGCTGGACCGTAATTTGTAAAGAAATCTCCCCTGTTGTTATATGTTCCTGAAGTCATGCCTTTTTGGTATAAATATTGCACGGCCTTCTTCGTAGACGGATGTTCGACATTCCCATTCAGGAGCAAATAGATAATTCGAGCCGCATCTGCTCGGGTGATATGAACCCTTCTTTTATCATCACCACTCACCCAATAGTCATCGAAAGAGTAAATTCCCTTCTGATCTAATAAGTCATATGCCCAATCAGACCACTCCTCTGATGTGGAATCCTCTTGGGATACTGTGCCCGCAGGCCTGCCGAACACAATGCTCACGGCTGTTACGATAAACTCCTCCTGCGTGACATACGCATTTGGCTTGAACGTACCATCGCTGTAGCCGTCCATCAATTTCGCATCAGCCAAATACTCAATGGCTGGACTTGCCCAGTGATTGGAAGGCACATCCGTGAATCGCTGTTTCGCCGCATATGTATGGCCCATAGGAATGATAGAAATGGCAAGTATACCGCAAAGCATCATCATAAAAATTCGTGTTTTGTTGAAAAATTTCATGGTTCTCCTACTCCTTTATTATGGGTCTGAAGTCATTACTGTATGGCTGTGTTTCGCTCCCCATCCTCGTACGGAACACCACATCCTTTCAACATGGATCAAGCCAATTGGGACTTTTGGCACAAAAATAATAACACGGACGCCTCAGCAGCGTCCATGTAAAATCAACCAAATTTAATGTATCTATTCCGGTAATACAACCAATAGAAGAGCAATTACAAGAATCAGCTTCGTTAGCCGTTCAACCAGACGGTGGCCCGCATTTTGTTCCTTGCTGCCGACTGCATCGGCGGCATAAGTGTTCAGACGCTGCTTCAGCTGTTTATCGACGGCAAGCTTGCCAATCAGAGCTGCCAGCATCAGAAAGGCTAAGACCAAGTGCCAATAGGCCGATGACAGCCGAGTGAGAACCTGGATCACGTCAACGATCAGTAATGCCGCGGCCGAGAGCAGCGCCAACCGGTTATACCTGTTCCAGGCGTTAATGGATATCTCCTCAAACATCGGAGCCACATCCGAACCCGTACTTATGGCCAGCTTGGCGGATAACAGCGGACGAACCGCTGCGGCCATGACGATCCCCCCGCCAACGATGATGGCCAGTGCAAAATTTTCAATGGCTTGCAAGATGAACATGAACATCGTAAACATCTCCCTTTTAGCTATAGTCCTAAGTTGGTCGACCAACCAAATTTATTTAAAAAAAGAAAAGCGGCTTCTTAATCCGTAATGTTATATCTAGCTCTCAGCATTTTCTCTAACTCTAAGTAGGCGCCGTCTATATCAAACTCCGGATTCAACAGCTTCTGCAAAGCCAACCCGTCAAAGCAGGCCAGCATAATGGCCGCCACCGAAGCTGCTTCTTCTCCGGCATCGCCAACAATCTTGTGCAGAATTGCCTCAATCCCGGTTCGTGCATTTCCCAGCAAGGCATTTACACTATCCGAAATTTGCGGATTGCGAAGCCCCAGGGCAAATAATTCGTATCGGAGTTTATACCAATCGGGCTGCCTTTCGACACGATCCTTAGGTTCGTTAAGAGCCGCCTTCGCGAGATGCTCCGCAGGTACGCTCGATTGAAGCCTCTGCATATCCTGCGTGTACTGCCTGGAGGAAGCAATTAGCAGATCGGTCAGAATTTCTTCTTTATTGCGGAAATAATAATGAATCAATCCGGGCGTAATCCCCGCCTCGCTGGCTATATCTTTAATGGATGCCTTCTCATATCCCTTTTCTGACATCACTTTATATGCCGCATCAACGACTTTATCCCGCTTCTGTTGTACCATGCAATCACCGCATTTCTAAATTTGGTTGGTTGACCAATTTAAATCAAATATAGCACAGCAGCAGACGGACTGCAATGCTTTGCTTGGTTATGCCAAGAGCCCAAAGTAAAAATAAGACACTAACCTTAATAGATCAGTGTCTTTCCGCCAAGTCTATTGGGCTGAGTCCCGCCTAACCGCAATAATACTCGGTTCTGCTCCGATGGTGCGGCGGAGCTTTTTTCTCGCTTCCACCGGTGTTCTGGCCGTGACCGGAGCTACTCGCTGTTCACCGCCGATTTCATAGGTGACCAGAAAACATTTCTCGCCACATCTCATATTGCATCTTCCTATCTCATTATTCAATACACAAACTATTATAGCAGCCGTCCAAACAGATCCTCTAAATCCTTAACTTCGGCTAGCCCGTTAACCTTCACCCTGCCGTCAGGCGCAAGACGCACCTCAAGCCTGTTCGGAATCTCTGCCAGCTGATCCTGGAGATGAAAGTACCGATCCGTCAGGAAATGGTAGCGCTGATTGGAGGAACCTACCCAGGGCCGGCTTGTATCCAGCCTGTCTTTCTGAAAAGGCCCGTCGATCAGCAAATCGGTCACCGCCAATAAGTCGAGGTAATCCTGGTTTCCCGAGCTCCGCAAGTTCTCAATCAGGTAACCCGTGAAGGTCATTACTGACAGCCCCTCATTCTTTAGGATGCCGCCTAACTGAGCCAACGCCCGGGCTTGGGCAAAGGGCTCCCCGCCCAGAAAGGTCACCCCTTCAACTTCAGGCCCCTGAAGAATCTGCTCCGCCAGTTGCTCTACCTCCATTGCAATCCCCCCGTCTGCCGCCCAAGTAAACGGAACCGCACAGCCAGGGCAATGAATGGGGCACCCCTGTACCTGAATACAGGCACGTATGCCGGGCCCTTCCACTCTAGTCACAGGTATAAATTGATGTACGCGCAGCAGCATCAGTAATCCACCACCCGTGCGTTTGGCTTCAGCGGTGTTGGCGTTGGGGATACAGATGCATCTATTGGTGTAAAAATAACCTGCTTACGCAATCTCTCTACTTGGTGAGGCTTTAACCCTAATAACTCCCCTACCTCTTCCAGAGACCGGAACCCGCCAACCGCTTCACGCTGCTGCACAATTCGCTCGGCCCCGACGATTCCGACGCCCAGAACTTCAATCAATTCCTCCATGGATGCAGTATTTACATCGACAGGGCCCATTTCATACGAAGCTTGCTTCGGTTCTAAGGAGAATTCGATCGAATCCTTCACAGACTGTGGTGTCGGTGCAAACCGCGGCTCCAGCGGAGCTGGCGAAGGAACGGGGAAGACCAGTTCAGCCATCTCAGGCTGACTCATGAACGGGATCCAATCTGGCATGCCCGGCTTCCATACATGGGTCTCTTCCGGCCGAATTTGTCCGCTGCCCAGTAAACTTTTAATCAGATCAATATCGTATGGACCATAGGATTGACCGGCTATGGCTACCATCCATTTCTCTGTTGGTGCAGGCATAGGTGGGGCGATGGGTGGGGCGTTCACCTTTTCCTGCGTGTTGTATTTGTCCTCAGATTCGGCTTGATCCCCCAATGCCGTAATGAGATAGCTCTGAATATCCTGAAGCAGCTGAACCAAGGCATCCTTATCAAATTGACCGGCAGACATACTGAAAAAGTTGCCTGGACCAAGCTCTATGTCATAATCTCCGCTCCGCATGACCGAGACCTGTATGAGCTCCTCCCAGCTCAGATAATTCTTCCTGGTATCCGTCGCCCAGTCATTGCGCCAATATACTCCGGCCTCGGTAATCAGCAGCCCATTTTTACCGCTGCCAAATACGGTAGCGTCGATAAAAGCAATGGCATGCCCCTGAACCTGGACCGATATCGCACTGCAAAACTTAGACAATTTGTTGATCGGAATCGCCTCTGCGACGAAATAGCCAGACCCCCAGTAACCCGCGCAAATGCGCTCAATTTTATTAAAATCTATGGTTCTCATCCTGTTCAACCCCTGATGTTGATCGTAAGTACTATGGAGTTATCCTCCAGCACTTCTTCACTTTCGACAGTCATGTTCTTTGCTTCCACACGTTCCTTTAGCTTCTCATAGACCATGGACTGCAGGCAGCGTTTATAATCCTCATCTACATCGGATAGGTATTGATATACTTTGCGCAAATCCGGCGCATTGTGAACCTCGACGTAAAATGGGCTGTCATGGGATGGGGACTGCCTGAATATCAGCAGGGCATCCTCTACTCTGCATTTCATGCCGGAGCCCTCACGGACCGGGTTAACGCCGAATTCCTTCAGTGTTCTGAACAAAAGCTCCCCGTCCCGAAAATTGGTAGGAAAGGTCGCTACGGACTCGGCAGTCTCTGTGGCTGAAGTCATGGTCATCGTGTCGCCCTGTACCTGAAGCTGCTCGAAAATCTGCCGCCCGGCCGCCTGATTGATCTCTGCCATGAATTCCCTGATTTTCTGCCTAGAATCGGATCTTCCAAAGACAGCTGTCCATTTGCCGTCATCGAGCTCCCAGAAGAAATACAGATCTTCCCCGTCGATATGGGTTTTATAGCTTCCTCCCCATTTTTCCGCATCGTACCCGGCCTTGCGCACCGTGCGCACGAGTTCATGCTCATTTTCAAAGGTGGAGGGCTCCTTCACTTGCATCGATTCTGCCCATCTGTCAAATTTGTCCTTACCCATCACCAGGCGCAGCGTAAGCGCGATAGGAACCAATGCGATAGAAACCGACATTTATACTCCTCCTTCTCTGGTCTTGATCTGATTTACATCCTGCTGCTGAACTCCTACTTGCTCCGTTTCATAATATTCATCCGTATATTCAGAATCTATCGTTTCCGCGTCGAGCAGTTGTTCGAGAATTTCTATATAATCCGTGCAGGATTTCCCCTTGATTCCGATAACCTCTGCTTTAATTTGTCCATCGGGAAAAATTTGGACCCGAATCTGTTTCTTTGCCATATCCCCCGCTCCTTTATCCAAATCTAAAATGTTATGTATTTATTCGACATACGGAAATATATCCCTGCCTCGACAAAAAAGGCCGTCCCAAAGCGGATCGCTTTTGAGTACGGCCTTTATCCTGTATGAAGCGGGGGGCTTCCTATTTCAAAATTTCTTCAATCCGGCTCAGAACGTCTTCGCTGAGCTCGATGCCCGACGCTTTGGCGTTCTCCGTGACCTGCTCTGGACGGCTGGCGCCCACGAGCGCGCTCGCTACGTTCTCATGGCTCAGAATCCAAGCCAGCGCAAGGTTGCCCACGGTAATTCCCAGCTCTGCGGCAATCGCCTCAAGCTGCCGAACCTTGGCAATCTTCTCCTCCGTGATGCCTTTGCGCACCCACTCGAGCTTCGCCGCGCGGCTGTCCTGCGGGATGTCAGTAGCGGACGTGTATTTGCCGGTCAGCAAGCCTTGTGCAAGCGGAGAGAAGACGACTTGCCCGATGCCGGAACGTTCACAGAGCGGAATGACTTCCTTTTCGATATAACGGTCGAACATATTGTACACAGGCTGGTTGACGACGATACGATCCAGCAGATAACGGTCGGCCACGCCAAGCGCTTCCGCGATCTGGGAAGCTTGCCACTCGCTGACGCCAGCATATAACACTTTGCCTTGGCGAATCAGATCATCGATAGCGCGCAATGTTTCATGCAGCGGCGTTTCCGGATCATGGCGATGGCAGTAGAAAATATCCACATAATCGTGGCCAAGGCGCTTAAGGCTGGCGTTGGCCTGTTCTACGATATGCTTGCGCGACAGTCCGCGGTCGTTCGGTCCTTCGCCCATTGGCCAAAATGCTTTCGTTGCCAGCACGTAGGATTCGCGCGGATAAGCCTTCAGAGCTTTCCCAACCAGCTCCTCCGCGGCTCCCTTCTCATAAACATTGGCTGTATCGAAAAAGTTGATCCCCAGATCGTAGGCAGTTTTAATGGAATTTACCGCGTTCTCGCGTTCCACGTAACCGCCATATGTAAGCCAGCTGCCCAAGCTGATTTCGCTGACTTTAAGTCCGCTTCCGCCTAATCTTCTATATTTCATGGTGCAGGCCTCCTTAATTAAATGTTGTAACCCTTTTCAATCTCCCTTTCCATTCTATATAATTTCATATACAATTTGAAGAAGTGAAATGTTGTTCACTTAATTATATGAGGTATAGGTACTATACATAATATAGTATGAATACTGGAGGGATGCTCTTATGACAACGGCCAAAAAAGCCAGCAGCTACATTCCAAAAACGCCTGAACATATCGAATGCAACATCGAAAAAACCTTGGATGTTCTAGGCGGTAAATGGGCATTTCTTGTCATTCGGGAGCTGTTCAACGGCACGCTCCGGTTCGGGGAGCTGCAGCGAAAAATCCCCAGCGTAAGTCCTCGTGCCTTGACCAGTACGCTCCGTCATCTGGAAGAGAAAGGGGTTCTAGAGCGGAATGTATTCCCGACGGTGCCCGTGACGGTCGAATATTCGCTGACTCCGAAGGGGCAGGATTTACACGTCATATGCCACGAGATGAAGCTGTGGGCGGCCCGCTGGACCTAGGCGCTTCATTCGCCAGCTCGGGTCTGCCTTAGCGTACTAACCCCGCAGCAGAGATTCCCCGCCATCGATATAGACGTCTGTACCCGTAATGTGAGACGAACGATTCCCGAGGAGGAACGACACCAGCTCTGCTACCTGCTGTGGACTGGCCGGCCGGTGCTCAAGCGGCATGCCGCCATGCGGTAATTGAACCGGCAGCTCCACGGCTTCGAGCTCAGGTTTCTCATCTATGCTCGCCTGAATATTCGTTTTCACCCCGCCGGGACAGATGGTATTCACGCGAATGCCGTATCCCGCCAGCTCGAGCGCAGCCATTTTGGCAAAAATGCTCAGCGCTCCCTTTGATGTGCTGTACGCCGACATCCCGACCTGGGAGATTACCCGGTTGCCGCTCACCGAGCTTGTAACGACCACGCTTCCTCCCTGCCGCTTCAGATGCGGTATAGAATATTTGACCGTCAGAAAGACGCCTTTTAGGTTCGTGTCCATGACCTGATCCCAATTAGCGGGCTCCATCTCCTCTATGGACGTTAGGTCGCCTACGATGCCGCCGTTTGCAAAGACGCCATCGAGCTTCCCCCACTTCTTGACGACCGACTGTACCGCCTCTTCGACATCGCCAGATTTCGTCAAATCGCAAGGAACCGCCAAGGCCTCACCGCCCGCAGCCACAATGCGATCAGCTGTTTCTGCGGCTCCATCGAGATGAATATCGGCTACGCATACCTGCGCACCATACTCCGCCAGAAGCTCTGCCGCGGCCCGGCCAATGCCTGATCCTCCCCCCGTTACCAAAACTGTCTTTCCAGATAGCTCGCCGTTCTGTTGCTCCATTTGGTTCATTCCTCCCTTTTATGGTAGGATCCCTTCTCGTTTATAATACCCTTGGCTGTACTCTTCGATTACCCGGCTTTACGATCTTTGAGTATTCCTTGGAAGTTTGGTCTCTACAAATGCTCCATCCGACCAATAAAGAGGAGAATGACCTTTAAAAAGAGAATGAACCCTCTTGAGGCTAATATTTTCCATATAAAATTATAATAAGGGGAGAAGTTGATGAACACTTATTACTCCATGCTCGGCAGACTGCTGCATGGGAAGACTCCGATTCATAAAGAAGGCTACTACATACTTTGTGAAGACCGCCATGTAAGGTACAATCTGGAGGGGCCGCTAAATGTAAAGGTTATTGATACGGAGCAGTTTGTACAAACCATAGTAAATGGATGCAAGGAGGTCATACAATCCTTTTCCAAAAGCCAGGATAACCAAGAGGTTTATGCGTTCAGCCTGTATGTCAATGAATATAAGTCGATTTATATATACATAAACAACATTCTAGAATTTCAAAAAAAGCTGCATGATCAGTATTCTCATTATGAGGATCCTAGCTATATAAACTCATTGAAATATAACTTAGGGGACTTTAGCTTTCAATTTTGGAGCAAACATATGAGCGAATTCGGTCAACTCCTCGATGATTTCGAGAAATTTGAAGACTCCCCATCCTATGAGAGAGACGAAGAACCGCTCCAACCAGGAGATCAACCCGTTATCGCACTTGAAGCGGGAATTATAGACTCTGGATATTACGCGCTTATCTTAGAAGCCGTGGTAAGGTTGAAAGCTGAGAATGCTTTTGACTCCTTAAATACGACGCCAAACTTTATAGCATTCGCCTCAACAGACAATGACTATCTAAATTACAGCATTATGATGCGTAAAACGATTGAACCGGACGTATTTTATACCGTGTTCCCCGATTTAAGAGATATGGATGCACGATTTGAAGCATGGGTCAGTCAAAATCGTCGATTATCGGCGGGCGATGTCTTGGATCACTTGCAAGATATATTCCTTGATAATTATAACTCGAGCTTTCCTTTCTCCGTAAATCGGTGCGGCTATGATATATTTGAACAGCTCGGGCATTTAGGGAATTCTCTAGCGGAAGAGTGCTTAAAGCGACTACATAACTATACTACTACGATAGAGCAGCTGGACCGAGAGCAATTTGATTTGATTAGCAGCTACATAGAGGCATTGTACTTCGCAGGAGAATTAACCTTAGAGCAAAAAAGTGCCTGTTCACAACTAGCTAATAGGTTTCTAGAGCAAGACGAAGACTTAATTGATATAGCCAGGGAATTGAATGCTTTATCCCTGTATTCGTCACCTTTTTAGGGGGATTTCATAGTGTTACCTGCAATTACAAATAAAATCAGGTTGTATCGTAGTTGGGGTAAACCTCAACAGCAAAACCCGCTCAATTGAGCGGGTTTTCTGTAGTGTTTATACCGGCGTGGATGTACGAAGAGAAAAAGAGCGGATCAACCTTCTTACAGGTTTGGGATTTGCCAATCTATTTCTTGAAGCCCCATCTTTCGCAGAAATGCGTTAGTACGAGAAAACGGCCTGCTGCCAAAAAAACCTCTATGCGCAGACAACGGACTCGGATGCGGCGATCGAATGATCATATGCCGCGGGTTCGTAATAAGCTCTGCCTTCTTCTGGGCGTGGCTTCCCCATAACAGGAATACGACAGGCTCACTTTTCCGGTTCACCGTCTCAATGACTTTATCCGTGAAACTCTCCCATCCCCTGTTTCTATGAGAATTCGCTTCATGAGCTCTGACCGTGAGCACAGTATTTAGAAGCAATACCCCTTGCTGCGTCCATGTAAGCAGATGACCATTATTCGGAATGAAGCAGCCCAAATCATCCTGCAGCTCTTTAAACATATTCTGCAAGGATGGAGGTGTGCTTATGCCCTCTTGAACAGAGAAGCTTAAGCCGTGAGCCTGTCCCGGTCCATGATAAGGATCCTGACCCAAAATGACCACCCTCGTCTCAGCCAGCGATGTATAGTGCAGAGCGTTAAAAATGTCATATTTATCCGGAAAAATGGTCTTCGTTCGATATTCATCAATGAGAAATTGCCGCAGCTTTAAGTAGTATGGCTTCGAAAACTCCTGCTCTAATTCTGACGCCCAGTCGTTCTTCAATATAGCCATTCCAAGTTCTATCCTCCCGCGAATAAGTAAATATAACTAAATTATATCATAGGGTTCTTTTCTCGTTCGGCCTTGATGTTGCATCTCTATGTAGAGATCGTTTATATAGTAGAATACTAGTATGAATATAAACCTTGTTATCTGGCTGAAGGAGATCTCATAATGAACCAACCATTAAGTATTATCCTGGATAAGTGGAAACGAAATGGGATTGTAACGATCGGCGGCATATTAATCGGGGCAGGACTTGCCGATTCCCTCATCGCCCTGAATCAACTGGATTTAAATCAAATCGCTAGAGGACTAACCATCTTTGGTGCAGGCCTCACCATCCTAGTCATCATGGATAACTCCAAAACGCAAAAGAACACCGAGAAAATCCAAAAAGAAACCCAGCTTCGGTTAGAAAAAGTAGAGGAAAAGCTAAATACAATGCATCAAACTCAACAAATGACTAAAGAACAGCTGCATGAAATAAAAGAACTGCTGAAACCATCAAATTCGTAGGGGGTCCTTCCAGCCTGTGCCAGCTTGGAATCCCGCAAGCTACTTCAGATTGGACAGCTTCTCCAGAAAGTCTGCCACAATTTCCAAAGATGGCCCGTCGAAGCTCGCCAACAGTTCCATTGCCTTCTGATCCTTCTCCTGGTGAAACAGCCGATGCAGTTCGGCCAATTCGGCGCCAAGCGGAGTCACGGAGAAATAAATTTCCTTCAGGTTGTCTGGCAGCTGGGTTTTCCGAATCAAACCCTGCTCCAGCAATTTACGGGTAATTTTGGAGACGGCGCCTTTCGTTAAGCCCATTTCGCGGGCGATATCGATTCCTATAATGCCGTCATGCATATAGATGACGTCCAGAACATGCAGGCTGGAGATGGATAGGCGGGGCACCAGCTTTTTCAGCCGATGGTCAGCAACGCGCTCCGTTAGCCAAAGCCGGTCTTGATCCTCGTCGCTTTCGCTGATGAGGATCCGGTATATTGATTTTTCAATGCGGTTTTTGAGCTGAAGCAAATCATCATTTATATCTGGCATAAGGCAAGCCTACCTTTTTTTCTCTCCATTATACCATGGTTTCCGCGGAAACCATTTGACAGCTCGTTACATCCTTGTTAATATTGTTTCCATGGAAACCATATTGCGAAATGCGGTCTTCATGCAGCTTCTACAGAAACCATATTTGGAGGGAAATTTTATGAATGAGGTTATCCAAGTCATCCGCCAGCATCGCTCCATCCGCAAGTTTAAAAATATTCCGTTGACCGGCGAGCAAATCGAAGCCATCATCGACGCAGCACAAATGGCGCCAACCTCGGCGCATATGCAGCCGTTCTCGATCATTGGCGTCACGGATCAGGAGCTGCTAAAGAAGATCGCAGCCCGTTCGGAAAATCCATGGATTGAGAAATGCGGCTACTTTTTTATCTTTTGCGCGGATCTTCATCGCATGATGCTGGCCGCCGCCCCCGACCAACAGGAAAAAATGGGCGCCAACCTGAACTTCTCGTATTTTTACCAGACTGCTGTGCTAAGCTCCGCGCTTGCCCTGCAAAACGCCAATTTGGCGGCCGAATCGATGGGGCTAGGCGCCGTGATCATCGGCGGGATTACCGGGGCTCTGCCGGAACTGGACCAATGGCTGGAACTGCCGGACTTCGTCATTCCTTTGGTGGGTCTTGCGGTAGGCGTCCCCGATGAATTCCCTGAGCAAAAGCCGCGCTTGCCCAGATCCGCCGTGTTTTTTGAAAACCAGTACAATCACGATCTTAAAGCACAAGTCCAGCGGTATGACCGGGAAATTGAGGAATATTACGGCGCGCGAACGAACAACAAGCAGAAGGCCAGCTGGTCCGGGAAATTTATCGCTATGCTGGATAAGGATTTGCCATTGGGCGGATATACGGAATATGTGAGGAGCAAAGGCTTTGATCTGAAGTAGCCTGACATATGAATGACACCTGACCACGTCAAAAAGTCCACATACGCCTATAACACACTTGCCCAGCGGGAATACAATGAACCATACACTTTAACTAATTAAAGGGATGTGGGCCTATTGGGAATTCGGAAACCTGCCGATTCGAGAAGGTTTGATTATATCGTGATCGGTGCCGGAACCGCGGGAGGCGTTATTGCCAAAAAGCTGACGGACGATAAAAAAACTTCAGTACTCGTCCTCGAAGCAGGAACCAATATTCAGAACAGCAGTGCTTCCCTGGAGACAGCAGAGCTTGAAGCAAATAATAATAAGCTCTCATTCAACATTCTTTCAAGCACGGAGCAAAAGATCGGGCATCAGCTTAGACTAAGAGGCGGGAGAGCCATCGGGGGAAGCTCGCAGCATAATTTCATGGCTGCCGTGCGCGGAAGCAGAAATCTGTACGATGAATGGTCCGACCTCGTCGGTCCTCAATGGAGTTATGAAGCGATTCGTTCCTTATTCAAAGAGAATGAATCCTATACGGGAAGCACCCAAAGCCCTAATGAACGGGGAACAAGAGGTCCCATTTTTATCAGGCAACAGCTCATTCCGGAAGGTGGACTGATCAGCGTTATAGGCAAAGCAATCTCAGAGGTATTGGGTGTTCCAATTGTGGAGGATTATAATACCGGTATTAGGGATTGTGCGTCTTTCAAAGTTCAAGCTACTCAACAAGAAGTGGACGGCATGTTTACGCGCTCCTCTACGGCAACGGGTTATCTGAATCGAAATATCGTCACGCAAGGAGATCAGTTCGAACCGGATGAAATAGGCATCGGGCGCAGGAAGTTAGAGATTCTTGCAAAAACAACCGTGAATAAAATACGGTTCAGACGCAAAGAAGGGACCTACGTGGCCGTCGGTGTCGATTATGTCCGAAACGGAGTATCCCAAACAGCATTTGCCCGAAAAGGAATCATTCTTTCTGCGGGAATTTTCTCATCCGCTATTTTACAGCGTTCAGGGATCGGCAGATCGGAGGATTTGGCTGAAGCCGGGATCGAAACCCTAATCGACAGTCCTAATGTGGGGCAGCATTTTCAAACTCAATATTTTTCGGCCATGGGAGTTGAAGTGGAAACAAGCCGACTGCTGCAGGTGCTTGCTGCGGACCCCGACCAGCCATATACATCCGGTGCCTTTAAAAAAGAAAGAGGCCCGGGCCGGCGCCTTCAATTAGTGGGGCTTCCAGTGCCATTTGCAATTCCGATTCAAGATGTGATCATTAATGGATGGCAATTTGATCCGGAAAAAGCGACAAATATAATGAGCTTTGCGATTTCCGACCTTAACCCTGCTAGCAGAGGGACAATTCGTATTACTCATAGCGATCCCGAAGCTTATCCCTCGATTAACTTAAATCCATTAGAAGATCCTGATGATTTAAATTATATGGTCGATCAGTATATTGAGACGTTCAACATTGTGAAGAAAGCCCGCAAAATGGATCCGGGCGGCATTTACAACGTCGTGTACCCTCCCGAAGATATATTCCATATACCGGATGAAAAAGAAAAACGAACCCTTCTCGCAGCTTATGCCACAGCTTCTTATACGAATTTCGACCATTTTGGAGGACAATGTAAAATGGGGCGGACGATTGAGGAAGGGGTTGTCGATGGATTCCTGAATGTTTTTGGCACAAAAAAATTAAAAATCGCCGATCTTTCCGTCGCGCCTGTTCTACCGGATGGCAACCCTTCAGTCCCTGTTCAGATGATCGGATTGAATGCGGTTCGTTTTATTCGTAATGAACAAAGTCGACAATAAACAGCGCACTCGCTCTGAGAGCAAATGGGCAAAATATCAAATTTTAAAGAGCCTCCCAGATCTTGCTCCGTATTTACCAGCAACGCAAAGATTTACGAGGCGGAATTTATGGCAATTTATTGCGAAATACGGAACCGTCATGCTCAAACCGACTCTCGGGCATTCCGGTTACGGGATCATCCAAGTCTCCCGCTTGGAGAAATACCGGTATGCCCTACAAAAAGAAGACAGAAAAATAATATTGGATGGCAAGCAAGCTGTATATGAACAAATTGACAAAATGATTCTTGACCAAAGTTACTTGGTGCAGCAACGGATCCCGCTAGCCCAGATCGAAAAAAGACCCTTTGATATAAGAGTCGTAGTAAGTAGAGCAAATAAAGATACCGCACGGAAAATAAAAGGGATGTTTGCTAAAGTAGCGGAAGAAGGTTATGTCATTACAAACGTCGCCAGTCAGGTTATTCCGGTTAAGCAGGCGATAGAATCTTCAAATCTGAAGCCTGATTCCATTCAAAAATTGATACGGAAGATCGAGCTGGTATGTCTGGTAGCTGCAAGGTATCTTTGTTCGTTTTATCCTTCTCAGAACATGATCGGCTTGGATATAGGATTAGATAGAGATGCTCAGGTCTGGATTATTGAGGCGAACTTTAAACCAAGCATGAAGCCCTTTTTGTTATTGAAAAGACGATCCGAGCCTCAAAAGTTAGGAAAACCTTGCTGAGATTAAGAATCTACGCTCCTTAGGCAGATTTATGAGAATGCTGCAGCAGTACTGTATATATAACAAAAGCCACTCTAATTTGAGTGGCTTCTTTAGAAGTATGAACATTCTATTTAGAACAATTCCTACAGATTAGTGAGCAACTTGTCCGCCATCGACGGCATAAACATATCCGTTACAGAAGCTTGCCGCATCGGAAGATAGGAATATGACCATTTCAGCGATTTCTTCCGGTTTAGCGGCACGGCGCATGGGAACGTTCGAAGTAACTTCAGCCCATTTTTCTTCGTCGTCCTTCCACATTTGAGTCATAGGTGTTTCAGTTAAACCTGGTGCAACACTGTTTACACGAATGCCATCTTGGGCGTAGTCAAATGCAGCTGCTTTGGTTAAACCGGTAACTGCATGTTTTGCAGCAACGTAGGGTGCCATATTAGGATCGGCGATTAAACCCGCTACCGAAGCCGTGTTTACAATGGTGCCACCACCGTTAGCAACCATATATTCAAGTTCATATTTTACCGCAAGAAATACGCCTTTGACGTCAACGGCCATGACTTTATCAAATACATCCTCTTCAATTTCTGCGAATTTTGCGGGTTTATTTAAAATTCCTGCATTATTGAAGGCGTGATGCAATCCGCCAAAATGCTTTACTGTTTGTTCAACAAGCGATTTTACGTCTTTCGAGTTTGTTACATCTGTTTTAAAGAATGCGGCTTCTCCGCCTTCTTTTTGAATCATTTCAACTGTTTCATTGGCTTGCTCATTCACGTCGCCAATGGCTACCTTCGCACCACGACGTGCAAAAGCAATCGCTGTGGCACGGCCAATCCCGGTTGCAGCTCCAGTAATTAATACGACACGGCCTGCAAAATCTTTTAGGCTCATCTCTTTACCCCCTGAATTTTTTACTAATTAAGCCTCTCGGATTTAATATTCCGTTGCCGTCCCTAGATTATTCGCTGCCAAATAGGAAAGACCCGCTCAGTGAGCGGGTCTCCATATGAGGCTAACCGTCGTATGTGTAGACACAATTCGCCGCCGCTAAATTATTGTACAGAGTCACGTGATCTGTTGTACGCTTCCTGTAATTCGGCAAGATCAAATTTCTTCATTTTAAGAAATGCTTCTGTGACGGCAGCCATCTGTTCCGGCGTACCCTTGCTCATCATCTCGTCCATCTCTCTCGGCACGATCTGCCAGGACAGGCCATACTTATCTTTCAGCCAGCCGCATTGCTCGGCTTCAGGAACTGCAGAGAGCTTGTCCCAGTAGTAGTCAATTTCATCTTGTGTGTCGCAATACACGACAAATGAAACTGCCTCATTGAAACTGAACTTATGCTCATGCGCGCTGTCCATGGCGGTAAACCACTGATTTTCCAGCATGAATTCAGCAAACATGATCGTCCCTTCTTTGTCCGGCTCCATGCCTTTGGGGTAGCGGGCAGTAAGTCCCTGCTTTGAATTCTTAAATACGGACAGGTAAAAATGAATCGCCTCTTCCGTTTTCCCGCATACCTCACCGACAAACAACATCGACGGCAGGATCGCAGGGCGCTCTTCGCCTTCCGGGTTGGTAAGAATTAATTGCCACGTCATACCGTACTTATCCTGAATCCATCCATATCTCTCGCTGAACGGATACTTATCAAGCGGCATTAATGCTGTGCCGCCATCCGATAATTTGCTCCAAACCGCATTCAATTTCTCTTCCGCATCTTTGTCTCGAGATGGGTCAAAATTAACCATGATAGACACTGACGGATTGATTTTAAAATGGGGTCCTGCGCTGATCGCCATAAACTTCTGACCCCAAATTTCAAAAGAGACTAGATCGCTATCACCAGACGGTGTGTTATGTAATGTGGTGACACTCGTCATTTTTGAGTCCGGGAATAAGGAGACGTAAAACTCTGCTGCTTCTTTTGCCTCCTTGTCGTACCATAAATGCGGAACGATCCTTTGATCTGTTAACCGGATTGACATGATTCAACAGCCCCTTTGTGGAGGATTTTTGACACCTCTATATTGTTACATACGGAGAGGTTGGTAAACCCTTATAGGGATTGTAAAATTAACCAGCCTCATTTTGTTTTCGTTATTTTATCACAATATGAAATTCATGCATACATACAGAAACGACTCGCTTCTACAGCCGAACGTATAATCCGGCCTGCTTCGACACTGGATGCTATAATTTCCTTTTTTTCTCATGCTACTTACACTACAATATAGAAATAGTCTATTCTGGTACAACTATTTGGCGAAATATTTTGTGGAAAAGATATCAAAGAAGAAATTGTATTTCATGATTGGGAGAGGTGTTGTCATTGTCATGGGTAGACGATTCGTAACTTTGCTGTTGGGATGCCTTATGCTTTTCCTATTGCTCTCAGGATGTACGAAGCATTATAAAACGAATTACATCAAGAAATTTCGTGCCTATCTCAACTATTCTTTAGGCCCCTATGAAGTGCTGGAGGAGGAACAAATCCATTGGCGAGCGAATCCCTTGCCCGTGAAAGGATCGAGTTACCGGTGGGTTGTCGCATTTTCCGATGATCGCGGAATCCAAAGGGAATTTGAATTTCGCAATTATGGATACACCCAAGGAGGGGATAAGCCGAACTTTGGCTACGCGGTCATGGATTATGCCCTGGGACTAGGCGAAGAACAAATTAACGCAGATGTGCTGTCCAAATATTTTAAACCGGAGGAAATTGGATTGCACGAATACGAAACGAATGCAACCCAAACCTCGGTAGCCGTGTTCAGCGAATACCCGTCCATGGGTAATGACTATTATGCCAGCTTTGTTGATCCCAAAAAAGGACTCCGGTTGAAATCCATTCACCCGAAACAGCTCGTTAATGACTGGGGAACTTCCTATAAGTTTAAATTCTTCACTTTAATCAACGATGAGGAGCAAATAAAGGAGTTACTAGCTAAAATCGAGCAAACGTTGAGAGATTATGCAGAATATGTAGACAACTACGATCTGCTTCCTGTCGAAGTTGAAGTAGAGGATTATGGGCATGGATATTACGGGACTTATGATAAGGAAAAGGACTCGTTCACCTGGATCACCATCGAGGAATACCACGAGTCGCTAAGATACATAGACGGCCACTTGAAAGAACTCGGAAGCGTGATCGTCAACGGCAAGGAATATAAGGTTAGAAAAAATTACGAAGAGGAAAATATCTACGTTTTCGCAAACCAGGTCAAATATTGTACGACAACCAAACAATATCATATTGATGATTTTGAGGACCTACTGGCTCTACTCGGAATCACGGTGTCTAAACTGGACCACGGTAATTACAAGTGGAAATTAGGCTCAGATACTTACCTCGTCAATAAATATGGGGGCTGGACCCTCAAGAAGAACGGGGAAAAAAAGAACCTGTTGCAATATCATGCTCATGAATGCGGAGGGCTCTCCCAAACCGACTTTGAAATGGTAAGCAATACCACGGTATATGTGGATGAGGAAAAAGAGGCGCTTGTCGTTACGAGTCAGTGAGTGAAAAGGCGAAAAAAATAGTCAGCTTTACCGCCGACTAACCCCGAAGGCCTGGCTGACACGGTCATTGCTTAAGCACCGTTAATCGCCAGGCCCTCCGGTTCGGTATCATTCAACTCCAATAGCCGTTTCACCGAAAATCATTGGAGAAGACTTATGGTCTCGTAGTTATTATATTGATTGGCATAATCTAATGCTGTCAACCCATTAGTGTCTTTCATATTCACGTCGGCTCCCGCTTCAAGTAAAACCGTCACAAGCTCATTATTACCATACATAGCCGCATGCATTAATGCTGTTAAGCCTTGAGAATCCGTCATATTTACATCATCTCCTGCATCGATCAGCATCGTATATATTTTTGTATCCGCTAAATCGCTTCGTCCTGCAATGGCTTGTATAACTCCTACGGGATTCGCTCCATGCTCTAACAATAACTGCAGCATTTCATGATTATTACGGGCTGCACTGAAATATACAAAGCTCTCCGACCATTGTCCAAAACCAGTACTGCCATTTGCATCTAGGCCCCCATTTAAAAGCCTCTCCATTTGATCGATGTCCATGTTTTGCATTGCATTATCTGCTGACGCTTGCATTTCAATCTGTTTATCGTCTACGGGCGATGCCCCACTCTCGAGAAGCAGATTGGCGATTTCAGAGTAGCCTTTATATACAGCGTACCATAGCACGGAAATGCCATCCGACGGTTCAATTTCTCCATCATTCGTCGAGACCATTGCATCAGGATTCGCCCCTGCCCGCAGTAACTCCCTAGTTTCATACGAATTATTATTTACCACAGCCTCACTCAATTCTGAGTGCAGCGATTCATTGTACACCTTAGCTCCTGCTTGCCTTAATATTTCCACAATTTCCTTAGCTGCCCCAGTACCGTTTTTATAATCTGCCAGCAATAATACAGATACTCCTTCTTTCGTTGTATTGGGATCTGCGCCTAGATCTAATAAACTTCTCACATCATCGACACTATCACTCAATACAGCTACAGTAAGTAGCGCTGAAGGTGTTGTATCGGAGGCATGTGTCTTTTCGATGATTTCATCAAATGTGATATTACTCATTTTCTCGAATACCGATTTATATGTATATGTAATTTGTTCAACTCTAAAAGATCTGTCTAGGAAAAAGAAAATAAGTTTGTCATTCTCGTCAACATATACTGCTTCTTTCTCCTCATCTTCCCTTGGATTCAGTTCACTATATGCTCTTATTAATTGGACATATGAGGTACCCACATTAACTCCATCCGAAGTTTTATACTCTTTATCTGTAGTCTCAATGGAGACTACTTTATCATCAAGAATTCCAAAAGAGAGCTCCCCATACTTATATGAAGTCGCCATTTCATTGGACTGAGTTTCGACAACTTGTCCCTTGGTCAAGGGATAACCCAACTTTTCAATCAGCTTATCCGTACTATCACCAAGCATGATCCCATGCACGATGAACTTATCTTCCCTTTGTTTGCCAGAAGACAACGAGTTATCCCTATCCGTTGTACATCCAGTTAAAATGGTTAAAGTAAACACTAATATAGCAATGACGACTCTTGTATGCATGAATCCACCCACCGTATGTTTTTCAAACTATTTTACTATATATAGGTAAATCTTCCTACCATAAAATATTTATAAACATAAGTAGGGCTGCGGCCAGATCTCTGCCCGAAGAAAAACCACCAAACCGTAGGTTTAGTGGCTTTTTTAATGGATTCCTTGAGATAGGATAGACTGCCAGCTTACATCACCGTGTTACCCATTCCCGTATTGGAACGGACGAGAATCTCATCGTATTCGACTTGGTTGTCTGCTTTGCCTGTCTTACGCGACAGCATGGTGCCAACAAAGCCAGCGATGAAGCCAAGCGGAATAGAGACAATACCCGGAGTCGTAAGCGGAAACCATGGGTTCCCAACGAACATCGCCTTTCCCGCTTCTGGATGAAATACGTTTGGACTGACGATAACGAGTCCCACGGAAGCGATCAGACCCACCACCATAGCCCAAATCGCCCCGCTTGTATTGAACCGCCTCCAGAAAATCGTATATAGAATAACAGGCAGATTCGCACTGGCAGCAACGGCAAACGCCAGCGATACCAGGAAAGCAACGTTAAGATTTTGGGCAAATAAGGCCAGAATAATGGAAATGACAGAAATCCCGATGGAAGCGTACCGTGCCATATTAACCTGCTGCTTCTCGGTCGCTTTCCCTTTTCTCAAAATTTGATTGTAGAAGTCATGGGAGAAGGCTGCCGCAGCGGTAAGCACAAGTCCTGCTACAACGGCGAGAATGGTCGCGAAGGCTACGGCCGAGACAAAGGCAAACAGCATATTGCCGCCCAGCGCTTGTGCGAGCAGCGGAGCAGCCATGTTCCCCGCTTTATCCGCAGCGGTAATATCTCCATTTCCAACGAAGGCAGCCGCACCAAAACCCAAGAAAATCGTCATCACATAGAAAAGTCCGATAATCCAAGTTGCGTATACCACGGAGCTGCGGGCAATTTTTGCATTCTTAACCGTAAAGAAGCGGACAAGAATATGGGGCAGGCCTGCGGTTCCAAGGACTAATCCCATCGTCAAGGACAAGGTATCCAGCCCATCTTTATACTTCACGCCAGGATTAAGAAATTTCTCCTTGAGCGGCGTTGCTTCTTTGACTTGATCGAACATGCCTGTAATGCTCCAGTTAAATTTATGCAGCACCAAAATTGAGATGAGAAGCGTTCCGGCCATCAGTAGAACCGCCTTAGTAATCTGTACCCAGCTCGTCGCGTGCATCCCGCCAAAGGTGACATAGATGGTCATGAGAATCCCTACAATGATCACAGAGGTTGCAAAGTCAATGCCGAGAAGCAGCTTGATCAATGCTCCTGCACCTACAAGCTGGGCAATCATGTAGAAGATAGATATGACCATCGTATTAAATGCAGCAAAACCGCGGATTTTTGCCGTTTTAAAGCGAACGGCGATCATATCCGCGAAAGTATATTTCCCTAAATTTCTTAAAGGCTCCGCAACCAAGAATAGAACGACTAAGTAAGCGACGAGGAATCCGATACTGTAGAAGAATCCATCAAATCCAGCTAACGCAATCGAGCCCGCAATCCCTAAGAACGAAGCCGCTGACATATAGTCTCCGGCAATCGCCATTCCGTTCTGCCAGCCGGTCAATCCGCCGCCAGCCGTATAAAATTCGCTGGGTGAATTATTTTTTTTCGAAGCCCAATATGTAATAACGAGGGTTAGGGCAACGATAGCAAGAAACATAATAAATGCAGCTGTATTCATCGTCTACCTCTCCTTCTCAGCTATAATTTGATCGGAGATTTCATCGAACTTGGCCGCTTTTTTGTAGTAGATCATACAAAGCGCCCAGGTCATGATAAATTGCAGAAAAGCAAAGACCCAGGCCCATGTGATACTGCCGTAAAAGGAGTGGTTCAGGATGCTCGTGTAGGAAGTCAGAATCGGCAGAGCGAAATAGAAGCAGAGGAAGAAGATTGTGAAAGGAATAATGAATGTTTTCTTAATTCGAATCAGCTTTCTAAATGGATCCGATTTCGCGATGGATGAGTATTGTGCGGGAGTTAGCTTCTGCCTTTTCCGATCAGCGGTTAACGGTTTACTTACCATCGGTAATCCCCTCTCATTCAATTTAATTTACCTGCAAAGTATAAAATAATTCGAAGCGCTTCCAACATCCTGTCAAATTATTAAGGGCCACCACCTTTAACAAAATGTGAACATTTTATGAATATGCAATTTGAAAATATTATACAACAAGAATTAAAATTGTAAATATATTAGTTTATTTGTATTTTATGTAACCCGCGAGAAGCCTGTGCGTTGTCTACAATTTTACTCTTAAAATGAGAAAACCCGCTCAAAGAGCGGGTTTTAGTAACACATTCCTATTTACTCCAATACTGCTGGGCAATTCTTTGTCCTTGATTAATTTTAGCCCACTGCTCAGCCTCAGTTAATTCATTACCTCCATCACAAGAAGCAAATCCGCATTGATGGGACAGCAGCAATCGATCCTTGTCAATAATACGAGATGCTTCATCAAGCATTCTGAAGACTCGCTCTTCATCATCCAGCGTATTCGTTTTGGATGACAACAAACCAAGTACAATTTCGGTCTCCGGCTTTTCCTTGAAGACGGCAAGCGCCTCAAGCGAACCTGCGCGTTCATCATCCCATTCTAGGAAGAAACGGTCATATTTAAGCTGCTTCAGGAACAGATTAGCAATTTTCACATAGGAGCCGCCACCCATATTCCGGGAATCATAGTTGCCGCGGCAGTTGTGCGTCCACATTTTCAGACCTAAGCTATGGCCAAAATCAATTAATGTATTGTTAATGTCAATAAATTCAGCAGCAAGAGCTTGGACTTCCTCTTGATTGATATGTTCACCGGTATACGGAGAATTCGGGTTGTCATCCGCAAACAGTTCCCATAAGCAATCGTCAAATTGCAGAATTTTCCCGCCAGCAGCAGCGAATTCCTCAACAAATTCTTTATATGCCTGGACGAGGCCATTTTTAAGCTCATGTCTATCCTTGTAAACCGCGTCTTTGCCGCCAATGTTATCCGACCATGACAATTCACCAAAAATATGGGATGGCGAAGGTACGCATAGCTTCGTTTCACGGTCGCCAGCAAGAGCTTGAAGTTGTTTGAATATGCCAATGAAATGATGATTCTTTCCGCTCAATTCACCTGTAATCCGCAAACCAATATCTTTTCGCGTCTCATATTTCGAGCTTCCATCAATATCGCGGAAAAAATATCCATGATCCGCAATATAGCGATCAACTCCTTGAAATCCCCACACAAAATCTAGATGCCACATGGATTTGGAATATTCACCATCCGTAATAATGGACAAATCATGCTCAATTTGTTTTTCAACAACAGCCTTAATTGCCTCTGTTTCACACTGCTCATAACCCTCAAAATCTTGATAGAACGGATAGCTGATGTCATCCCGATGTTCTATTTGTGTTTTATATTTCAAAAGTTCAGACGGCCGCAACAAACTGCCTACTGTTTGGAATTTACTGCTCATTCAAAAAACCTCCTCGTTGTCTCACCTCGTAATGCTCTGATTGTAGCATGGAAGAGGTATTATAACGTAACACCGAAAAGTCATAACTAGTTATAGCTAAAAGCTATAGCGGGAATGGTTATGAATTATGGAATGATTTCAAACACAGTACCTTGGTTGAAATCAGTTACTTTCATAGAGCTGTAAACCCCTAAATATAGTCTGGTTTGATCTAAATTCGACCCCAAACTCACATAATAAGCGGATTGAGATCCAAAATTATAATCGGTTTCAATCACACTAAAATCATTTAGTTTACAATCCGCTCTTACCCTAGTATAAGCTAAAACCCCTTTAACCTGAGAGCCATCCCCTTCATTCCGGGCAAGATCGGTAAACACAACGCTACCCGTTAAACTAGGAATTTGATTCCCTATATATGACTGGACACCTGTAAGTGCAGTTCCTCCAAATTTATCAGGTCTGGGATCTTTATGATAATAACTTGTTAAAGGCTGAATTCGCCTCACAGAAGTTTGTATGGCTTCATCGTAATAAGCAGTTGTTTTCTCATCCAAAGTCGGATTTGCAGAGCAGCCCCTTATAAACGAAGCAGGAAAAGCTCCTTCCCATCCTCGCCAGCCAAAGTTAATAAATCCTTCTTGATCAAGTTCAGAATTCATGAAAGAAGCTTGAATAAGCTGAGTAACCGGTATGGGTTTATAATGAACGAATGAAAAAATCGATTCTACCAAATCCTGACCAACATTTCCCACATATTTGATATATGAATTATAATACCTTTGAAATGAAATGCCTGGTATATTGCGAACCCCTTTGGCAATGACCGTAAGGGTTTCCTGAATAGGTGCGGGAAATTCATTAAAACGTGTGACTACAGGTGGATCATGGATAAATGTATGCTTAACTATATCAATTTCTATGATTTTACCGGCTATCTCCATATCGTCCTGACTTAAATTAAATGGATCATACCCTGATCCTCCATCTCCGGTTGTTAGAATAAGCTTTCCTGTTTCAGGTGAAAAGTTTAAGCTATTGACACCGTTATGATTAAAAAATGGCCTTCTTAATTGAAGTAGTGTCCGCCGTTTACGAGGTTGACCATTCGTTTGTAAAATCCATTCTTCGACGGTATCAATATGATCATACTGAGTTTCTCTATTTACCCACCTTAAGTTTAAAGTTCCGGGATCGCACGGATTAGGCTTAAAAGGTTCAGAAAGAGCACCTGGACCTTGTGTTCCAGCTACTGAATAATGAAGATAAAACAGACCGTTATAATAAAACTTGGGATGAAACGCCAGCCCTAGCAATCCCCGTTCATCATATCCACCACGAGAAACACCCGGTTCAGAAGTACCTAGCTTGATGACTCGCGGGCGAATATCCAAAAAAGTTCTTATAACTCCATTGCCTATGTAAAAGATTTCTCCAACCTGGGTTGCAATAAACAATCGTTCAACTGAATCGCCCGGAAGTATAGCTGTTTTCATAACAGTGGGTAAATTGATCTTACTTACAATAGGCCGTAAACTCACCTTAACTTTCATCAACTAACATCACACTCCTTCCCCTTAATTATTATTTTTGCACGGCTTTTTTTAATCTCGCTAATAGCCGGAGACTAATTTCCGTCCAGATCCCGCTATAAAGCAAGCTAAAAAGTAAGACATACACGCTGATGTCAACCTGAAAGTTTACTGAAACCGTCGGTCCGAGTATGGGAAAGCGAAAGGCATATACCACTAGCGCAATACCCATCCATAACGCGACTGAGGAAAATAATATGACCTGAATCCGATTTTTGAAATGTGTCATGCCGAAGCCCAATGCTAACCCAAGCAATCCTGTAGTAAATGGAAAGACGATTAATTCGCTGGGTTGAATAAGAAGCAATAACAAGCAGCTAAGTGCATACGCAGTAAGGCCCGAGCGTAACGTAATGAGCGTCGATAATACAATTGGGGCAGTAGAAAACGGGCTGATCAAGTATCCCGGTCCTGGCAAAAAGCCCCCCGCCGATTGGAGTAATGCGGTAAGGGCGCTAAAGAACGCAATGATGATCAGAGTTTTAGTTTGATTTGCACCAACTTGGGGTAATATTGTTTCGGACATTTGCGGCAACGGTTTTGTCCAATAATTTAGGAGAAGTTTACGCATTGTTATGAAGCCTCCCTCCTGCCTTTATATTGGGTACAGAAGAATAAAAGGAAGCAAGATCGCCAGAATCAAAACGACGATGTCGTGTTTAGCTATTTTCAGTTGAACATAACCCGTTCGCTCGCATCCCGGCTGATAACATCGGGACTCCATGGCCTCTGACAATCGTTCTGCCCGCCTTAAAATCATGAGGAGTACAGGTATCAAAAGTAAAAGCATATCTCTGCTCCTCCTTGCTATATTCCATCTGCCGTTATGCAATCCACGGACTCTCTGTGCCTGCATGATTCGCATTGTATCCTCCAAAAGCAGCGGCATATAAATAACGGCTACAGTGAACATAAACACAAACGTTTCCGTATTTATCCCTAAGCGGCGTACAGGGGATAATAATTTACGAAGTCCCTCTATTTGTTTTTCAGGCGGCGTTGTGGATAACATCAATGTGATCATCAGGAAAAAAGAAAGCACTTTTAACGTCATTAGAGCTGCGGCTTCTATCCCATTTAGACTGGCTTGGATACTACCCAATATGAATAGGACGACAATAATACCTCGAAGATTGTTCCATACCATAAGAAGATGAAACCCGGAAAGCAGATAGGAGGATATGACGATAACCATACCTACCCAACTCGTTATTAAGGAGTTGGATGAAACAAGGGTTACCAAATAACTGATAGCAAAACCATACTTTGAACGGGGGTCCAGCCGGTGAAGTAAGGAATCGCCTGCTACATACTGCAAGGAGGATAATGCGCCAAGGTTATTCATTGTCCATCTCCGAGATACGTAAGATTCGTTCAGATACATAGTTGAGGAGCTTGTTTTCCTGCACGATCTCTAAATCGGCTATTTCAGGGAAAATGACTTCAAGTTCCTTGCATAGACGCAGTAGTGGGGTTGGAAATAAAGGAATGCGAGGATGATCAAGTACGCTTTGGATTACGCTTGCTTTCAAGTCATGGACCAATTCTCCGTGATGTAAAAGGATCAAACGATCTGCATGCTCCAATGCATCCTGAAGATCATGAGTAATGTAGACTATGGATATTCGGCGTGTTCGCTTAAGAAGGGTCAGTAGAGCATGGAGCTTCATACGAGCTGACGGATCGAGTCCGGCTGTCGGTTCATCTAGTATAAGAATATTTGGCTCTTTGATCAGCGCCCCTGCCAATGCAGCAAGTCTTTGTTCTCCACCGCTAAGCTGAAAAGGGGATCGATCCTTGTACCGTTCAAAGTCCAGCCCTATTAATTCCATGGCTTCTTTCACTTTGGCCATGATTTCATGATCGCTATACTTCATCCTGCGAAGGCCAAAGCCGATATCCAGAAATACCGTTTCTTCAAACAACTGGTGCTCCGGGAATTGGGATACATAAGCGATTTTGTTCCATAATTGAGAACGGCTTTTGCGGTTGTTGATCGGGATATTATCCACGTACACTGTACCCTTATCTGGCTTCAACAAACCCGCACTAAGCTGACCTAACGTGGATTTTCCAGACCCGGATGAACCCATGATCGCAATAAATTGTCCGTCGGGAATGGACAAAGTTATACACTTCACCGCTCTATGCTCCATAGGCGTTCCTTTGGCATATGTATAGCTTACATCGCAGAAATGTATTCCCATATGGATTTAGCCAATTCCTTTTCCGATTTGCAGCCGCCTGACAGCTCTATTCCTCTCCTATAAAGCGATTCCTTGAAGCGTACAACAAAAGGCGGTAGCGTATGAGCATCTTGGAGAATCTCGGGCTGCTTCATTAAGGTGGGGACATCTCCCTCAAAAACAAGTCTACCTTGATTCAATACCAGTATCCGATCTGCCTTTAATATGTCTTCTGGATGATGAGTCACATGGATCACGGTGAATCCCTGTTGATGAAGATCAGACATTAGGCTGTGCAGATGGATGGTACTTTGTGGATCCAACATGGATGTGGACTCATCGAAAACGATGATTTTGGGGTCCATGGCAAGTACGCCCGCAATCGCTACCAACTGCTTCTGTCCTCCGGATAAGGTTCGAACGGGGCGGTTCCTATACTCCTCCAGTTGCAGTAGTTTCATCATACGGTCTACTCTCGAAATGATCTCATCCCTCTGGAGCATCAGATTTTGCAAACCGAATGCAATATCTTCTTCAACAGTTGTTCCCACAATCTGCTCATCAAGGTTTTGAAAAACAACCACAACAGACTTGCGAATCTTAAGGAGATTCGTCATTTCGATATTTTCACTGAGGACATGCACTCTTCCCAAGCTTGGCTTCAACAAGCCGTTCATTAATTTAATTAAAGTCGATTTCCCCGAACCATTTCCTCCCACGATGGATACCCATTCACCCAGCGTAATGCTAAAATTAATATCCTTTATGACCCATTCACTTTGCTCTGAATATCTGAATGAAACGTTCTCGAAGCGGACGGCTGGCGATTTGGAGGAATCGGTCATATCGTTACCCCATTTCCTACACTAAAAAAGAGAACATATATATACATTCACCATTTATATGATCACAGGCTTGTTTGTTATGTTACATTAAAAAGAGTACCCTATCAGGTGCCCTCTACCTTAACCTTCTATATATTGCGCATTTAAATGCTCAACAACTTCTAGCATTTTTTGAAAATAACGTCATGCGATACGGCTACATACAGGTCTCCCTCATAATATCGGAATGGAATTGTCGCCTCGCCTAGCCGCCAAAGAAAAAAATCTCCCGGAATCTTCATTGTCGCATCAGCTAACCGAAAGGAATACTCCTGTGCATTTTTACAATTAACGATGTCTGTATTTAGCTCTAAAAATGCGCCAACAAAGCTTGATAAGATTAGGAGCCGAATGTGCATTTTCGGCAAGATAAGAGAACGCAGTACGGTTTCCTCGCTTCGTATTACAATCGCTACATGAAGCAAGCAGATTGTGTGGAAGATCCGAGCCGCCTTTGCTTGAGGGGATAATATGGTCCACTGTCGTGGCGGGACGTCCGCACCACAAACAAGTGTGATGATCCCGTTTTAGCGCGACTTTTCGATAGTCACGAAATAAGAACGGGTTATACAGTAATTGGATCGTCCCCTCATCAATCCAGACGGCACGCGAACGCTCGACTTCCCGCCAAGCTCGATGAGGCAAACATGGCGTTAGTTCTTGACCATCCATATTGAGTACCGATATCATTGTACCTCCATCGCTATGATTATGATTCATCTATTTCACTCCATCTATACGAAATGCTTTGACTTATTATAAACAAAAACACCATCCTCATGCGGATGATGTTCATGATGGTGGAGGCGAGAGGAGTCGAACCCCTGTCCGAAGGCAACGCCACGTAGGTGTCTATGGGGAATGATGAGAAAATCCGTGGCGGCCGTAATTGTTTCTTCCATTTTACTTGTTAAGGCTAACTAAAAGACATGAATCCGGTAAAGTACCGAACTCATGCCCCACTAATCGCCTAATCGTCTAATCGTCTAATCGCTGATACCAGACTTATTTTAGTTATGCCTTCACCTTGCAATTCACTTCAACTTACCTCCGATTCGATCTCAATACCCGCGCGAAAATTGCGTGCTTTCTTTGAGTTGGGCGATATCGTGGCCCGTTGGATTTTGGAAGGCACGTAGCCCAAATGTCGGCGCAACCGCAAAAATGTGGTCAAAGATATCCGCCTGAACCGATTCATACACTCCCCAGTTGGTATCATTGCTGAAAGCGTAAATTTCCAATGGCAGTCCATTATCTCCCGGTGCTAACTGTCTGACAATCAGCGTCATTTCCTGGTGAATTTTCGGATGGTTCCGCAGATATTGATGGATGTATTCTCTGAATACGCCCACATTCGTAAGCTGTCTGCCGTTCACTTTGCTTTCCGTATTAATCCGGTGCTCCAGATTGTATGCGTTAATCTCATCTAATCTTGTCGTGACATATTCGGTAAGGAAGTGAATCTTCTTGAATTCCTCAATCATTTCCTCGGTACAAAAGCTTATGCTGCTCGTATCGATATAGATGCAACGCTTAATCCTGCGGCCACCGGATACTTGCATGCCTCTCCAATTCTTGAACGAGTCCGAGATGAGCGCATAGCTCGGAATCATCGTGATCGTCTTATCGAAATTCCTAACCTTTACCGTGTTTAACGTAATGTCGATCACATCGCCGTCCGCATTATATTTAGGCATTTCAATCCAGTCACCGACACGCACCATATCATTCGATGATAATTGAACGCCTGCCACCAGGCCTAATATGGAATCCTTGAAGATGAGCATCAGAACAGCCGATAGAGCACCAAGGCCACTGAGAATGATCAAGGGATTCTGGCCGATGAGGTTCGAGATCACCACAATGCCGCCAACGATGAATAGAACGATCTTCGCCACCTGTATATACCCCTTAATCGGCCTGATCTTAGAGATTTCAAACGAACGATAAATCGCATCAAAAGCATTGAGCAGCGCATTAAACACCGCAATGGCTACGATAATCATGTACGTTAATGCGGCCTTTTCAATCAAAGCTTGATAGGGCAGAAAGGTGGACGCAGAATAATAAATGATGATAGCTGGCACGAGATGCGACAGCTTATGAAACACTTTTTTCTCCAAAATAATATTGTCCCACGTATACCTATTGTTATGGACGATATGAATAATCGTCTTCAACACAATTTTTTTGGCTATGAAATTAGCCAGTATACAGACCACAGCTATAAACACGACCATGATCATATTCGAAAGATATCCAATGGTTTGTTCGCTCATGCCATATCCGTCTAGTTGATTTTTGATAAATTCCATTGTCTCCTCCTAACGCAGTATGGATTAGCCTATTATTATAAGTTAGATTTTAGTGCTAAGCAAAGTCCAAGATAAGACATTACGGGGCTGATTGGGGAGACGCTCGGTAAAGGTGTAATAAAAAAGACCACCTTCAACGGTGGTCTTTCTGATGGTACATATGGAGGCGAGGGGAGTCGAACCCCTGTCCGAAGGCAACGCCACATAAGCTTCTACGGGTGTAGTGACAGTTTTGATGTCACCCTAGAGACTCCCCGTCACCGGATTCCCTTCGGGTCAGCCTGTTTGTCTTCTTCAGCTAGCCGCAGGCGGAGACTAGACAGCGTATCCCACTAAAGTTGAGCCCTCATCCCGGTACATGGGCGATACAGAGCGAGAGCACGTCTGCAGGTTATTAAGCTGCGAGAGCGTAGTTTGTTTGTTGTTTGCCGTTTAATTGGCTTTAGCGTTGATAAAGCGGACGCGTCCCCACTACCCGCTACCTATGCTCGATCTACCCCCGTCGAATCCAAAAACGCCCCCGAAATAAGATAAGCGGTCTGCCACGATCCGCCCGCCTTAAACGGCGACTCGAATGGGTCGGCTGCGATTGCCGGTTCAATCCGAGCATAAGTGCTGTTTGCACTTAATATAGCCAGCTTTCAGCGAATCTCGCCTCAACTTGACTATAACCATTATACCACTTTCACCACGTTTCATGTCTGGTGATTTAATGGCAGGTAGACCATAATTGTAGCAACCCGAACAACGAAATGCAAGTTTCTTAGCCACTATTGATCACCCTCAAGGTAATATTAAACATTAATCTACAAAATATAACATCATTCTCCGATATAGATGGTTGGACAAACTAATATTGGAGGATGTTATGAAAATTAGCTGTTTTTTCAAAAGTCATGCAACACATTTTATGATGGCCTGGATTCTAGTCATCAGTATCTTGGCCGCACCCTTATCTGCCAGCGCTGAAGCTGTCGATGAAACCAGCCTGAACTGGATTCAAGGCTCGAATCAACCGCTTCCCGTGGGCGACATCGCGCAAGTCACGATTAATGAGGATTACGTATTTCTGAATGGCGCTGATATCAAAACCTATATCCGAGAATATGGGCAGATCCCTTCTGATCTTGAGATCGGAGCTGTTTTTCCTATAGACGAAGATGCTTACTGGATAGCTTACTTTGAATACGTAGACTCGGGTCATATTTCGGATGACGAGAAGACAAAAATTAATGCCGACAAGCTTCTGGACAGCTTCAAAACAGGCTCAGAAGAAGCCAACAAAGAAGTTGCAGAGCATAGCCGTCTTTATGTAGATGGATGGGATATTGAACCTACATATAACGAATCCTTGCGGAGCCTCACCTGGTCTTTGCTCCTTCATAATTACAAAGGGGAGAAGATCATTAACTATCACGTCCGCGTATTGACGCGTACGGGTTATCTATCCGTCATTCTGGCCTCCGACCCTGAGCACCTGGCCGCAGACCGCGCGACTCTGGAGCGTGACATCCTGCCGAACCTCGTGGTTAACCCAGGGAAAACCTATGAGGATTTTGATCCTGCTGTCGATAAAAAATCCTCGATGGGTTTGACCGGACTCATTCTGGGCGGAGCGGGACTGGCGGTCGCCAAAAAAGCAGGACTGTTCGGCTTGCTTGCCGTCCTGATCAAAAAATTCTGGTTTGTGTTAATCCTGCCGTTCGTATGGCTGTTCAACAGGCTTCGCGGGAAAGGCAAGAATAAGCAGCAGGAAGATCCAGTTGAAGAGGCTAACCAAGCGGACGGAGCAGATCACAGCTCCCATCCAAGCGATCCGCAGCAGGAGGCTGACGAAGACTCGAGATTCAAATCCAAATTCGAATTGGAAGAGGAAAATAAAAAGCCGCCAACCTCCCTCTAGGAGGCATCAAAAAACCTCGGATTGCAGCAAGCATGATGCCGCTGCGATCCGAGGTTTTGGCTTTTATTATAGTAAATTACCGCGCCACCTTCTGCTTCTCGCGAAGGATGCGCTGAATATCGCGCTGTGCATCGCGCTTGGCTGCGGCTTCCCGCTTGTCGTACTGCTTCTTCCCTTTACCCAGGCCGATTAGCAGCTTGGCATAGCCGTTACGGATATATATCTTCAGCGGCACGATCGAATACCCTTCCTGCTTCGACAGGCCGAGCAGCTTGTTGATCTGTGCCTTATGCAGCAGCAGCTTGCGTGCTCGCGTCGGATCCGTCGGATTATGCCGATTCCCTTGTTCGAACGGGCTCACATGCATATTATGAATGTGAATCTCGCCATTGCGAATCGTGGCAAATGCATCGCTGATGTTCGCTCTGCCGTTCCGGATCGACTTGATTTCGGTACCGGTCAGCACCATCCCTGCCTCAAAGGTATCCTCGATGAAGTAATCATGGGAAGCCTTCTTGTTCTGCGCCAATACCTTACCATCATTCTTCTTGCCCATGTTCATCCTCCTCACCGCCATTTTTGCCAGGTCACTGACTCTAGTACACCAGAAATTAATTGTATCAACTACCTGACGCAAAATCAAGGCGCCCCCGCACCGCTGCGCGGCGCAAAGCCCTGGCGCCCACCACACGTGGGCGCGGCCACACCAGCCCGGGGCCTGCCACCGGGCTGAACCCTAGGGCCGCCCCTGCGCGGGCGGCCCCACCGCAAGCGCCCGAGCACAGCTCGTGGGCGCTCACAAACAAGCGGCCCCCACCACCGTGGGGGCCGCCACCACAGGCCGCGCCGTTCCGGCACGCGGCCCAAGCCGCCCGCCCGGGCACAGCCCAGGGGCAGGCGAGCCACTCGCGCAAGAGCTACCGCTTCTTGCGCGGCGGCTTCCCATCGGCGCCCGGCGCACCACTGCTGCCGCCGCCGATGAAAATCCCGCTCGCAGACGTCTTCTTCCGCCGCGAGCCCTTGCCCGCGCCGCTGCTGCCGCCCGCTTTGCGGCTCGTAGGCGCCGGCCCTGGGGCATAGCCGCCTTTGCCGGAGCCGAAGCCAAAGCTTACCGCTGGCCCGACATCCCCGGCCGCTCCAGCTCCAGCACCGCGCTTACCGCCGCGCTTGCCCCCGGCCGCAGCCTTGCCCTTGCCGCCGGCGCCTTTGCCAGCTTTGCCGAACGCCTTGCCCGCTCCGGCCTTCTTCCCGGCTTTGCCGCCGTTCTTGCCGCCTTTGCCGCCAGCCGCCTGCCACGGCTTGCTGCTGCCTTTGTCGCCCGGGCGCCCGCCGAAGCCGTCTTCAAAGCCTTCTCCCCGGCGCCGCGGCTTCATATCGACCATCTCGAAATCAATCGTATGGTCGTCCATGTTGACCCGGGCCACGCGAATTTCGACCTCATCGCCGATGCGGTAGATTTTCGACGTGCGCTCGCCGATCAGCGCCATATGCTGCTCGTGGAAGTGGTAATAATCGTCCGTCATCGCACTAAGACGGATCAAGCCTTCCACCGTATTCTCCAGCTCGATGAACATTCCGAAGCTCGTCACGCTGCTGATAATGCCCGGGAACTCCTCCCCGACCTTATCGAGCATGAACTCGGCCTTCTTCAGCTGCTCCGTATCCCGCTCGGCCTCCACGGCGACCCGCTCGCGCTCAGACGATTGCTGGGCAATCTCCTGCATCCGGCTGGCCAAATATTCTTCCCGCGCCGCCGGCAGAGCCCCACCGTTCTCAATAACCTCGCGAATGACCCGGTGAATGACCAAATCCGGATAACGCCGGATCGGCGAGGTGAAATGCGTGTAGAACTCGGCAGCCAGCCCAAAATGCCCCGTGCTCTCCGCATCGTACTTCGCCTGCTTCATCGAACGCAGCATCATCGTGCTGATGACCGTCTGCTCCTTCGTCCCCTGGATATCCTCCAGCAGCGACTGCAGCGCGCGAGGATGAACACGGTCGCCTTTGCCGCCCTTGACCGAGTATCCGAAATTGGCGACGAACATCATGAAATTGAGCAGCTTCTCCTGATCCGGGTCTTCGTGAATCCGGTAAATGAACGGCACCTTCAGCCAATGGAAATGCTCCGCCACCGTCTCGTTGGCCGCCAGCATGAACTCCTCGATGATTTGCTCCGCGATTGAGCGCTCTCTTTTGACAATATCCGTCGGCTTGCCGTTCTCATCCACGATCACCTTCGATTCCTCAAAGTCGAAGTCCACCGCCCCGCGGCGCATCCGCTTGCTCCGCAGCTTGAGCGCCAGCTCCTTCATCAGGCGGAACATATCGGCCAATTCGCTGTAGCGCGCCGTGACCTCCGGATCCTCGTCCTCGACGATCTTGCGAACATTCGTGTAGGTCATCCGTTCTTTCGTGCGAATCACACTCGTAAAAATATCATGCTTCACGACCTTCATCTGCTCGTTGAATTCCATCTCGCACGACAGCGTGAACCGGTCTACCTTTGGATTCAGGGAGCATATGCCGTTCGACAGCCGATGCGGCAGCATCGGAATTACACGGTCCACAAGATACACGCTGCACCCGCGGTTATACGCCTCCTGATCGAGCTTCGACTTCTCGCGCACATAATAACCGACATCGGCAATATGCACGCCTAGCTTGATATGGCCGTTCGGCAGACGCTCCACGTTCACCGCATCGTCCAAATCCTTCGCATCCTCACCATCGATCGTTACAATGACCTTATCCCGCAGATCGCGCCGCCCTTGCTTGGCAATTTCCGCCGGGTCGATCTCATCGGGGACGCTCATCGCCTCTTCCATCACATCGTCCGGAAAAGCCTCCGGCAATTGATGCTTGCGAATGATCGACAGAATATCGACACCCGGGTCATCCTTATGCCCGAGAATTTCGATAATCTCGCCTTCGGCAGCGGCTCTCCCTTCCGGGTACTGCACGATCCGCACGACGACCTTTTGGCCGTTGGCCGCACCGTTAAAGCCCTCTTTCGGAATGAAAATATCGCGATTAATCCGCTTGTCATCCGGGATGACGAAGCCATAAGCCTCTTCGTTCTGAAATACGCCGACAACCTGGGTCACGGCCCGGGTAACGACCCGTACGACCTCGCCCTCCAGCTTGCCGCCGGCTATGCTTTTCGAATTGACGCGCACGAGGACGGTATCGCCGTTCATCGCGCTTTTGAGATCATTGGCATGAATATATACGTCAGGGTGCTCGCGATCCTCTGGAATGAGAAAAGCGAAGCCTTTGGCATGCGCCTGCAGCCGTCCCCGCACTAAATCCATCCGCTCCGGCATGCCGTAACGGTGAGTTCGCGTCAGTATGATTTTCCCTTCCTGCTCCAAACGGTTCAGCAGCTTCAGGAACTCCCTGAATTCCTTCGCGTCCGCAATATGGAAATGCTCTTCAAGCTCCTGATAGGTCATCGGTTTATAAGCGGTCTCCCGCATAAAATCAAGCAGCTCTGATTCTGTTACCATAAACTCACCTCGGCCCGGCTCGGCTTGTCCTTAACCGGTTATGTATTTTATATGTTGGGAACCAATTTCCACGAATTACCCTTCATGTATATACCCTAGTATACACGAAATTAACCGTCCGCATCCGTTTCTCCTTAAATCGCCGAGCTTCATTTTTCCCCCAAATTTGATTTCTCCTGAAAACCAATGCAAAAAACCCCCGTTCGCAAAGAACGAGGGCTCTCTTATATACGGTATCCTATTTAATAACAACAGCAACGGCAATGGCCAGAATGAAGAATCCAGCAGCAAGTACAACAGTAGCCCGCTCCAGAACAAGCTCCATGCCTCGCGCTTTCGCTTTGCCAAACAGATGTTCCGCTCCTCCGGAGATGGCGCCGGTCAGACCCGCGCTTTTACCTTCCTGCAGAAGGACTGCCGTGATTACACCGATGGAAAAAATAATAAGCAATATTTTCAAAAACAATTCCATTGAATCCACCTCCTAAGTGAGAACATCCAAATTACTTCAACAATTATGATAATGATATCATCTCATAAATAGAAAAACAGCATTATTATTGTACCATAGCATCCATGGAATGACAACCTAGATAAGCAATGTACGCCTACGTTTTCCATCCTTACATTCAACGCTCTAAATCCAACGGCTGCAGGTGCCGCTTCATCCTCCTTCTAAAGCTCAGAAATTAGCCAACAAAAAGTATGCTCTTGTTTTCTGAATCTTCTGGGACTAACCTAAATCATTTATAGGCTCATCAAGAACTGCCATATTACACGCTCTCCACTCGCTTTTACGCCGATCATGAATCGCGGTTTCTAGTTCTAAATGGAATTATAGTAGTTAATTTCTGCGGCAAAGAAAAGAAGGTAGATTTAAATGGATTTTATGTCGTTAGAAGAAGGGAATTGCCCATCATGGGCGGGATTCTTGATTTTAGGTACATGAAATCCATCTACTCCCCTAAAACATTCGTTTTGAGCATAATTAGATACATGAATTCCATTTAGTGTTCACGCTTGTGTTCGGCAGCTTACTTAACATAGGCCACAGAGTGAGATTTTAGAGTTCGATAGCCTGTATAAGATGAGCCAAAAAGAGGCGCCCCTCATTCATCTTTAATGACTTCTGGGACAGATCCGTCGTTTATTTTAGGGTTAATACAATTTTTCTCAGATCAATTGCATTTTTACCCGTTACCTCAACAAAAAACTCCCGCATTCTCTGAATGCGGGAGTAACTGTCAATAGATGCTGAAGATCTGCTCCAGACTATTGTTTCAGGTTGTAGAAAGATTTCAAGCCGTTGTATTGAGCCAGCTCGCCCAATTGATCTTCGATGCGAAGCAATTGGTTGTACTTGGCAACACGGTCTGTACGGGAAGGAGCACCCGTTTTGATTTGGCCAGCGTTTGTCGCTACAGCGATGTCAGCGATCGTGCTGTCTTCGGACTCACCGGAACGGTGGGAGATAACTGCTGTGTAGCCTGCGCGTTTTGCCATTTCGATCGCGTCGAAAGTTTCTGTCAACGTACCGATTTGGTTCACTTTGATCAGGATGGAGTTACCGATACCGTCTTTGATTCCTTTTTCCAGACGCTCTGTGTTTGTTACGAACAGGTCGTCGCCCACCAGCTGGATTTTATCGCCCAATTTCTCAGTGAGCAATTTCCAACCTTCCCAGTCGTCCTCGGAGCAGCCGTCTTCGATCGTAACGATTGGGTATTTGTCCACCCAAGAAGCCAGCAAATCAACGAATTCAGCTGGAGTGTAGGATTTACCTTCGCCTTCAAGATGGTATTTGCCGTCTTTGAAGAATTCAGTAGAAGCAACGTCCATACCCAGCATAACGTCTTCGCCTGGTTTGTATCCTGCTTTCTCGATCGCCTCAATGATGGAAGACAGAGCATCCTCATTGGAGGAGAAGTTAGGAGCAAAGCCGCCCTCGTCGCCTACAGCTGTGTTCAGGCCTTTTGCTTTAAGTACGGATTTCAGGTTATGGAAAATTTCAGCGCCTACGCGAAGTGCTTCTTTGAAAGTAGGTGCGCCTACAGGCAGAACCATGAACTCTTGCACGTCAACGTTGTTGTCCGCATGCGCGCCGCCGTTCACGATGTTCATCATTGGAACTGGAAGCTGCTTCGCGTTGAATCCGCCAAGGTATACGTACAGCGGAAGATCCAGAGCGTCAGCTGCTGCGCGGGCTACAGCCATGGATACAGCCAAGATCGCGTTCGCGCCGAGCTTGCCTTTGTTAGGCGTTCCATCCAAAGTGATCATCAGCTTGTCGATGCCAAGTTGGTCCAAAGCGTCCATGCCGATCACTTCAGGAGCGATAATTTCGTTTACGTTCTCAACAGCTTTCAATACCCCTTTACCCAGGTAACGGGACTTGTCCTCATCACGCAGCTCAACTGCTTCGTGAGCGCCCGTGGAAGCGCCGGAAGGAACGATAGCGCGGCCAATTGCGCCGGACTCCAGATATACTTCAACTTCTACCGTCGGATTACCGCGGGAGTCTAGGACTTCGCGAGCGTATACGTCAGAAATAATAGTCATTGTATAGTCTCCTTTGATATGTGTATTTTTTATGCTTTACGGCTGGCAATCATCGAGGTGCCTGTCATTTCTTCCGGTTTAGGCAGACCCATCAAATCCAGAAGCGTTGGCGCCACATCCGCCAGGATGCCGCTATCACGTAGTATAACATTCTCATCAGTTACGATGAAAGGAACCGGGTTCGTCGTGTGTGCAGTGAACGGACGACCATTTTCGTCAAATACCATATCGGCATTCCCGTGGTCGGCGATAATGATGACGACGCCGCCTTTTGCCTTAACGGCATCCACCACTTTGCCTACGCATTCGTCGGTTACTTCCACCGCTTTCTTCGTTGGCTCCAGCATGCCGGAATGGCCTACCATGTCCGGGTTCGCGAAGTTCAGAATGATCGCGTCATGCTTATCGGACTCAATCTCCTTCACAGCAGCTTCAGCCACTTCATAAGCGCTCATTTCCGGCTTCAGGTCGTACGTGGCCACCTTCGGCGAGTTGATCAGCACGCGCGTTTCGCCTGGCAGCTGAACATCACGTCCGCCGCTGAAGAAGAATGTGACGTGCGGGTATTTCTCCGTTTCGGCAATGCGAAGCTGAGTTTTCCCATGCTGCACAAGAACCTCGCCAAACGTATTGTCCAGATCCTTCGGCTTATAGGCTACATAGCCCTCTACCGTCTCTGCGAACAGCGTCAGGCAGACAAAATGCAGACCTTGCGGGAACTTCGGCCCCCGGTCAAAGCCTTGGAAATCCTTGTTCGTAAATACGTTCGACAATTGAATCGCCCGGTCAGGACGGAAGTTCAGGAACACAACCGAATCGCCGGACTCGACAAGCGCGATCGGCTGGTCATGTCCGTCCACGATGACAGTCGGCATAACGAATTCATCGAAGACCGATTTCTCGTAGGATTCCGTCACGGCTGTGATCGGATCAGTGTATTTCGGCCCTTCGCCATATACCATGGCGCGGTAGGACTTCTCTACGCGATCCCAGCGCTTGTCGCGGTCCATTGCATAGTAGCGTCCTTGCACTGTGGCGATTTTGCCTACTCCGACTTCCTCGATTTTGGCGATGAGACGCTCGATGAAGCCTTTCGCACTGTCCGGTGCCACGTCGCGGCCATCCAGGAATGCGTGGATATAGACCTCGTTCATCTCTTCCTTCTTCGCCAGGTCGAGCATCGCGAACATATGGTCAATGTGGCTGTGTACGCCGCCGTCAGAGAGAAGCCCGTACAGATGCAGCTTCTTCCCGTTAGCCTTGGCGCTGCGCACGGCATCTACCAAAGTCTCGTTCTCGAAAAATTCGCCTTCACGGATCGACTTGGAAATCCGGGTCAAGTCTTGGTACACGATGCGTCCTGCACCGATGTTCAAGTGACCTACCTCGGAGTTCCCCATTTGCCCTTCCGGCAGGCCTACCGCCTCGCCGCAAGCCGTCAATGTCGTATTCGGATATTCCTTCAGGTAGCGGTCGTAGTTCGGCTTATAAGCCTGGGCAACCGCGTTGCCTTCCGTCGTATTCCGCAGGCCGAAGCCGTCCATGATGATAAGTGCTACAGGTCTTGGAGCTGCCATTTATTGCGCCCCCTCGACCAGTTGAATATACGAAGCAGGCTGCAGGCTGGCACCGCCGACAAGCGCGCCGTCGATGTCGCTTTCGCCCATATATTCCTTCACATTCTCAGGTTTTACGCTGCCGCCGTATTGAATACGGATTTTACCGGCAACCTCTTCATTGTACAAATCTTTAACGAGGCTGCGGATGTAGGAGATCACTTCATTCGCATCCTGAGCCGTAGAAGATTTGCCCGTTCCGATCGCCCAGATCGGCTCGTAAGCAATAACCACTTGTGCGGCCTGCTCTGCGGACAATCCTCCCAGCGCCGCTTCGGTTTGCACCTTAACGACTTCCTTCGTTTGGCCAGCCTCGCGCTCCTCCAGCTTCTCGCCGACGCAAGGAATCGGAGTCAAGCCATGCTTGAATGCAGCATGAACTTTCTTATTCACGATTTCATCCGTCTCTCCGAAGTAAGCCCGGCGTTCGGAATGCCCGATAATGACATAATCGACGCCCAGATCCTTCAGCATTCCACCGCTGATTTCACCGGTAAATGCACCTTCATCTTCGAAATGCAGGTTTTGAGCACCAATTTTGATTTTCGTTCCTTTAGCCGCTTCGACCAAAGCTGGCAGATTCGTGAAAGGAGCGCAAATTACGCTCTCAACGCCGTCTACCTCCGCTTTGCCTTTCACCGCTTCGAAGAAAGCTTTTGCTTCAGGAACGGTTTTGAACATTTTCCAGTTCCCTGCAATGATCGGTGTTCTCATGCGGTTCACTCCTTATCTTTCACTGATAGTGTTACTTGTCGTTCAAAGCCACAACGCCTGGAAGCGCCTTGCCTTCCATGAATTCCAGGGAAGCGCCGCCGCCCGTGGAGATGTGGTCCATTTTATCCGCCAGGTTGAATTTCTCGGTTGCCGCTGCCGAGTCGCCGCCGCCGATAATCGTGTAGCCTTCCGTCGAAGCGCAAGCTTCTGCTACCTCACGAGTACCGTTTGCGAAAATATCAATTTCAAATACGCCCATCGGTCCGTTCCATACAACCAGCTTGGAGTTTTTGATAATTTCCGCATATTTTGCGCGCGTCTTCGGCCCGATGTCCACGCCTTCCCAATCTGCAGGAATGCTGTCGATATCGACGACTTTATGGTTGGCATCCGCGCTGAAGTCATCCGCAACAACGATGTCTACCGGAAGCTCGAAGTTTTTGCCCAGCTTTTTGGCTTTCTCGATGAATTCGAGGGAAACATCCAGCTTGCTCTCATCCAGCAGGGATTTACCGATTTCATAGCCTTGTGCTTTGAAGAAGGTATAAGTCAGTCCTCCGCCGATCAATACGTTGTCGGCAATGTTAAGCAGGTTGTCGATCACATCGATTTTGTCCTTAACCTTAGAACCGCCGATAATCGCTGTGAAAGGACGATCTGGATTGGACAATGCCTTGCCAAGAACAGCAAGCTCTTTCTCCATCAGCAGGCCGGATACGGCTGGCAGATGGTGAGCGATGCCTTCCGTAGAAGCATGGGCACGGTGAGCCGCGCCAAACGCGTCATTGACGAATAGATCAGCCAGCTCGGCGAATTGCTTCGCAAGCTCAGGATCGTTTTTCTCTTCGCCTGGATAGAAGCGCACATTCTCCAGTACAAGTACATCGCCATTGTTCAGGGCAGCTACTTGTGCTTTAACTGCTTCGCCGACAGCTTCATCAGCTTTTGCTACTTTTTTGCCGAGCAATTCGGACAGGCGCTCTGCAGCCAGGTTCAGGCGCAGCGATTCAACCACTTCGCCTTTCGGGCGTCCCATATGGCTGGCAAGGATTACTTTCGCGCCTTTCTCCACCAAATAGTTAATGGTAGGCAGCGTCTCACGAATACGAGTATCATCGGAAATTTTACCATCCTGAACTGGGACGTTAAAATCGACGCGGACAAACACGCGTTTGCCGGTTACTTCCACATCACGTACACTTTTCTTGTTCATCTCCACGTTCCTCCTAAGGTATGCGGCTATGGCTTCTAGGCCACTATACGCCACGGGTTCTCTTGAATGATTTCTCTCCTAAGCGGTGCTTGTATCTCTATAATTTGTGTGTGTGAATGTCGATTCTATAACTTCATGAACCAAAGAGGAGTCCTGCAGCCAGGTCGCTCCTCTTTGGTATATAAGGTGCTATATAACGGAATTACTTAGCTTTTTTAGCGAAGTACTCCAGCGTACGAACGAGTTGTGCTGTGTAGGACATTTCGTTGTCATACCAAGCTACAGTTTTAACCAGTTGTTTGTCGCCAACAGTAAGAACTTTAGTTTGAGTAGCGTCGAAGAGAGAACCGAAAGTGATTCCTTTGATGTCGGAAGATACGATCTCGTCTTCTGTGTAGCCGTAAGTTTCTGGATCAGCAGCAGCTTTCATTGCTTCGTTGATCTCAGCAGCCGTTACGCTCTTCTCAAGAACAGTTACAAGCTCAGTCAGGGAACCTGTAGCTACAGGCACGCGTTGTGCTGCGCCGTCAAGTTTGCCTTGCAGTTCAGGGATAACCAGACCGATAGCTTTAGCTGCACCAGTCGTGTTAGGAATGATGTTCTCAGCAGCTGCGCGAGCACGGCGGAAGTCGCCTTTCGCATGAGGAGCGTCAAGCGTGTTTTGGTCGCCTGTGTAAGCGTGGATTGTCGTCATCAAGCCTTCAACGATACCGAATTTGTCATTCAGAACCTTAGCCATTGGAGCCAAGCAGTTCGTCGTACAGGAAGCGCCGGAAATAACCGTCTCGGAGCCGTCAAGGATTTCATGGTTAACGTTGTAAACGATCGTTTTCATGTCGCCTGTAGCTGGAGCGGAGATAACAACTTTCTTCGCGCCGCCTTTCAAGTGAAGCTCAGCTTTTTCTTTCGTTGTGAAGAAGCCTGTGCACTCCAGAACAATGTCCACGCCAAGCTCGCCCCAAGGAAGCTCTTCAGGGTTGCGGTTAGCCAGAACTTTAACTTCTTTGCCATTCACTTTAAAGAAGCCGTCGTGAACTTCTACATCGCCTTCGAATCTGCCTTGAGTTGTATCATATTTCAACAGATGAGCCAACATTTTAGCGTCGGTCAAGTCATTAATCGCTACTACTTCGATGCCTTCTACGTTTTGAATACGACGGAAAGCAAGACGTCCAATACGTCCAAAACCGTTAATACCTACTTTTACACTCATTGATAGTTCCTCCCAGTGTGTTTGTTTTTTATTATTCAAGACTGGCCTGATAAGGCAGTCATGAGTAAATAAGGTTAAACGATCAAATAACGCTGTTCTGCTGTTTTTCTTTTTGCTCCAGTTCGCTCACGATGTCCATTGCCGCGGCTTCGTCCGTGACAAGAATGTCTTCATGTCCGAACTGCAGCACCGCGTGTATAGCTTTAGCCTTGCTTTTGCCGCCCGCGATTCCAATCACCGTGTCCGTCTTCCTGATGTCTTCCAGACGGAGTCCCAGGGTCAGCATTTTGTGAACAACTACGCCTTCTTTATCGAAATAGTATCCAAATGATTCTGCAACCGCGCCATCCTTCTGCAAGTCCTCGATCATTGCTCGGTCGAGCTTGCGGCGGCGGGCCATCTCCGTAGCATCCCCGATGCCGTGCACAACAATCCGCGCCTGGCGAATCGTGCTTACGATATCCTGAATATTCGGGTCGTGCACCAGTGACTGATACGCCTCCTTGCCGAGCAAATCGGGCACATGCAGCAGCCGGTAACCTGCTCCAACCCGCTTAGCCATGCCGGAAGCAATCGTATTCGCCTGGATTTCCAGGCTCTCGCCGAGCCCGCCTCGCGCCGGAACGAACCAGTTCTGCTTGAACGCTGCATTCGCCGGCGGATTCAGCTGCTCCGCTACCTCGGCCATCGTTGTACCGCCTGTGACCGCTACGACGTCTCCGCCGCGCATGGCCCCCAGCAGCGCTTTGGCACCTGCCAGACCGAGCTCCCGCTTCGTCAGCGGAGAGGTCTCCCAGTCTCCAGGAATGACCACAACCTTGCGCAATCCAAAGGCTTTGCGAATCTTCTCCTCCAAATTAGCGAGGCCGAATATTTCTTTTACGATCGGCTCCATATCTTCTAGCAGTTTCCTGCCCGAATCGCTAATCCTCATGCCTATATTCTCGATTTCAATCAGGCCTTGAGCCTTCAGGAGATCTGTTTCGGCACGCAGTACACGTTCCGTCATGTTTAGCGAAAGCGCCAAGGTTCTGCGACCAATCACATCCGATAACATGATCTGGTGAAGTATGGTATGCCTTTTCTTGAGAATTTCCATGAGATCTGGAAGAAGCTGCTTCTGCATTTCTAAAATATTTCGCATGCTTTCCACTCCTGCAAGCTTCGTCTTCCTCTCCATCTCCCTTGGCCTTAAAATGTCCCGGGTTAACGTTTTAAGTCCCACTGATATTTTAACCAATTTTAGTCCCTGTTGCAAGTGTGATGTCCCTATATTTCTCTATCTTCTGGAGGCTTATTCAATGATCTTCGATGAAATTCGCCAAGACATGAAAAACGGCGTTTTTATGACTTTTTTGCGGCAAGCCGGCAGCAGCATGCTAGCAATCTAGTTTGTTGATTTACAAAGAGTAGAGACGAGGGTATACTTAAATTGGCATCTAATTACAATTTTGGGAAATGTGGTGTATTCATTGCGTGTTCGGACAACATATATTCTTATCATTTGCCTGTTTTTTATAACCGGATGTACGGGTCAGCCCTCCCCTTCCGAATTGAACGACAGCGAACTCACCTTAAACATCGGCTACTTCTCAGAGAAGCAGTTCGAGAATAGATATTCATCCTTGCTGTCGATTGAATATCCGAAATTAAATTACAATGTAATACCGACAAGCGACTTAATAACGGAGAGGATATCCGTACAAGAATGGACTGCTGAGAACGCTGTAGACCTAATCTACCTTCCGCCGGCTTATTTGCAATCTTTGGCAAATAACGGATTTCTCCAGGAGCTTGATCCATACATACAAAAAACCTCCTTCTCTCTGGATACTTTCGTACCGAGCGTCGTAGAACTCATGAAGCAATATGGGGATGGCAAGCTATACGGGCTGGCCCCAACCTTCTATAGCCGGGCACTTGTATACAACTCTCATTTATTTGACCAATATGACGTTCCATATCCCAAGGATCAGATGACCTGGGAGGAAATCATTGATTTAGCCCGTCAATTCCCCAAAGGGCTGACGCATTCTTACCCGTCGAACGCCCACTTTTTAATTAACGTTGGGCAAACCGAGAACCTCCAAGCCTACAATGAGGATACGAAGCAAATCACTTTGGACAGCTCCTCATGGGCAAATTTGCTGGAGCTTACTCTTGAGCCGCTAAGAACAGGAAACATTGCCCTTCATGATTTAAATGACAATTTATTTTTAACAGGCGAGTATGCCATGGGCATTATCACATACGAAGAATTGATTCAGCTGGAGCAGCAAGGCTCGGAACTGGAATGGAAGCTGGTGACCATGCCAACCCATCCATCGGAGCCGGATTCAAGCCACCACTATGTGTTAGACGGCATGTGGGCGATCCCTGCCAGCTCGACCGAAAGCGATGCAGCCTGGGAATTAATCCGTTTCTTTATGTCAGATCAAACTGCCAAATGGTCGTATCGTTCCGTTTATGGCTTTTCTTCACTCACGGCTTACACTTCCATGGGGCAGAGCACCTCAGATATAGAAGCCTTCTACAAGCTTAGACCCGCATATCGTACAAGCCCGGTTCCAAGCACCATTTATGAGCTTCTAAATGAAGCGATAGAACAGGCCATCACCGGTAATGCAACAGCAGAACAGGCTTTAGCTCAAATCGCTAAGAAAGAAATTCAATAACTATACTGACTCTGCAATTTGGTTGATGTAATCGGGGCAAATCCTGTTCCGTTTACATATAAGCATCCAGACTCGCAACTTCAGCATTATGCCGAGAGAGGAGGGTTTGGTTCTTACCTTTTTACAGGACTCGTGATGCAATAATAATAAAATGAAGCAGGGAGCGTGTTAAAATGAAAAAGGTAACATTAGCTGCTGCAGCCACTTCGCTTTTTTTGGCTATCGCTATCCCAACGTTTGCTGCGGACATCGATACGCCAGATCCAAATGTAACAACGGTTGCTTTTATCAGTTCAAGCCAATCCTCCCCGAACACAGTTAGAGGTAAGTCTTATGCACTTACTTCGAATACTAAAATGACCAGTCTAAATGTTCAAGGAACCTTCTATCAATCTTCAACCCAGAAAGAAACCGGCACCGCTACTACGACCAGCAGAAATACCGAAGCGGCCTGGTTTACAAAAGACGGCGTATACTCCAGCAATGGATCCTACACTTTAAATACGGCATCAAGAACTTATTTCTCTGGAGGCAAATACGCCCAGGATTATGCATCAGATAGCTGGTAATAAATAGGGCGGGTCTATCCCGCCCTATTCTTCACTTACAAGGAGGAACATACATATGCCCATAAAACGCGGACTGTTCATACCTTTACTTCTTATCATCGTTTTTTCGTCACTTACAGGCTGCCAAAGGCCCCAGCAGGTTCAACCGATTACGATCAAAGTCAGCTATCCGTCTGCACAGCAGTTCTATAAAATGTTCGGCTTTGCTTTCCAGAAGTCGCATCCCTATATTGAAATCCAGGTCATCCAGGATGAACCCGGAACGGACGGTGGCAGCTTCGATGCAGAGGCTGATGTAATCTATATAAACGGAATGGACCAATACAAAGCAGCAATAGAACAAGGTAAGCTTAGACAGATCCCTCCGCCCCTATTAAATCCATCAACGAACGAAGGAGATCTCTCGCCAATCGTTACCGCACTACTTAGCTCAGCTTCCGAGGACGGCCGCTACTATGCGTTAGCTCCTACTTTTCATAGCGAAGCGCTATATTTCAACAAGAAGCTGTTTGATGAATATAACATTGCTTATCCGTACGACGGAATGAGCTGGAGCGATGTATTTGCTCTGGCGCAGCGATTTCCTACTGAAGATAAAGAAGGCAACCGCTTGTACGGCATCCAAATGAATTATTACAAGAACGTGACGATGAACTATATCCTTAAAGCCGGGGAGACGGAGAACTTGTCTTATTTCGATCCCCATACCATGAAAGTAACAATGAATACCGAACACTGGAAATCGATCTGGTCCAACGCGGTTCAGGCTTTCCGTGCAGGTGTCGTTTATGACCTAGGAGAAGAGCTTGATTCAATGAAGCATCCCGCATTCTTGACAGAGGATGCGGCAATGACTGTGAGCTCCAATGTTCTCGCTTATAACTTCGAGCCCTTCTCCCATTTTGAAGGCGGTACAATGCTTGACTGGGGAGTGGTTAGCGCGCCTATTGACCCGCTGAATCCTGACACCTCCAACTTTTATGAGATCTTTGACTTTTTTGGCGTCTCTTCAATTTCAGAGCATCCGGAAGAAGCGCTTGAACTCGTCAAATTCATTGCTGGTGATGCTCTCAACAGCCGTCTGCTGGCTCAGAAACAGCCCAATTACGGCTTGCCGGCCGTAACCGAATATGTCCACCCGGTAACCGGGCATGATCTCTCTCCCCTTTATTCGCTTCAGGCTAACCCCGATTACATCGACCCGTATACCCAGGTCGACGCCAATGTGCTGGATGCTTTTCAATCTGCCGCTCAATCCGTGCTGGATCGGCTCCTGCAAAATGAGCTGACGCTGGAGGAAGCGCTCGCGGAGGCGGAGCTGCGTGGCCAAGAGGCGGTCGATACAACACTCGCCGAGCTTGAGCTGAAGCAGTAAAGCGCAAAGTAAATACAGGCCGCCAACACGTTTCGGCCGAGTTTGTCCCGCTAGGCAGTCTCTCAACCCGCAGTATGGCTCTTGGGGGCAGACGGACATGCCGTCTACACACGTGTTGGCGCAGAATAAAATTTGCCACTTGAAATTTGTCCCCCGATGCCATATAATCATTTTTGTTACGCTAAATTTGCGCCCGTGGTCCAATGGATATGACGTAGGCCTCCGGAGCCTGAGATCGAGGTTCGATTCCTCGCGGGCGCGCCATCTAAATTTCAACCTTCAAACGCACAAAGCCTTAAATAAGGCTTTTTTTATTTTTCTACAGCACGCAAGCAGCGTTCTTATTACTGTCAGAACCGGAACGGATCATGAATGCACCAAATTAAGTGGTGCTTTTTCTTTTTTTATAGTTTGACCATCTTTGACTTTCTACTTAAAATTGTTTATGATGAGGTTAATAATTCTCGATTTCGTCAATTATGAGATTGATTGAATCGATACATGAATCTATATTACAATGGAGGCTATACTGCTCACTTCGCGATTGGCCCGGCCTTTATCGAAGAGACGCTAGTAGGAGCTCGAACCAATCTAAGGAGGTTTTATCGGTGAGTTATATTCCAATGGTCGTTGAACAAAGCAACCGCGGAGAACGCGCATACGACATTTATTCCAGACTGCTGAAAGACCGTATTATCTTCCTTGGTAGCGGAGTGAATGACGTCGTTGCCAACTCCATCATCGCGCAAATGCTATTCCTGGATGCAGAAGACCCAGGCAAAGATATTCATTTGTACATTAATAGCCCTGGCGGCTCAATTACCGCAGGGATGGCGATTTATGATACGATGCAATTTATTAAATCAGACGTATCGACGATTTGTGTCGGACTGGCTGCTTCTATGGGCGCTTTCCTGCTGAACGCAGGCGCGAAAGGCAAGCGTTATGCGCTGCCTAACAGCGAGATCATGATCCATCAGCCGCTAGGCGGTGCGGAAGGACAAGCGACGGACATCGAAATCCGGGCTCGCCGCATCCTGAAAATGCGTGATAAACTGAATCATATTCTTGCGGAGCGTACTGGACAGCCGCTGGAGCGGATTGAGAAGGATACGGACCGCGATTACTTTATGAGCGCTGCCGAAGCAATGGAATATGGCATTGTGGACAAAGTGATTGAGAAAGTCACTCCTGCTGGAGTGTAACGATTGTAAATAAGGCTGTCTTCCAAGCATAGCTTGGAGGACAGTCTTTCTTGCAATTAGGGTGCTAGGTGTAAAGGAGACCAGAGAAATGAGCCATAACCGAACGAACAAACAATATGACGTCAGCCACAGCCTGGGCCAGGTTGCCATGGGGGCAGAGCCCGCCGATCTGGTCGTCACTAACGGTACGCTGGTGAACGTATACACCGGCGAACTGATCGAGAACACGGATGTAGCCATCAAGCATGGCCGCATTGCTTATGTAGGCCATGCCTTACATACAATAGGAGCTAGTACGCAGGTGATCGACGCCGCTGGCCGGTATATTTCACCAGGTCTGCTGGATGGACATATGCACGTTGAAAGTACGATGCTGTCTGTCACCGAATTCTCCAAAGCGGCGCTAGCCAAAGGAACCACTGCTATTTTTATGGATCCGCATGAAATCGCCAACGTATTCGGAACGGAAGGGGTCCGCCTCATGCATGAAGAAGGCCGCGGTTTGCCGCTGAAGGTATACACCACCTTCCCTTCCTGTGTTCCGTCTACGACGGATCTCGAGGATGCCGGCGCCGAGCTGCATGTCGACGACATCGCAGAGGGCATGACCTGGGACGGTGTTGCGGGCTTGGGCGAGGTGATGAACTTCCCCGGCGTCGTGCATGGCGAACCGAAAATGACCGGGGAAATCAAAGCCACCATGGAGGCCGGCAAAGCGGTCACCGGCCACTTCCCTAGCGACGACGAGCAGCAGCTTCAGGCCTACATTGCCGCGGGTGTGACCTCCTGTCACGAGACGGTTACAAGAGAGCAAGGCTTGGCTAAGCTAAGGCTCGGCATGCATCTGATGATCCGCGAGGGCTCCGCCTGGCATGACGTCAAGGAGGTTATCAAGGTCGTCACTGAAGATCGTGTAAGAACCGACAACATTATGCTTGTTACCGATGACGTCTACCCGGAGACGCTGGTTGAGAAGGGACATCTCAACCATGTTGTCCGCCGTGCTATAGAGGAAGGTGTTGACCCGGTTACCGCTATTCAGATGGGGACGATCAACACAGCTCGCTACTTCAAGCTCGATGGCGATATCGGCGGAATCGCCCCGGGCAAATGCGCCGATCTGCTGCTTATCGATGATTTGCGGCAAATGGAGCCTTCCAGCGTTATTACGAACGGCGAACTGGTCTATGATCGCGGCAGACTGATAGCTCAGTTTCCCAGCTATGTCTATCCGGAGAAAATACGGCAATCGGTTCATTTAGCCCGCCCGCTTACTGCAGCGGACTTCCTGCTGAGCAGCCGAAGCCAGGGAACAAGCACCAAGGTGCATCTCATCCAAGCAATCGAGAACAGCGCCCGCACGGCGAAGGCAACAGCGACGCTGCAGGTCTCCGGCGGCATTATCCAGCTTGACCCTAAGCAGGATATCGTACAGCTGGCGTGCATTGAGCGTCATCATGGCACCGGACAAATCTCTCTGGCCTTCGCCCAGGGCTTCCAATTGAGAAGCGGAGCGGTTGCTTCTACAGTGGCCCATGACAGCCACAACCTGCTCGTCATGGGAACGAATGCAGAGGATATGGCTCTCGCAGCCAATGAGCTAGCCCGACTTGGCGGTGGCATGATTGCGGTGGAGAACGGCCAAGTCCTCGCCTCGGTGCCTATGGTCATCGCCGGCTTGATGTCCGATCAGCCGCTGGAGACTGTAACCAGGGAAGTGAAGCAGCTTGCTGCGGCCTGGCAGCAGTTGGGCTGTCCATTGAATGCACCGTTCATGACCTTCTCGCTGATCGCCCTGCCGGTCATTCCGGAGATCCGCATTTCAAATCGCGGTCTGGTTGACGTCACCGAGTTCAAGCTTATTCCTGTAGAAATTATTGAATGATAGAAGAGTAAATTTAAGGAGGCAATCCCATGAAAGTAGACATATGGTCAGACTTTGCTTGCCCATTCTGCTATATCGGCAAACGCAAATTCGAAGCAGCCCTGAAGCAATTCCCTCATGGCGACCAAGTCCAAGTTGGCTTCCGCAGCTTCGAGCTCGCGCCCGATGCCGAGAAGAAGACCGGCAAGGATATTAACACGGTGCTGGCCGAGAAATACGGCATGCCCTACGAACGAGCCAAACAAATGAATGAGCAAGTCACTATGCAAGCCGCTGAAGTCGGGCTGGAGTACCACATGGATAACGTCATCCCCACGAACACCCATGATGCCCATCAATTGACGCAGTTCGCCAAACAGCACGGCAAAGGAAACGAGCTGGCCGAACGGTTGTTCCAAGCTTATTTCACGGAAGGTCTTGATCTCGGCGACCATCCTACGCTTGCCCGGCTATCGGCCGAAGTAGGCCTCAACGAACAGGAGGCTCTTCGCGTTCTTGAGGAAAGCGCCTTCGATTCCGCAGTAATCGACGAACTCCAGCAGGGCGCTCGTCTTGGAATTACCGGTGTTCCTTTTTTTGTCTTCAACGATAAATACGCCGTATCCGGCGCGCAGCCAAGCGGAACATTCCTGGAAGTACTTGAGCAGGTGTGGCAGGAAGAACAGCAGCAGCCATTGCAAGTGATTTCTGGCCAGGCTGGCGGAAATTCGGACACTGGCCCGAATTCCGACCCCTCCTGCTCGGACGGCTCTTGCTCCGTTTAGGAGCTCATCCAGAACTGACAAAAGCTCCCCTCATCACAGGCAGGTTAAATACCCGTCCTTATGAGGGGAGCTTTTTCATAACCATAGAATTGTTCCACTATAGCAAAACATAATAGTATTATTTGTGTCTCGTGAAATCAAACGGATTCGTACCTGAAGGCAGCAGCTGCGAGAAAGGAAAATAGAACTCCGGAAATCCGTTCACATAAGGCAAATACTCATACAACGGGAAAAAGATGACGACACCCTCGTCCTTGACGTAATACGACGGATTCGGGCCAATCGTCTTGAAATTGCCGAAATAGCCCTGCGTCTGCTGTAATTGCTGAGCTATGGCAGGATCGACGATCTGGCGATAATTCGGATTCGCCCGCAGCAGCTCGTCAAGCGTTAGCCGCTTGCCGTCCTTCAGCCGAAAGGTCAGCCCTTCCCGGTAGCTGTTTCCATGTGCTCCCCCGGTGTAAGCATAGGTCTGCTCATAGAGGCTCAGAATGCAATTCTTGTTATAGGTGACCGTATAGTTAGCCAGAAATTCATACTTATTCCCGCTTGGGGAAGGCTGGTTCTGCTTTGCTTCCTTAACGGATTTCTTCACGAAATCCTCCGCGCGGGCTGTGAAGTACGAATTAAGCTTCCGTTGGACCGATTTGCTCTTCAAACCGCTTATATGGGGATATTCCGCTTTAATCGATGCCCCTGGCAAGGACTTCGTTATTGTTCGCGTCTCGACTTTAACCCCTTGTTCGGCAGCTGCTGTTGCTTGGGTTGTCCCTGCGAATGGTGTCTGCTTGGCTTGAACTCCCATTCCCAGAGCCCCATCCTCTGCGCCAACGTTGCCTTCAAGCAGCATTCCCGCCGATAACAACACGGCCGCGAGCAGGCCTAACCCAATCCGGCAGTTCTTCCACATCATCATCTTTGCCTCACCTCTTTCCTTGGATAGTCGAATTATGTCCCTCTTCCAGCAAAATCATGCCCAACATCCGATTAAGCGTACGAGGCCACAAAAAAAGCGAAGCGCAAATGCGCCTCGCTGTTGTAAATTATTGTTGCCAATCGATGGCCGTTATTCCCGTCCGCTCTTCAGCTCTGTCCAGTAACGGTCGTAGAGCTGCAGCTTATCCCCAACGTCGCCAAGCCATTCTGTGCGGGACAGCTCATCCGCAGAAAGGTTGATCATCGTATCGGCATTATATTCGTCGCTATGGAACTCCTTCGCCTTGATATTCGGATCGCTATAGCCGATCGACTCGTAGTTCTTCGCGCTTACTTCAGGCTCCAGCATGTAGTTGATGAACTTCTCTGCCAGCTCCTTGTTCTTCGCATCCTTCGGAATCGCATAATTATCTGCCCAGATCGTACCGCCTTCTTTAGGCACAACATATGCTACGTCCGGATTGTCACTGGCAATCACGGAAGCATCGCCCGACCAGACTGTGCCGATCCAGCCCTCTTCCTGGATCATTTTATTCTTAATATTATCCGTATCAAAAGCAAGCACGCTTGGCAGCAGCTGCTTCAAGTCGTCCACCGCAGCGCCGATTTCCGCTTCGTCTGTCGAGCTGTTCGATTTGCCGGCTTTTTTCAGAGCCATCCCGATCACTTCGCGGTTATCGTCCAGCAGCAGCACCTTTCCTTTGTAAGCCGGGTTCCACAGATCTTCCCAGCTGTCGATCTCGTCCTTGATGTATTTCTTGTTGTATGCAATTCCCGTCACGCCGGTCATATAAACGATGGAATACTTGTTGCCCGGGTCGAACACAGGATCCTTAAACGCAGGATCGATGTTCTCGAAGTTCGGGATGTTCTCCATGTTCAACGGTGCCAGCAGCCCCTCTTTAATCATGGTGTCGACCATATAGTCGGAAGGCTGAATCAAGTCGTAACCGCTGCCGCCCGTTTTGATCTTCGCAAGCAGATCCTCGTTGTTGGCAAACACGTCATATACAATTTTTACGTTATATTCTTTTTCAAAATCAGCGAGTACGTCGGCGTCAAAGTTATCCGCCCAGCTGTAAATGTTCAACGTTTCCTTGCCAGATGATCCGCATCCGGACAAGAGGGAAATAACTAACATGCTCGCCAGCAGTACGCCGGCCCATCTCATTTTTTTCAATTCTTTGATCTCCTCTCTTTAATAACCTATTATAAGTTGGACAGTTGAGAAGGATGTAGGGCAAGTACGTAAATTGCTCCTACGATCGCTGTTGTTCCCGGATTTCTTGGATTATATAAATTCATATGAGGCAGAAATCCGATCACAAAGCCGAGTCACAAGCTTATGCTTCCGAAGCAGCTTTCCTTCAGAAAGCTTTCATTTCTTCGGAATCATTTTTCTCCCTTGCCTGCATCCATTCTTTAATTAATCTTATTTACTTTAATCATGTTCAAAAAGTCAACTTTTCAGCGCATTACCTCTCATTAGAATGGGAGGAGGGATTTTTTCTTTTGCCCTTTGCCCCGATTCAACGCATATTGCGCCAGTAAAATCAATGTGACGCTGACGATGATCAGAATGGTACACAACGCATTAATTTCCGGGGAAATACCCCGTTTTACTTGCCCGTAAATATAGATCGGCAGCGTCGTCGAGCTAGGCCCGCTGACGAAGAAGCTCACCATAAAATCATCCAAGGACAACGTAAAGGCGATAAGCGCACCAGCCACGATACCAGGCATGATTTGCGGAAATGTGACATAACGGAACGTCTGCCACGCATCCGCCCCCAGGTCGTTCGCTGCTTCCTCCAGCTGCTTCCCCATGTCCGCCAGCCTCGTGCTGACCACGACGTAAACATAGGACATGCTAAACGTAATATGGGCTAGAATAATCGTCAGCTTGCCCATCGGAATATGGAACTGGGTGAACAGGACAAGTAAGGATAATCCCATAATAATATCCGGAATGATGATCGGCAGGTAGAGCAGACCGCCCATCCCGGCCCGCATCTTGCGGTTCAACTTTCTCATCGACAGCGCAGCCATCGTCCCTAGAATGGTAGATGCTACGGTGGATACCGCAGCAACGATTAAGCTGTTGCTCAGCGCCTCGATGACCCGGCGGTTTTTAAACAAAGAGAAATACCAGTCCAGCGTGAAGCCGCTCCAGTCGGCAGCTAGACGCGAGCTATTAAAGGAATATGCAATTATAAAAGCGATCGGCACATAAATAAACACCATCATCAGCAGCGAATGAAAGCCGAGCAATGGATGCGTCTTCGTCTTCATCAGCGCCCCTCCTTTACTTTGAGGTGCCTGGAAGTCATCGCTTTGTTAAACAAGGCGATCATAATCAACGACGTGATCACAAAAATGATCGACAGCGCCGAACCGAACGGCCAATCCCTCGCTCCCGAGAATTGCGCCTGAATGACGTTGCTGATCATCGCCGATTTCGCGCCGCCCAGAATGTCCGTTACAACGAACATTCCCGTGGTAGAGACATAGACCAGCACCGAACCCGTCATGATGCCGGATCTGGTCTGCGGCACCGTAATGTGCCAGAACGACTTCCATGGCGATGCGCCAAGGTCGCTGGCCGCCTCCAGCAGCTTTTTGTCCATTTGTTCCAGCGCAACATAGATCGGCAGCACCATAAAGGGAATAAACGTATAGACCATGCCAAGCAGAACGGCTCCCCGCGTATACAGCAGCTGCAGCGGCTCGTGAATCAGGCCGATATCGATCAGCAAATTGTTGACGACGCCCTGCGTGCGAAGCAGCAGAACCCAGGCATAGGTGCGAATCAGGAAGTTGATCCAGAACGGAATTGTCACCAGAATCAGTCCCCAGGTCTGTCTTCTCGGTCCAGCATTGGCAATATAATAAGCTAGCGGATAGCTCAGCAGCAGACAGATCACCGTCGTCATGACGGACAGTACGATCGTATCCCAATATATCCCCAAATACAGCGGATCGAAAAAGCGGGCATAAGCATCCAAGCTGAAGCCGGCTACGACGCCGCCAACCTGGTCACGGCCCATAAACGACATGCCGACAACAATAAGCATCGGAATGAGCATAAAAACGCCCAGCCATAACACCACCGGCAGTACCGACAGGCTCGATTTCCTCATGGCCCGATTACCACCTCGTCCTCGGCATTCCAGTCTACTCCTACCTTGTCGCCGATGCTCCAAGGACGATCATCCGTAATATCAAATATGATGGACACCGTCATCGGCTCGTTATCCAACTGAACGATCAGCTTGTGAATGCTGCCCAGGTAGAGCACATCCATGACCTCTCCGCTGCGCTTCGAGCCTTCCACCTGCCTGCTCGCCCGTAATTTCTCCGGACGCACAGCAAATAGCCGCCCATCGCTGGAGAAAATGTTATTCTCTCCTACAAAGGTGGCGGAGAACAGGGTGGCTGGCTTAGCATAAATTTCACGCGGCGTGCCGATTTGTTCCACTTGTCCGTTATTCATAATCACGATCCGGTCGGACAGCATCATCGCTTCCTCCTGGTCGTGGGTGACGTATACAAACGTAATCCCCAAGCTGCGCTGCAATTGCTTCAGCTCGGATTGCAGATTCTTGCGAAGCTGCAAATCAAGGGCGCTCAGCGGCTCGTCCAGCAGCAGGACCTTCGGCTTGTTCGCAATCGCCCGGGCGATCGCTACGCGCTGCTGCTGTCCGCCGGACAGCTGATGCGGATAACGCTTGATCAGCGGAGTCAGCTGGGTCATCGTAACCGCTTCCTCTACCCGCTGGCGCTGCTCCTTGGACGGTATTTTCTTCATTTTCAGTCCAAATGCGATATTATCCTCTACCGTCATATGCGGGAATAATGCATAGTGCTGGAATACCAGGTTCAAATCCCGGCGGTTCGGAGGCAGATCGGTCAAGTCCTTGCCGTCCAGCATAATTTTGCCGCTTGTCGGATGCTCGAACCCGGCGATCATGCGTAAAATCGTCGTCTTGCCGCAGCCGCTCGGGCCCAGCAGGGTTAGGAACTCCCCCTCTTGTATGGTGAGCGATAGCGGATGCACAACGACTTGTCCTGCAAAGCTTTTCTCAACTTCGGACAGTTCAATCATGTATGCACCAACTCCTTTAAGTCTACTAAGAAAAAAAAGCCATATCCATTGGTATGGCTTTTAACAGGTCAGTCGATTCATTTTTTGCATATTCACTATACCTTGTTTTGTCCCTAGATACAACACTTTTCTAGGCCGTTTGGCAGAACTAGAGGAAGTTTTGTGAAGGTTTTTCGTGAATTCGGCTCATTAAAAAAGCCGCGATGCCGCTGTCCTTGGACAGATTCCCGCATCACGGCCCTGGTACAAGGCCCTAGAGGCTTCCAGATTATTTCATCTCGTACATCACAGAGAGTGTTGTCTTTACACTGATTTCTCCCGGCTCGATGGAGGTTCTCTGATCCATGGATGCCTTCTCCGCTACGGCGAAGCTCACATTCATATAAGGCGCGTAATCGTTGCTGGCCTGAGTGACGCTCAGCACAACACCGACCTGGCGTTTGGCGGCTTTGGCAATTGCGGCGGCTTTCATGTCCGCATTAGCCATCGCCTTCTCGATCACCTGCTCCTGATATTGATCGGGATTCTCGGTGGAGAAGCGGACATTGTCAATGCGGTTAGCCCCTGCCTTCGTAATTTCGTCCAGCAGCTGGCCTACCTTCTCCAGATCGCGGTAAGTAATCGACAGTGTATGGTAAGCGGAATAGCCCTTGACCTTCTGGCCTTCCTTCTCGGAATAACTGTAGTTCGGCTGCACGGAGAACTGGCCTGTCTTCATATCCTTTGCATCCAGCTTCCACGTATCCTTGAGCAGCGCGTTCACCTTGGCCATCTGGGCTGCATTTTGGCTCTGCGCCTCCTTCGCCGTAGCCGCCTGTGTCTCTATCCCTACGGAAATATACGCTACGTCCGGCTTAATCATAATTTCACCGCTGCCAGTGACGTTGATGACATTGCGCTGCGCCTCATTGTCAGCGTATACAGGCTGTGCCATATCCAGTCCCCCGCCAATCCAAGTTCCTCCAACCACTAATGCACTTGCGATCACAACTGCGCCAATCGGCTTGAACCATTTTTTCATTAGTAATGACCTCCAATATAGGGTGAGTTTAACTACTAAACGACGGCTCATATGCAAATGTTGCAGCAATGGATTCATTCTTTTGGAAAAATATGATCCTGGGCCATTTCAATTTAAAAAGGGATGACTTCGCGGCAGGAACCCCGAAATCATCCCTTCAAGAACACTGGCATAAACCCTATTACTGGTTCTCCAGTTCCTCTTTGCTAACCAGATTAATTAAAGCGTTTGCGGCTTGCTCCGCGTCTGCGCCATCCGCACTGATGTAGATTTCCGTTCCGGTGCTAATGGCAAGGCTCATAATACCCATGATACTTTTAGCATTTACTTTTTTATCGTCTTTCTCAACAAATATTTCAGATGAGTATTTATTCGCTTCCTGGACGAAAAGCGCTGCCGGCCGAGCGTGTAGACCCGTTTTCAATCGAACAGTTACCGGGTGTTTGATCATGAAACCTTACCCCCTATTACGAATTCAATAGCATGTTGTAGAACTATGTGATCATGGTAAATTTATATCATTATATCATATACAGACTGTAACAGACTAGCTATAGGCCTGTACCCCCGCGAATTTTTTCCGCCAGCTCATCGATTTTCCGCAGTCTGTGGTTAACGCCTGACTTGCTGACCTTGCCTTTGAGCAGCTCCCCGACCTCTTTGAGGTTCATATCGGGATGAGCGAGACGCACTTCCGCAACCTCGCGCAGCTTCTCCGGAAGGTTCTCAAGTCCCACTTCTTTCTCCAAGAGCCTGATATTTTCGATCTGCCTGACGGCCGCTCCGATCGTTTTATTCAAGTTCGCCGTTTCGCAGTTCACGATCCGGTTGACCGAGTTGCGCATATCGCGCATGATACGCACATCCTCGAATTTGAATAACGCCTGGTGGGCACCGATAATGTTCAGCAGCTCGATAATCTTCTCGCCCTCTTTGATGTAGAAAATAAAGCCCTTCTTGCGTTCGATGCATCGCGCATTCAGATGAAATTCATTAGCGAGCTCCACCAGGGCCTTGCAGTGCTCCTCATACATGGAGGCGATCTCCAGATGATACGATGAGCCCTCCGGGTTATTGACGGAGCCTCCCGCCATGAACGCCCCGCGCAGGTAAGCCCGTTTACAACAGTTTTTCCGGGTCAACTCTGGATTAATCCCCGGCGTAAAAATAAAACCTTCAGACACGATGTTCAACGTCTTCAGTATTTCCTGAACCTTGGCCGGAATTCGTACGATATAGACGTTATTTTTCTTAAGCCGCATTTTCTTGCGTACAAGCAGTTCCGTATGAACCTGAAAGTGCTTCTTCAGTAAGGAATAAATTCGCCTTGCTATCGCGGCGTTTTCCGTAGAGATGTCCAGAACAACCTTCTTGTTCGAAACCTGTACCGAGCCATTCATCCGGATTAACGCGGACAGCTCGGCCTGCTCGCAGCAGGAATCAGCCTCGACCATCGTTAGTTCCTTTTTGGTTTGCGCCGCAAACGACAAGGATCTCACCTCTTTCGTAAATTCCAGTTTTGCACCAATTGGTAAATATGCTGACTCAATTTGTCGGCATCATGGCGCAAATAGCGACGGAACAACACGAGCGTGTCCGCAATGACTTTGTAGCCACGGCCCGTAACGACATCCCAGTCGACCTCGACCGGCTTAGCGCCTTGCTCGGCATAGAAATCCTGAACCTGAGTCGGGATTTCGCCGTCATTGACGATGACATAATCAAATAAATGATGGCCTACGTGATCGTAAATGGCCTGGAGATGGTCGCTTACCGTATAGTTATCCGTCTCGCCAGGTTGGGTCATGACGTTGCAGACAAAAATTTTGATCGCGTTCTTGTTGGATAGAACCGCTTCCGTCAGCTTCGGAACGAGCAGATTCGGAATAATGCTCGTGTACAGGCTGCCCGGGCCGATCAGAATGGCATCAGCCTCGCGAATCGCCTCGCACGCCTCCGGCAGCGGCTCGACCTCCTCCGGCTCCAGGAAAATTCGCTTGATCTTCCCCCGGGCCTCGGGAATCTTCGATTCCCCGGTCACGATCGTCCCGTCCTCCATCTCCGCATGCAGCACCACCGCCTGATCGGCGGCGGGAAGCACGCGGCCGCGTACCGCGAACACGCGGCTCAGCTCCCGGACGGCCGTGACGAAATCTCCGGATATATCCGTAATTGCCGCTAGTATTAAATTGCCCAAACTATGCCCTGCTAGTCCAGAACCGTTGGAAAAACGGTAGCTAAGCATATTCGACAGCAATGGTTCTACGTCCGCAAGCGCGGTCAATACGTTACGAATGTCGCCGGGAGGCGGCATATGCAGCTCATTCCGGAGAATCCCGGAGCTTCCCCCATCATCGGCGACGGTAACAATGGCCGTGATATCGAGCGGTTTTTCCTTTAACCCGCGAAGCATGACGGATAGGCCGGTTCCACCGCCCATCACTACGATTCGCGGAACTTTCGTATCGTTAGCTCGATTCATCGTCTTGATTCACCCTCTTAATGCCGGTCTCGGCCCTCATCCCTATGGCTTACGCGAACCGTCTCCGTTTCACTAGTTCCGAGCATCCGGCCCAAATATTCGGCAATGGCGACCGAACGGTGCTTCCCTCCGGTACAGCCAATGGCGATAATGACCTGGCTTTTTCCCTCTTTATGATATTGAGGCAGCAGAAAATGCAGCATGTCTAACAGTTTTGTCAGGAAGGACTGTGTCTCCGGCCACTTCATAACATAATCATATACATCACTGTCTTGTCCGGTGTGTGGACGAAGCTGCTCAATATAATGAGGGTTTGGCAAAAACCGGACGTCGAAGACTAAATCGGCGTCGATCGGTATGCCGTATTTAAATCCGAAGGAAGTGATGTTTACGGATAAATGATTGCTCTCCAAATGAGAAAAGCGGGAAATGATCTTCTCTTTAAGCTGGGCAGGCTTGATATTGCTCGTATCGATGACCTGGGTGGCAGAAAGTTTCAGCTCCTCTAGCATTTTGCGCTCAAGCCGGATGCCGTCGAGCGGCATGCCGTCCGGTGCAAGCGGGTGGCGGCGGCGGCTTTCCTTATAGCGCTGCACCAGCACGGAATCGGTCGCATCCAGAAATAAAATTTCACAATTAATTGTAAAATGATCTTTTACATAGCCAAGCGACTCAGATAAAGCAGTAAAAAACTCCCGGCCGCGCAGGTCGATAACCAGTGCCACCTTGGCGATTTTCCCATTCGATTGCTCGATCAGCTCAGCGAATTTGGGGATGAGTACTGGAGGCAAATTGTCCACGCAGAAGAATCCTAGATCTTCCAGGCTCCTGACAGCGAGCGACTTCCCTGCGCCCGACATGCCTGTAATGATAATCAAATTGGCTACTGAAGCTTTCTCCTTGTCTGACATGCATTTCCCTCCTCGTATAGTTCTCCTGTCTTCTTCTATCTATTATATATCTAAAATCGACACTATATATCGACAGAATTTGATAACAGACCCCCGATTGCCTACGAGCTTGCGAGCGTGACTTGTCGAACCCGAGTGTTCACTATAGCCCGAAGGCTGCTGCCCCTGCAAGCATATCTGCTTGCCGTGATTCTATTAGGAACGCGTGAACAGGCCTGCGGCACCAACCATTCCGGCATCATTGCCGAGCGTTGCAGGAACAATGCTTACCCCTCTTGCCGCTACTTCCGGCGTCAGCTTCTGGAACACGCTGCGCACCTCATTGAACAGGATGTCCCCCGCCTTGGATACGCCGCCGCCGATAATGAACACTTCCGGATTCAGCACGACAGCTACAGCCGCCAGCGCTTTTCCCAAATAGAATGCGGCGCGGTTCACGATGCGAATCGCTACTTCGTCCCCGGCTTTCGCCGCATCGAATACGTCCTTCGCCATAATTTTCTCTACTTGCGACAAGGCCGTGCGCTCTCCTCTGGCTACCGCATCATTGGCCATCCGGATAATGCCCGTTGCCGAGGATACGGTCTCCAGGCAGCCGGTCTCGCCGCAGCCGCATTGAATCGCTTCCAGATCGGGAACGACAGACATATGGCCTAGTTCGCCCGCAAATCCGGCGAAGCCTTGATAGATTTTGCCATGAATAATAATGCCGGCGCCTACTCCCGTACCCAGCGTAGCGCAGACGCAATGATCGATGCCCTTGCCCGCGCCGCCCCAGGCTTCGCCCAGCGCTGCAACGTTGGCATCATTGTCTATTTTGACAGGCTTGCCAAGGCGGGCCTCCAGAATCTCGCGAATCGGAAGATCCCTCAAACCTACATTCGGTGCTAGAATGATGATTCCTTCGCGAACGTCCGTAAATCCGGCAACTCCAGCTCCGACGCCTGCTACCTGTTCCCAGTCAAAAGGAGATTGCTCCACGATATGACGGACATACTGCTCGATATTGCTTACAACGGCATCGGCACCTTTATCAGCTTCGGTTGGCCCTTCATAAGTATGAAGAAGCTGCCCCTCCTCATTACAGATGCCGACTTTGATCGCAGTCCCGCCAAGATCAACACCAATGTAGATTTTTTCAGACATTGTACAAGCCACCTTTTTCTTCAAATAAAATTGTTTATCCTACGTACCAACTATAAGCGAACCACACCGTTCGGTCAAGAGAAGCGAACAGCAGGAAATCCAGTAAATACAAGGCTTTCAGCGCAAATGATGAAATTCACAAGCGGTGTTTATATAGAGAATACACCCGCTGCGGCAGCCCTCCAAATGCTGTCCAATCCTACAATTTCCCAGCAAAAAACCCCGCCGAAGACGGGGTTGCATATTATAGGTGAGCATACCATTTATACCAAGTTTAAGACAATATTCGCTTCTGACCTTCGAGTGCTTGAATCGGCGCGATATTTTGCGTGAATTCCAAGGTGCCCATATATCTGCCTTCGGCGCTGCGAACCGCAAAGTAACGGATATAAACGAGCTTATCCTTGAACGGAATCCAGAAATCCTCGGCATCTTTCCGCCCAGCCTTGAAATCCGCCAGCAGCTCATTCACGACATGCACGCTTTGCGGAGGATGGCAGTTTTGCACCGTACGGCCGATGACGGCCTTGGTCCGGGCGAAAATGCGCTCCTTCCCATGCGAGAAATACCGGACAACATCCTGCTCGTCAATGAACGTTAGATCCACAGGCAGATGATTCATAATCGCTTCCAGCTGCGCGGCGGTCAGAATTCCTGTCTCGAAGCGGATCAGCCCCTCTGGAAGCTGGCCGTTCTCCGCTACCTCCGTACCTTCGTCGTACGGGAGCGGCACACGCTCGGGAACCCACTTCTGTTCCGGGGCAGTCAGGCAATAGCCGATCTCATCGCTCTCGGCGGCTATTTTTACCCACTCGTCCTCCGTCAGCTTCTCCAAGGCCATCGGCAGCAAAATATTCTCTTCTTTGAAAATCATCTCGTTTACCTCAGTAATCACGCGCTCCAGATCGATGATGAGTATATCCTTATCGGCGCGGTCACCGTTGTAACTCAGGAGCTTCTCTTTTACTTTCTTAATCATCGCACGAATGGCATCGTCTACACCCCACATCACCTTGGTCGGGCCATAGATGCCGTATTTCTCTAAATACGGGAACAGCAAATTTTCCTTGCGGCTATAGTGTTTATCGAGATCCAGCAGCAGATTTAAATCTTCCACCAGCTTAAAGACGATATCCGTGCTGTCCTCCCGGCGGAATTTGTCCTTATGCAGCTCCAGCCGGAAATTGACATGCCGCTCAATCTCGCGATTCTCCAGCTTAAAGGTATGAACAGGATGCCCCGGCTGCTCCTCCGGCTTGGACGAACGGTGAATTTCCTCAATCGAGCCTTTAAAAATAGCCGTGTGCACAGAGCACAGGCGCTGCACCTCGGAGACTGGAATACCCTCCTCCTCCATCAAGGCTTGCTCCATTGCCGATATTTCCGCTACTGTCACGTCCCCGACTGCTTCCTCGAACCGGGTTTTGACCTCCTCCACGCTCTTCCCTTCATGCAGCTCCTTAATGATCTGCTTCAGCAGTTCTTGCCGGCGTCCTTGCTCTCGTACTGCATGCTCGCGGTTGTTGATCATTTCGCTCATCGCCGTACCCTCCTCTATTTATAAGCCTATTATTTAAAATTATTCTAAGCTCCGGACCATACAACGCGCCGCCTGAGTTCACTCCGTGATTTCATAGCCCTTGGCGCGGAACGCGTCCTTGATCGCATCGAGCTCCACCTTGCGCAGCCTGGCTCCCTGGGGGATCGTCATAAAGCGCCCCGCGCTCTGCAGCATCCCCGGCTTGGCCAGCTGCTCGAAGCCTAAGCCCACCATGATATCGATGATTTCAGGATCGGCCGTGCATAACTCGTAGACTGTTTTATGCAAATCGATCTTTTTCCCCATAAGCCCTCACCACATTCTTCAAATTTGAATGAAAACCATTCTCATATTCAAAGTAGCACAGGCCGCTCTGACAACTTGTGATTACAATCACAAGGATGCAGGTGCTTTGCCAGCACAGTTTATTTTTTTATGCAGATTTGTCACAATAGGAGCTAAAGGAGGTTTATTGACGATGAATTCCATTCATTTGCTATATATTGAAGACGATCCCGAGATCGGAAAGTGGGTTAACGAAACCCTGCAGGACCGCGGCTACCGCGTAACCTGGCTCACGAGCGGAGAGCATGCCCTGGAACACGCCGATTCCTGCCGGCTCGCCATTCTCGATGTCATGCTGCCCGGCTTGGACGGCTTCACGGTAGGACAGCGGCTCAAGAAGCAGCATCCGAATCTGCCCATATTGATGCTGTCGGCCAGAACCTCGATTGATGATAAGCTGCAAGGCTTGGAATTCGCGGATGACTACCTGACGAAGCCTTTTCATCCGGACGAGCTCGCCGCCCGAATTGAAGTGCTGCTCCGCCGCAGCGGCAATGCTTCCCCGGAACCGCTTAGGCTGCGGCATCTGCTCGTCCATGAACGCGAAAACCTCATTATCGACCAGGACACCGGGGAAGAGATTCTTCTTACCGGGAAACAGTTCCACATCTTTCATTACCTGCTGCGCCACCTCGGCCAAATCATGACGAAGGAGCAAATTTATGAAGCCGTTTGGGGAGAGCCCTATCTGGAAGGCGATAAGACCCTAATGGTACATATTCGGCATTTACGGGAAAAAATCGAGCGTGATCCCGCCGCCCCGGAAATTATCGAAACAATCCGCGGCATCGGATACAGGGTGCGGGCATGAGATTTATAAATCAAAGCCCTTTGCAGCGCCTTCGCACTTCCCTTTTATCGCGATACGTGTTGATCATCGTCACGGCTCTCGTATTTATCCCCGTGCTGATTCCAGCCAGCTTCATCGCCTCCTGGGCCGTTAACCGGATGCTGATGCTGGGTGGGCAGGAAACCTATAAGCTGCCTTACGGCTCTGCCTATGAGCTGGAGCAGATGTGGCATAAGCACGCCAAGGCACTGGCCGCAGCCTCCCCTGAGGAAATCGATGCCAGGCTTTCCGCGCTGAAGGAGGAATACCCCGATGCCGCGCTGTTCTGGGTTGACGGTGCGGGGATCACGCAGCTTCAGCTGCCTGTACAGGCAACGCTGCCCAAGCAGTGGTCGGCGGAGGATACCATTGCCTTCATGAAGGCGGGAATCAATGCCGACCCCTACACCGTCGTGGCCTTAATCGGAGGAGACGAGCAGGCGAAGCAGGGATTCATGGTCTTCAAGCTGCCGCGCTCCTATCTGACGCCCCAAGGCCGTCCTAGCGATTCCCGGTTCTATGGCTTGTTCATGGCGCTCATCTTCGGCATATTTATATTGCTGTCCTATTTGTTCTTCCGGGACATCCGCAAACGCCTCCTCCGGCTGGAAGCAGCTATGACGAGCGTTGGAGAGAACGGGCTTCCGTCGCCTACAGATGAAGGGCGGCCTGATGAAATCGGCAGACTGGAGCAAGCCTTTAATCATATGGTGAACCAATTGGAGGAGGGCCGCAGGCGAGAACGCAAGGAGGAGGAGCTGCGCAAGAATCTGATCGCCAACCTGTCCCATGACCTGCGTACGCCGCTGACCGTGCTCGCCGGCCATCTCTATTCCATGGGTAAAGAGCCTTTATCCGCGCAAGGACGGCAATCCTTAGCCTTGATGGAGGCCAAGCTGGACGACCTCGACCACCTGATCGATCATCTGTTGTCCTATAATTTGCTGGCCAGCGGGAAATACGCCTTGTCCATGGAGCGCCAGGACGTGCACCGCATCGTCAGGGAGAGCGCTGCCGCCTGGTACCCCATCTGGGAAAAGGCCGGCATGACCGTGGACATCGATCTACCGGATGAACCCCTGAGGTGGGCGGTCGACACGCAGGGCTTTCGCCGCGTCCTGGATAACCTGTTCCAGAACGTCGTCCGCCACGCCGGTACAGGCAAGTATGTAGGCATCCATACGGCACGCTGGAAGGGACGCCCTGCTCTTATTATTACGGACCGCGGCCCAGGCCTTGATGCCGCCTCCGGTTTTAAAGGGGCGGGCCTAGGCCTGGCGATCATAGAGCTGCTGCTGCGGGAGATGGGGCTTCGCCTCGACGCGGAATCCTCTGCCAAAGGCACCCGATTCGCTATCTTTCCCGCTTCTTAACCTAAATTTAAACTTCAACCTCCGCTGCATTTAAACTTCGGAAGCTATGTTGATTACCGAGGTGATTCATAGTGAGCGAACTGATAATCCAAACCAAGGGATTAACGAAGAAATACCGCGGTCGTCCGGCCGTTGATCAATTGAACCTGGAAATCTCCAAAGGAGATATTTACGGCTTCCTTGGACCGAATGGAGCGGGCAAGACGACGACGATCCGCATGCTGCTCGGACTGATTCAGCCGACGAGCGGCTCGATCTCTATTTTTGGGCGTGAGCTCAAGCGGGACAAATTGAACATTCTGCGCCGGATCGGATCGCTTGTGGAGTACCCTTCCTATTATGGGCATTTGAGCGCTACCGACAATTTGGAGGCGATCCGCCGTATTCTGGATGTGCCGAAATCGCGAATCGCCGAGGTGCTGGAGATCGTCTCCTTAACCAAGGAAGCAAAGCGCCCAGTCAAGGGCTTCTCCCTCGGTATGAAGCAGCGGCTGGGCATTGCCGCTTCACTGCTCGGGAGTCCCGAGCTCCTGATTCTGGATGAACCAACCAACGGGCTCGACCCTTCCGGAATTCATGAAATGCGCGAGCTGATCAAGAATATGCCGCAGCAATACGGCATCACCGTGCTCGTCTCCAGTCACCTGCTGGGCGAAGTCGAGCAGATGGCCCATAAGGTCGGCATTATCCGCGAAGGGCAGCTGGTCTTTCAGGATACGATCGATCATTTGCGCCTCCAGGCGCAGCATGACATCGAGCTGGTCGTATCCGAGCCGGACTCCGCCATTTGGATCGCCCGCGACCTGGGCCAGACGGGCATCCTCCAGGGCGGGATTATGACCTTCCCCGGCATGAAGGATGCTCAAGTCGCCCATCTCGTCAAGCGGCTCGTCGAGAACGGGCATGCCATCTACCGGGTCGAGCAGAAGAAGAAATCTCTGGAGGATATCTTCATGCAAGTGATCGGGGAGGGAGCGCTATGATGCTGTTGCGCTCGCTTCACGCCGATTTTCTCAAAATTCGCCGCAAAGGAATCTGGTTCCTGGTCTTCCTCGCGCCAATTGGCCTCGTCACCATGCAGGGACTGAATTTCGGACTGCGATTCGACTATATACTCAGAAGGTACGGTGACGATCTCTGGGGCGGACTCATCGAAAATATCGAATTTTTCGTCCCGATGGCGTTGTTCCTGGGCTGTACCTTAATCAGCTCTCTGGTCGCCAACATAGAGCATCAGATGAGCTCGTGGAAGCAGCTGCTGGCCTTGCCGGTGTCGCGCAGCTCCGTATTCCTGGCCAAGTTCACCATGTGCGTGATCGTGTTGAGCATTTCCTGCCTGCTGCTCCCGGTCTTTACCGCAGGACTCGGCCTCCTGCTTGGCTTTCAAACGCCGCTGCCGATAAGGGAATTATTAACCATGGGCTTCTACCCTTATTTGGCCGCTTGGCCGCTGCTGGCTCTGCAGCTCTGGCTATCACTGACGTTCCGCAATCAGGCCCTTCCGGTTTCGATCGGCATAGCCGCCGCGATACTCTCGCCTTTTACGCTGGATTTATCCGTATGGCTGCCGCTGAATTGGGCTACTTTGGCCATAAGCGACAATAGCCCGCTGGCCTATCTCCTTGGCGGCGTTTCACTGGGCCTCTTCATGCTAATGATCAGCCTGCTGCATTTTAACCGAAAGGATGTGGACTGACGATGCGAAATTTCCCGCGAATCCTGTCGGCGGAAACGCTGAAAATGTCCAGATCCGGCATTTGGCTGATTATTCTGGCCAGCCCGCTTCTATCGCTATTGATCGGAGCATCAATCTCGGTTCCCGCAGGAGCTGACCCTTGGCCAATCATGTTAGGCAGCATGGTCATGCTGCATGGCATGCTGTTCCTGCCCATCATGGCTGGGCTGTTCGCGGCCTACGTCTGCCGTTACGAGCATACCGGCGGAGGCTGGAAGCAGCTGCTTGTGCTGCCCGTATCGCGTACAGGCGTCTATCTCGCCAAATTTGCCGTCGTGGCCGGCCTGCTTGCGCTAAGCCAGCTCTTCTTCCTCCTGGCACTGATCGGGGCGGCGAAATACCATGCCTTCCCAGGGGCCATGCCATGGGGCATGTTCCTGAAGAGCATACTGGGTGGCTGGGTCGCCTGCCTGCCGCTCGTAGCGCTGCAGCTGGGCGTATCGCTGAACTGGGCGAGCTTTGCAGCACCGCTGTCGCTGAATGTCTCGCTGACGATTCCGAACATGCTCATCGTCAACTCGGCCACCTACGGCCCGTTCTATCCCTGGGCCCAGCCAGTATTGGCGATGATGCCCAGCGGCGAAGCCGATTTCGGCGCCTTTAACCTGCCTTACCAAAGCCTGCTGATCACCGTAACGGGCAGCTTCCTGCTGTTCTTCCTGGCCGGTCTTACCTACTTCCGCCGAAAAGAAATTTAGTGCCAGAATTTAACGCCGGCACATTAATTTATAGAGGGGCTGTCCTAAAGTCATTCTAAATGACTGAGGGGCGCCCCTTTCTTTCAGGAGGCCTTTCGCTTCTGCGGAATCCACTTGTTCCCTTGTCTGCATCCCATTCTTTAGCTATTTTATATAAGCTGTCGGATACTTAGCTGTCGAACGCTAAATTGTTGGATGCTAAGTTGTTGAATGCTAAGTTGCCGGACACTAAGTTGTCGGATGCTAAGTTGTCGGATGCTAAGTCTCGGACGCCAAGGTGTCGAATACTAAGTCAAACACTAAGTCGACACTAACCTGCCATGTACAAGCTGCGCCGAACACTAAATGGAATTCAAGTATCTAATAATGCTCTAAACGAACACTTCAAGGGATTAGATGGATTGTATGCACCTAAAATCAAGAATCCAGCCCATAATCGCCTTCTCCTTTCTTCTAACGACATGAAATCCATTTAAATCTACTTCCCTCTCCTTGCAACAGAAACTAACTACTATAAATCCATTTAGCAACGTACTGATTCTGCTGGGCTAATTCTGCTGGGCTAACTCTGCTGGGCTAATTCTGCTGGGCTAATTCTTCTGTTCTTGTTCCTTGTTCCTGTTACTATCCACCTAAATTCGAAAAAAACAAAAAATAAAAGCTGTTCCTAGCGTCATCCATCCGAAGATGACCTAAGAACAGCCTTCAGCTTGTATTTCAGGGGTTAAGCGTCTCGCTCCAGTCACGCACCATCGTGCCCTCCAGCAGCTTCTCGCAGTCCATCGCCGCCATACAGCCTGAGCCCGCTGCGGTAATCGCCTGGCGATAACGCGTATCCTGCACGTCGCCGCAAGCGAATACGCCTTCGACATTCGTGATCGTCGTTCCCGGCTTAACAAGGATATAACCATGCTCGTCCGTCTCAATCTGTCCGCCAAGGAACTTCGTATTCGGCGTATGGCCAATCGCAACGAAGATGCCGTCTGCCGGAATCAGCTCTTCCCCATTCGTTGTATTGTTCCGGACCTTAAGGCCGATAACTGCGCCATGCTCGTCCGTCGATACCTCAAGCGGGGTGCGATTCAGCGCCCATTCGATTTTCTCATTATTTCGAGCGCGATCCTGCATGATCTTCGAGGCACGAAGCTCGTCGCGCCGGTGCACAACGGTCACGCTGGTGGCAAAACGCGTCAGGAAGCTCGCTTCCTCCATCGCAGAGTCGCCGCCGCCGATCACGATAATTTTCTTGCCGCGGAAGAAGAAGCCGTCACAGGTTGCGCAGGTGCTTACCCCGCGCCCCACGTTCTCCTTCTCGCCGGGAATGCCTAAATATTTGGCGGAAGCCCCCGTAGAAATGATGACGGTCTCTGTCTCCAGAACTTCGCCGCCCTCTAGGGTCAATTTGAACGGCCGCTGGCGAAGCTCCACCTCCTGTACCCATCCGCTGCGGAACTCGGCGCCGAAGCGTTCAGCCTGCTTCCGCATCTGATCCATTAGCTCCGGACCCATAATACCCTGCGGGAAGCCGGGGAAGTTCTCTACTTCCGTGGTGGTCGTCAGCTGCCCTCCGGGCTGCATCCCCTCGATCACGAGTGGATTCAAGTTGGCGCGGGCCAAGTATATCGCTGCCGTCAGACCCGCCGGCCCCGTTCCAATTACAATCGCTTTGTACATTATCCGAACCTCCCTGGTAGTCATTGTTCATTAAATCAATTCATAATTCGCCTATGATACATTATGTAATTGATCCTATACACAAGTTTTACCCAAGAAAGGCCTGTCTTACCCTTCCGTCCGGCAATCGGCGGACGGACCGGCATAGTTATTATTGCACGAAGGGAAAGGTAACCGCCTTTTCCTTCCCATTATCCTGCACCTTGCATACCTGATTCATCCGCCGGGCGTAACGGCTGGCCGTCGATGCGGAAATCCCGTATCGCTTCGCCACCTCCTCATAGGTGAGCGCTTTGCGGTGCATTCTTGCCGTCAGATAATCGAGCGCGGCCGCCCAGCCTTCGATATGGGCCATTGCCGGAATGTCCGGATATAAACGAGTCAAAAAATCTACCCATAACGATTCGATGTCATGCTGCAACCGCAGGTCCGAAGACTTGCCAATCCGCTTGATGGCCAAATCGACCACCGCCTGCCATTCGCTTCGCCATACTGGCAAGCCGGAGCCTATTTTGCTGGGATCGACCATGATCGTTGTCCCGTCTTTCCATACGGGCACTGGATCTTTTACCCCAATAGACCGCAGCACCAGAACAGCCATGTCTTTTAAATACACATTCTCCTCTGGAATAAGCAAAAAGGCGAGCAGCGCCTCTTCTACTTCCCGGTCGGCAATCATGCCGAGGGCCTGAATAACTTGAAGCTTCGTACGGTGATCTCCATGGCGCAGTGCCCAGAAGAAGGAAGCACGGATGAGGGGATTATCCCGAATTTCCGGAGGGAAGCCGTTCTCCCATTTCTCCGGATGCTTCAGTTGCTCTTCAAAAGGAAGGTTATAATGATAGCTAATCGAAGGATATTGCCCTTGCAGTTCATCATCGTCCAGTCGATTCAAATAAAAAGAAGCGATGCCCGAACCGGGATCCAGCTTGTCTAGCTGCCGCCAAAGCGCGCGCGCAGCCGGATAGCGTCCGGTATTGCAAGCCGCCGCCGCCGTGTAATGATATAGAACAGGATCGCGGTTCACCTCATGGTCTTTAAGCAGCCGCCTGAAATGCGTATAAGCCGCTTCATGCTCCCCAAGTATCCCCATCGTCGTAGCCAGCTTGAACAGATGCTCCTGATGGAAAGGAGCTACAGCCCTGAGCAGCCCCCGTAGCCTGTCCAATTCGGCAGCATGGCCCTCCCGCTGCAGAAATATAGCCAGGTTGCATAGGCCGTGCAGATTGCCGGCATCCCGCTCTAGAACTCCGTTAATGGCCTCCATCGCCTGCGGGAACAACCCCAAATAATAATATCCTAATGCCAAATTGTTACGGGCGGCCAGAAAATCCGGATGCTGCTCGACAATCTCCTCCAGGAGCTTCACGGCCTGGGCGAACTTCCCCTCTTCGAGCAATTCACGGGCCAATTCATGCTCGATCATGCCCTCACGCGCTTTGATACGCTTCAGCTTCGCCGGACGCTCCAGCTCATATTGCAGCAAATCCAGCATCTCTTCAGCTTCGGCCAGAAATTGTCCGCCTTCATCCTCTTGCAGATACGTAATTAATGCCTCTTCCGCCGCTTCAAACTGCTCCATATTCGCATAATTATTAGCCATGTAGAAATAACATTCCGTCAAGGACGGATCAATGTCCCGTAAAATGGCAGACAATACGGCATTAGACGCCTCATAATCGCCCATTTCCGACAGTATGCCCGCCATATTGCAATGATTCACCGGGTTGCCCGGCTCATATTCCACCGCTTTACGAAAATATTTCAATGCCTTGTCATAGCGATTGCGGTCCAGCGATGAGACAGCTCTCTCAAAGAAAAAGTTCGCATCCATGGACAGCCGCAGCACATTCGCCTGCATGCCCTCCATTGGGATTCTGTTCTTCTTCACTCAAGGCACCTCCTTCTATCTCTATCTCTCCACACAGTATACCATAGAGGAAGCGGTCCTCCCACGGGAAATCGAGGAGGTAAAATACGGATTATCGCCTGATTTAGAGGAAAAATCCAGCTTGTCCCGAAGTATAATGTGGATACAAAATTTTACAAATGGAGTGAGTTTGTTGACTATTTTATGGGAAAATATCATCCTTACTTTGTTAGTTATCCTCGTCCCCCTCGCATTGATTGCCGGACTGGTTGTCTGGCTCATATTAGGAAAAAGCCGCCGCAAGCCCTAAAACCAAGAAAGAGCCGAAAATCCCCTTTAACAGAAGATTTTCTGGCTCTTTTCTGTTCTGCTTGCCTCTTGACCAAGAATTTAAATACCCCGATCCCTGAACAAAGCAGCGATGGATCCGCCCTCCGTAATAAGCTGGATCGCCTGGGACAGCATCGGCGCAACGGACAGCACCTTAAAATGGGCCGGCGGCTGCTCCGGCAGCTCGATCGAATCGGTCACCACGACTTTGCGGATGTTCTTATGATGCAGGCGCTCAACAGCCCGGTCCGAGAACAAGCCGTGCGTTGCGCAGACGTAGGCGTCATTGGCCCCGCGTTCCTTCAGCCCCTCCACGACGTTCACGATCGTGCTCCCGGTGTCGATCAAATCCTCGATAATGATCGGTGTATAACCCGCAACATCTCCGATGACATGCGTAATGACCGACTCATTATGAGCCGGCCGCTTCTTGATCATAATGGCGAAGGGAGAATCCAGCCCGCTGGCCAGCTTCTCCGCCATCGAAGCCCGCCCGGCATCAGGAGATACAACGACCGGATTCGGAATGTTCTGTGCCTTCAAATATTCAGTCATCAGATCAAGCGCGGTCAAATGATCGACAGGAATGTTAAAGAATCCTTGAATCGCAGGCGCATGCAAATCGATCGTCGCAACCCGGCTTGCCCCTGCAGTGGTCAGCACATCGGCCAGCAGCTTCGCGGAGATCGGTTCCCGTGGAGCTGATTTCCGCTCCTGCCGCGCATAACCGTAATAAGGCATGATGACATTAACCGTACGCGCGGAAGCCCGTTTGGCCGCATCAATCATGACCAGCAGCTCGACGAAGAGCTCATTGATCGGATGGGAAAGGGACTGCACCAGAAACACGTCGGAGTTGCGGATGCTCTCTTCATAGTGCACATAAATCTCTCCGCTTTTGAATCGGGACAGCTTAACCTTGCCGGGCTCGACCCCGAGCCGCTTGCATATATCCGCCGTCAATCTTGGATTCGATGAACCCGCAAATATTCTCAGCTTGGATCCCATAACTGCCTCCTGGATCATTATTGTAGTCGTTTATGTGGGTTATTCATTGCTCTCTAATCCTGCTCCAGTGGAATCATTCTGCGCTGCCGTTCTGTGAATGTAGCCAGCTCCCGGACTCCCAATCCGTACAGCGTGGCCCGCGCCTTATCCAGGTGTTCGCTTAGCTTCAGAGGATTATGGGCATCGGAGCCTACCGTCAGCGGTATTCCCAACTGGATCGCCGATTCCAAGATACGGTTGGCCGGGAACATTTCAGCACAAGGCTTGGATAATCCCGAAGCATTGAGCTCCATAGCGATTCCGGATTCGGCAATAGCCGCCAAAGCGGCCTGCTCCAAAGCCTTTGTCTCTGCTTCCCGCTCCGCGTCCGGGACGTTGCCAAAGCGCTTGATGACGTCAAAATGCCCAATGATGTCATAGAAGCCCGTCTTGGCGGCTTGGCCTATTGCTTTATAATAACGCTCATACACGGCAAAGACGTCCTGGCCGTCCCAGTTATGTACCTGGCGGTAGTCGGAAACATCCCACTCCCCCAGGAAATGCACTGATCCGATGACATAATCCCACGGATAGGCCTGAATGATCTTCTCGATATCGGCTTCCCAGCCCTCGATATAGTCGCCTTCCAGACCGACCTTCACGTCGATCTGGCCGCGGTACTTCTCCTTAAGCGCAAAGGCCTCTTCCACATAACGCGGCAGTTCGTCCTTGGGCATAGCCATTTCAGGATAGTAAGTCTCCGGGTCTACATGCAAAAGCGGCATATGATCGGATAAACCGATTTCGGACAGGCCGATCTCGATGCCCCGGACGACATATTCCTCCAGACTGCCTACGGCATGGCCGCAGCGGGCATGATGCGTATGATAGTCTATCCAATAATTCCTCTTCTTTGCCATTTATAATCCCTCGCTTGCGCCTTATTAATCCCGGCGCGGACGTTCATGACGCCGCTCCAGCTCCTGCATAATATCATCAAGCGGCAGATTCCGCTCGCGCAGCAGTACAAGCAAATGATAGATTAAATCGCTGACCTCGTAACGCAGCTCGTCATTATCCCCGTTTTTGGCGGCGATGATCGATTCCGCAGTCTCTTCGCCCACTTTTTTCAGGATTTTATCGATCCCTTTATCAAAAAGATAGGTCGTATACGCCCCTTCAGGACGCTCCTTGTACCGCTCGGCAATCAGCTGCTCGAGCTCGGCCAGAACGGCGAATCGGCCGCTTGCCGTGCCGCTATTCGCATCGCCGGCCCCTGCAGCCTGATCCTCAGCTGCAGCAGCCGTGCGATAAAAGCAGCTGTCCTCCCCGGTATGACAAGCCGGGCCCTGACGGTGCACCTCAACGAGCAAGGTATCGCCGTCGCAATCATAGCGAAGGGACATAATTTGCTGCGTATTGCCCGAGGTAGCCCCCTTGTTCCACAGCTCGGCGCGCGAGCGGCTCCAGAACCAGGTCTGCCCGGTCTCCAGAGACTTCTTCAGGGAATCCCGGTTCATGTAGGCCAGCATCAGCACTTCCTTGGAGGCGGCGTCCTGCACGATGGCCGGCACAAGGCCGCTCTCGTCCCATTGAATGGCCTCTTCCAGCTGATTCAGCGGAAGCTGCTGCTTAAGTTGCTGAGTCATCGTATTTCCACTCCTCTGGATATCAGATCCTTTTTCAAATCCGGGATCGCAATCTCTTTATAATGAAAAATCGTTGCGGCCAAGGCAGCATCCGCCTCTCCTTCGGTAAACACGTCATAGAAATGGGACACTTTGCCCGCGCCGCCGGAAGCAATGACCGGAATGCCTGCCGCACGGCTGATCGCCTTCGTCAAGGACAGGTCGAAGCCATCCTTGGTACCGTCAGCGTCCATGCTCGTCAGCAGAATTTCGCCCGCGCCTCTCGACTCGGCCTCCAGCGCCCACTGGACCGCACTCATTCCCGTCGCCTTCCGTCCGCCGTGGGTGTAGACCTCCCAATCCTTCAGCTCCTCGTTATATTTCGCGTCGATCGCGACAACGATACATTGGGAGCCGAAGCGCTTCGCTCCATCAGAGATCAGATCGGGATTCAGCACGGCTGCGGTATTAATGCCGATTTTGTCCGCACCCGCACGCAGAATCCGCTTCATATCCTCCACCTGGGAAATGCCTCCGCCTACGGTGAAAGGAATGGAAATCTCTCCGGCGGTCTGCTTCACGACTTCAACCATCGTCGCCCGCCCTTCGTTCGAAGCGGAGATGTCCAAGAAGACTAACTCATCCGCGCCTTCCCGGTCATACAGCGCCGCGAGCTCGACCGGATCCCCTGCATCCCGCAGGTTTACAAAATTTACGCCTTTTACGACCCGCCCGTCCTTCACGTCAAGGCAGGGAATAATTCGTTTTGCGAGCATGATGGATCAATCCTTCCTCGAATAGTTTCCTTCGGCCTTAAGCTGCCGCATTCTGCTTCAAGCGCCCCTTTGAGGGCCCTTGATCTTGTTGATCCTAACCGCCTAACCCTAGCCTTGGATCGCCTTAATTGCTGCTGCGAGGTCGATGCTGCCGGTGTACAGCGCCTTGCCGACGATCGCGCCGCCTACGCCCTCTTGGGCATGTGCCGCAAGCTTAAGGAGGTCATCCTGAACTGTTACGCCGCCTGAGGCGATAACCGTGCGTCCCGAAGCCTTCGCCAAAGCGACAATGGCCTCCACGTTCGGCCCCTGCATCATCCCGTCGCGGGAAATGTCCGTAAAAATAAAGGTCTCCGCCCCCTTGGCCGCCAGCTCCTTGGCGAGTACCTCCGCCTGAACCTCGGAGGTCTCCAGCCAGCCGCGCGTAGCAACGAAGCCGTTGCGCGCATCGATGCCGATAGCAACTTTATCGCCGTAGGTGCCAAGCACGGATTCTGTAAACTGGCGATCCTCGATGGCCGCCGTCCCGAGAATAACCCGGCTGACGCCCAGCGACAATAGGCGCTTCACATCCTCCAGCGTCCGCAGGCCGCCGCCTACTTGTACTGGAACCTGGACGCTGCGGGCGATTTCCCCGATCAGCTCATCGTTTACCGGATGGCCTGCCTTCGCTCCGTCCAAATCGACGAGGTGAATGAACGTGCCGCCCTGCGCTTCCCACGACTTGGCGACCTCTACCGGATTATCGTTGTATACCGTTTCACGTCCATAATCGCCCTGGACCAGGCGAACACACTTGCCTCCCCGGATATCAATCGCCGGGTAAATGATAAATGAAGACATAACCCCTCGTTCCTCCGCTCTATACTTTTCCTCAATCTGAAAAAGTGATTTCGATTTCACGCTATCTTTTGCTTGCTGCCTTTTTCATTCTGGACAGAAAATGCATGCCGCCGCAGCCTAAAACCGCTGCTTCTCCTACGCGCTGCCTTTCGCCTCTGCCAAGGCCAGGAAGTTGCGCAGCAGCGACATGCCCAGCTCCCCGCTCTTCTCAGGGTGGAACTGCATGCCGTATACATTGTCACGGCCTACGATCGCCGTCACCGGATGACCGTAGTCGGTCACGGCGATCAAATCGCTCTTCGCTTGCGGCTCGACATGGTAGGAGTGGACGAAGTACACATGCCCCTCCTCCAGCCCCGCAAGCAGCGGGTTGTCCGGCTGCAGGAACGCCAGCCGGTTCCAGCCCATGTGCGGCACTTTGTAGTCGCCGCCCACAAAGCGCACCGCCCTGCCCGGCAAAATGCCGAGGCCCTCGTTGCGCCCATGCTCTTCGCTCTCGCCGAAGAGCAGCTGCATGCCGAGGCAGATGCCGAGCAGCGGTGTGCCGCCGGCGGCAGCCTGCCGCACGACGGCGTCAAGCCCGGTGCCGCGCAGATGCGCCATGGCGTCGCCGAAGGCGCCCACGCCTGGCAGCAGCACGCCATCGGCACCGAGGATCGCCGCAGCGTCGCTGGTGATGAGCCCCTCGTAGCCAAGGCGCTCGACGGCTTTGCTGACGCTGTGCAAATTGCCCATTCCGTAATCAACGATGGCAATGGCCAAAGTTAGAGCACTCCCTTCGTTGACGGAACGCCGCTAACGCGCGGATCAATGCTTGTAGCTTCATCGATGGCACGTCCGAGTGCCTTGAACACAGCTTCGATCATATGGTGTGTGTTCTGTCCGTAATGGACAATAACATGCAGTGTAATGCGCGCCTCCAAAGCCAGCTTCCACAAAAACTCATGCACCAGTTCAACATCGAAGCTGCCCACCCGGCCCGATGGATACTCCGCACGATACTCGAAATGCGGGCGGTTGCTGCAATCGATCACCACTTGGGCAAGAGCTTCATCCATCGGCACAAAGACGCTCGCATAACGCTTGATGCCTCTCTTATCCCCCAGCGCCTCCCGTAGACATTGCCCCAGGCAAATACCGATATCCTCGACGGTATGATGATCGTCGATTTCGATATCGCCGTGCGCTTCCACCGTCAGATCAAAATGCCCATGCTTCGTAAACAGGTCCAGCATATGATCGAGAAACGGCACATCTGTCTGTAGATTGGACTGTCCGCTGCCGTCCACGGAGAAGCTCAATTTAATATCCGTCTCGTTCGTCTTGCGGCTAACGCTTGCGCTCCGCTCTCTTGCCTCTTCATAATTCGTTGTCATCAACATTCCCTGCCTTTCCTTCTTTACGCATCCGTATTTCGATCGCCCGCGCATGGCCTTCGAGACCTTCGCGGCGCGCTAGTTCCATAATCGTCTCGCCGTTCTTAAGCAATGCTTCCTTGCTATAATAAATCAGGCTTGATTTTTTGATGAAATCATCCACATCGACCGGGGAGGAATAACGTGCGGTTCCATTCGTCGGGATAATATGATTCGGACCCGCGAAATAATCTCCCACTGGCTCTGAGCTGTATGGTCCGAGGAAGATCGCCCCGGCGTTCTCAACCAGGCCGAGGTATGCTATCGGCTCTTCTACCATCAGCTCGAAGTGCTCCGGCGCCAATTGGTTAATCACGCCGATTCCTTCTTCAATGGAATCGACAAGAAGTATGACGCCATACTTCTCGATCGAGGCCGCGGCAATGTCACGCCGAGGCAGAACCGCCAGCTGGCGCTGAACTTCCTCCTGACATGCTTTGGCGAAGGCCTCCGAGGTCGTGACGAGAATAGCCGATGCCATCTCATCATGCTCGGCCTGCGACAGCAGATCGGCAGCAACGTAGGCCGGGTCAGCACTGTCATCCGCCAGCACGGCGATTTCACTTGGCCCCGCGATGCTGTCGATGTCGACCGCTCCATACACTTCCCGCTTCGCCAAAGCGACATAGATATTGCCCGGTCCGCAGATTTTATCGACAGGCGCGATAGTCTCCGTGCCGTAAGCAAGAGCGGCGATAGCCTGCGCACCGCCGACCCGGTAAATTTCATTCACGCCGGCTTCCGCAGCAGCCACAAGGATATACGGGTCGATTCCTTCCTTCCCGCTCGTCGCTGGCGGCGTCACCATAACGATCTCCGGGACGCCTGCCACCTGGGCTGGGATGACATTCATCAGCACCGAGGAGGGATAAGAGGCTTTACCGCCGGGTACGTATACGCCAACTCGCTTAAGCGGGCGAATGATCTGACCCAGCATGCTGCCGTCAGGCTGCAAGTCCATCCAGGAATTGCGCTTCTGCCTGGCGTGGTAGGCGCGGATATTCGCGGCCGCAGCCGATATCGCCGCTACAAAGGAGGGTTCGACCTTATCATAAGCGGCCCGCATTTCCTCCTCCGTCACTCGCAGCGTTTCCGGCGACAGCTTCATGCCATCGAGCTGCTCCGTATATTTAAGAAGCGCGGCGTCCCCTTCATTTTTTACAGCGCTTACGATCGTCTTGACGGCTGCATTCTGTTCTGGCGAACCGTAGTCTACCTCCCGCTTCAGCTGAAATTGTCCCGCCGATACTATTCTCATCCCTGATTGCCCCCCATCACTGGCTATGTTCTTTCCGTTCCTGCGTTTTTTCTTCCTGTTCCGTTCCTAGCTCTCGATGCCTGAGCCTTGAATCACCCGGTTTAGAGCGTCGCATACCGCCTGGATTTCACTGTTCTTCATGCGGTAGCTCACCCGGTTCGCCACCAGACGGCTTGTGATTTCAAAAAGACTTTCCATCTCCACAAGACCGTTTTCCCTTAACGTCCGGCCGGTTTCTACCATATCGACGATGCGGTCTGCGAGGCCGATCAACGGCGCCAGCTCGATGGAGCCGTTCAGCTTGATGACCTCGACCTGCTGCCCCTGCTCGCGGAAATACTGTGAAGCGACATTCGGGTACTTCGTCGCTACGCGCTGATGAATGCCGGGCTTCCATTCGGGCAGTGCGATAACCGACATGCGGCAGCGGGCAATTCCCAAATCAAGCAGTTCATACACATCGCGGTTCTCTTCCAGTAGCACATCCTTGCCCACGATGCCGATATCAGCTACCCCGTACTCCACATAAGTCGGCACGTCCACCGGTTTGGCCATAATAAATTCCATGCCGATCTCCGGCAAAGGAATAACTAGCTTGCGCGACTCATCCACATCGTTCGGAATATATAATCCCGCTTCGCGGAACATAGCCGCCGCCTGTTTATATATACGCCCCTTGGGCATTGCTACCTTAATGATCTCTCCCAAAGCCAAAGCCCTCCCTTCTTAACTGGTGTAGGTCAGAAACTGACGAAGCTGAGAATCTCGCCGTATGCCGGGCCTAGCGGGCCGCTGCGCATGTTTCTGGCCACGGTCTCAGATAATAGGTCCTCCGGTCTGTCGGTATGCTTCATCACTACGCTGCGCCCTTCCGCCCGAAGACGGGCCGCCTCAGCAAAAGCAAGCTTGCGGTTCACTGCATCATATTGCAGCAGGATCGGGAGCTCACGCTCCACCTGCATGCCGTCCACGCCATCCAGTATCCGATTGGTTTTCAAGGAGAACCCCGTTGCTGGAGCCGGCCGGCCAAACTGCTGTAGCAAGTTGTCATAGCGCCCCCCGCTGCAGACTGGGAAGCCCAGCTCCGCCGCGTATCCTTCAAAGGTCATTCCCGTGTAATACGAGAAATCGCCGATCATCGTCAAATCGATCATCACATGCTGGGCAACGCCATAATCCTCAAGTGCATCCCATACTTGGCCAAGATGCTCTATCGAGGCCTGGGCTAGTGGATTGCTGCTCAGTTCAAGAGCCTGATGGCATATTTCCTTTCCTCCACGCAGCTTAAGAACGCCTTCCAGCTCATTTTTCTGCGCATCGGTCAAGGACAGCCTTGCCAGCGTCTCGCGGTATCCCACGTAATCGCGGTGCATGAGTACTTCCTTCAGCGTGTCCCTAACTTCCTCGCTATCGGGAATCGCATCCTCGAGCAATCCGTTCAGGAAGCCGACATGACCCAAAGCGATCTTAAACGTTGTAACGCCTGCCGCCTGCAGCGAAGATACCGCCAGGGCAACCACCTCGGCATCCGCCTCCGGGGAGTCGTCCCCGACGAGCTCCACGCCTGTCTGGAAGAACTCCGCTTCCTTCCCCGCTTCCTCCTCGATCGCCCGGAACACGTTCGCATGGTAAGATAATCTAAGCGGCAAAGGCTCCTCCCTTAATAATGAAGAGACCACCCGCGCAATCGGAGCAGGCATGTCTGAACGAAGCACCATCGTCGTCCCCCGGCTGTTCAGCAGTTTGAACAGCTTCTGATCGGACGTTGAACTCGCTACGCCGACCGTATCGTAATATTCCAGCGTTGGCGTCATGATTTGACGGTAACCCCAACTTGACATGCAATCCAGTACGCTGCGCTCGATAGCCCGCAGCTTCTCTACAGCAAAAGGCAGGTAATCGCGCACACCAGCGGGTTTTTCAAATCCTTTCGGTTTAGACAAGACTTTCACCTCTCAGTAGATTAACTATATAATGTCATTTGCTTTATCATATTAAAGTGCTACCATACTACCAAATTAAAGGGTATGGCATATTTTATCATACTTGCTTCCGAATCGTCAACGCACAGCTAAATGGCTGCATGTGACAGCAAAAATACCAGCTATTACAACTTTAACATACCTGCGCCTATTTGACAGGGAATCGGATAAAACCGTTTGCGGCTCACCAGCGTCTTAACTATATAAATGTAATGGCCTGCTCATTTACCGCCAGGCTTCAGGCACGAACGAACAGCCAGCCACACACAGAAAGGAGCCGGAAAGTGCAAGAAAAAGAATGGGCGGCAGCCGCATGCCTCGGAGATGAAGACGCCTTCTACATGCTGGTGTCTTCCCAGAAAAGAAAATTATTCGGCATCGCCCACAGCTATTTAAAAAATGAGGCCGATGCGTTGGATGCAGTCCAAGAAGCGGTCTGCCGCGCCTGGATCAAATGCCGGAAGCTGCGGGATCCTGATGCCTTTGTGCCATGGCTTATCCGCATTCTGATCAACTGTTGTCATGATGAATTAAAATACCGCAAAAGAACATGGCCGCATCCTGCCGAGGCAGCCCAGGAGAAAACAGAAATGATCAGCGTTTATAAACTGGATCTTGAACTGGCGCTTGAGCGTCTGAAGCCCAAGTATCGCGACGTACTGATGCTTAAGTATTATCAGGATATGACTCTGACCGAAATCTCACGGGTTCTCCAGCGGCCGGAAGGCACGGTGAAGACCTGGCTGCATCAAGGATTAAAGCAAGTACGGGAACATATAAGAAAAGGAGGCGAAGGATATGCCGGGGAAGTTTGATTTTCATCGAGAGGTAAAACTGCTGACGGATTATTATAAATCCCACGATGCCGCTGCGGAGCAAATCTATGAAGAAAAATTAGACCAGGCATTGCTTGCCGGGATCTCATCAGGCCATTCTCGCTATAAACGCTTCGCTCATCATTTCCCTTGGAAGCTTACGGGCGCGCTGCTTGCCTGCTGCCTCTTGCTGTTCGGCGGCTGGCAGATGTGGACATCGGACAACTTGGGCCGTTCTGCCTTTCATGCGTCCCGCTCAGACATCCCAAGTTTCGTATACAACAGCATGACGCCCAAGCTTAAGGATGCAGCCCTCCATGGTCTATACCAACCCATAAATGAAACGATCACGCAGGGCAATTACCAAGTTACGATTGACGGGGTTCTTGCTGACCGTACCGAGATGGTTGTATTCTATACAGCGGTTAATTTACTAGGGAATGCCCCCATTTTTGCCCGGGACGCCAAGTTTCTGGACGCCCAAGGGAATGGCCTAGGCGTTATGGTTGATTATCCATCCTCTGATGCTAAGCCGGGGACTCCATCTAACGTGCAGCATGATAAATTTACGGTTTCTTTTCCTAATCATAATGTGCCTGCTCAATTCAGTTTCTCCGCAAAATGGGGTCATCCGCAAGCGTCGGATGAAGCCCATGAACTCATGGAGTTTCCTATTCAGCTGGATTCCAGTAAATATGCCGGATTGGAGCACAAAATCGAGGTTAACCGTTCAGCAACGGTTGGACCATATTCTTTTACGATTACGGATGCTATTTTGAATCCATTGACTACAAGGGTCTATCTCCGAATTGAATCCGCCAAGGAGAATTTATATCAGAGTCTGATCGATCCTGTTCTATGGATAACTCAGGAGGGCTCACGAAAATCCCTTCCTATGCAAATGTCTACAACGAATGCCAGGCCAAATGAACTTCTTATCCAATTTGACAGCCTGTATTATGCCAAGTGGCAGGACCTATCATTTGGTGCATCTGGAATAGAAGAAGCTCTTGGGAAAGATTTAAAGCTTGTGCTCGATACGGAGAAACAAAAAATTGTCTCTGCTCCGAATGATTCCGTTCGGCTTACCCGCGTGGTTCCAACCGAAGAATTTATAGACATCTACTTTGAACTGGATCACATTTCCGACCGAAGAGCTCTATACTTCGACTTAGATGAGGAATTCACGGATGGAGACGGGAAGAAGCATACACTAATGGTGGGGCGGTCAAGCTACTATCGATCCGATGAGGCCTTCGAAACGTTTCACTATAAAATAAAGCCGGGAAATTATATCCAGCCGTTAACCTTTAAGCTTCTGTCCTATCCCGGAACAGATATCAACCAGCCTTTTGAAATTCCGCTTCTCACCGGAAACAATCCTGCCAAGCAGCCGTAACCACGGTTTTTGAAAATAAGACCTCACCGCTAACAAAAAAGGATCGCCTTTAGGCGATCCTCTTTTTATTGTTCGTTTGCTGCGTCAGCCTCAAGGCCTGTTCGTTCCGGCGTTTTCCGCTCAATGACGCGAAGCGGATTGCCGCCAACGAATGCTCCCGGGGCTACGTCTTTATGCACAACTGATCCTGCGGCGACGACGGCCCCGTCTCCAATCGTAACTCCGGGAAGGATCGTCGTGTTTGCGCCAATCATGACTTCATTTCCAATATGAACCTCGCCCAGACGATATTCCTTGATCAAATATTCATGAGCCAGAATCGTCGAATTGTAGCCGATGACCGAGTTTCGTCCAATTGTAATCAGCTCGGGAAAGAAGACGTCCACCATCACCATGAGGCCAAAAGCGGTATGCTCCCCGACCTTCATGCCGAGAATGCGGCGATAAATCCAGTTTTTCAGCGACAGCACCGGGCAATACCTGGCCAATTGGATGAAAATGAAGTTTTTGACACCCTTCCACGGACTTACCGTTCGGTATAACTGCCACAGCGCATTTGGCCCTTCTACTGGATAACGCTGCACTCTCCTCACTTCTTCACAAGCTCCCATCCTAAAATTCCGTATAAATCAAGCATATCCTCCAGGATATAGTCCGGATTGTACTTCTTCAGCTCCTCCGCCCCTTTAAGGGACCAAGCCACTGCTGCGGAGAGCGCTCCGGCAGCCTGAGCCGACTTAATGTCCGCAGGGCTGTCTCCCACCATCAGGGTGCGCTTCGGATCGGCATTGAGCTGCTGTATTGCTGTCAGCACCGGCTCTGGATGCGGCTTGGGATGTGTGACATCCTGAACGGTTACAATCGCGTCCATATATTTCAGCAAATCAAACATCTCCAATACGCGCATCGTCGAAGGCCTGATCTTGGTCGTCACGATTCCAAGCTTCATTCCTTTCTCTTTCAAGGTGGAGACGACTTCACCGACATGCGGAAATCCTTTGACCATCGTATCGTGGTGCATGGTGTTAAACGAGCGGTAATCGGTCACAAGTTCCGCAACATCCTCCCAGCCTGAAAAAGCCTGAAACTGCTGCTCCAGCGTCATTCCCATATAAGGTATGATCTGCTCCCGGGTACGGGGCTGTTTATGCTTGTCCAATACGTGCTGGAACGACGCAATAATCAATTCGTTGGTATCTACAATCGTTCCGTCTAAATCGAATAACACGGTGTCTATATTCAAATTGAGCTACTCCTTTTTCGATTCCTCATCTTGTTCTGGCGCAGGAGTATCCGCTTCATTTGCCTTGTCTGTATCTACAGCCTTTCTGCTTAGGACAGCGGCGCTGGCGCTTGGGCCACTCTCGATCTCCTGATTTTTAGTAGAAATGATCGGATCGCTGTACCGCGGCAAATTAGTGACTGTTCTGCGGCGAACGATGATAAGGATAATTGCAATAACGATAATAAGCAAAGCCAACAGCTGGGATATGCGTACATTGCCATAGTTAGGATCCAAATACCCCTGCTCGAATCCAAGCCAAACCATCGGAAACCAGAGTCCGTCTACGAAAGATGCCAGCCACGCCGGCCCTTGAAACGCCAGACTGTCCGTACGCAGCGCTTCGATAAAGAATCGGCCGATGGAATACCATATAAAATAGGAAAAAAACAACTCTCCTGCCCGCAGGAATTTCTGTCTCCGAAGCACGAACAACAGCAGCAAGCCAACCAGATTCCATAGCGATTCATAGAGGAACGTCGGATGATGGAACACGCCCTCCACGTTCATCTGGTTTACGATGAAAGACGGCAAATGCAGGTAATCCCTCAAAAAAGCTTCAGTCGTAGGACCACCATAGGCTTCCTGGTTCACGAAGTTCCCCCAGCGGCCGATCATTTGGCCAGCGATCAGCGAAGGCGCGCAAATATCGGCAATACGCCAGAAATTATAGCCCCGTCTGCGCACCATAATGACCGCGCATATAATCGCGCCAATAAGCGCGCCGTATATCGCTATGCCGCCTTCCCAAATTTTGAAGATGTCCCATAAGTTATTTTTGTATTGATCCCATGTAAAAGCAACAAAGTAAATTCTGGCCCCAATAATGGCTGAGGGAACGCCTAACAGCAATAGGTCCATAAAGAACTCTTGCGGAATAGCAAAACGCTTCCCCTCTCGAATGGCCAGAAGCAAACCAACCAAAGCGCCCGTTCCGAGAATTAATCCGTACCAGCGTACAGCGATACTTCCGATAGAAAAAGCTATTGGATCCAATAACAAAGTGCCCATCATTCACGCTCCTAGTCCAAATCGTCAATATCTTCGGCAATCGTCTCGGTGAGCTTTGTCGTAAACTGCAATGCCGCGTTATATCCCATTCGCTTCAGGCGGAAGTTCATCGCTGCCACTTCAATGATGACAGCCAGGTTCCGTCCAGGCCGAACCGGAATCGTAGCGAGCGGTACATCGGTGTCAATGATTCGCGTCGTTTCTTCATCGAGCCCTAGTCTGTCATATTGCTTCTCTTGCTGCCAGGCCTCGAGTCGAACAACGAGGGAAATCCGCTTATTGTTGCGAATAGCTCCTGCGCCAAACAGCGTCATGACGTTGATGATGCCGACGCCCCGAATTTCAAGCAAATGGCGAATCAGCTCTGGCGCGGTTCCATGCAGCTGAAAATCGGAAGTCTGACGAATTTCTACGGCATCGTCGGCGATAAGACGGTGTCCGCGCTTAACGAGCTCCAGCGCGGTCTCGCTTTTACCTATGCCGCTGGAGCCGGTAATAAGCATACCTACCCCATACACGTCGACAAGGACGCCATGAATGGTTGCCGTAGGAGCAAGCTTCTTCTCCAAGAAGCTCGTAATGCGGCTGGACAAAATCGTTGTAGCCATGCTGCTCCGCAGGACGGGAATATTCTTGACCGAGCTGATGTCGATCAGCTCTTGCGGGACCTCCCATGATCTCGTCACGATAATACAAGGGGTATCATCGCTGGAGCATAGACGCTCCATGCGATCACGCCGCTCTTTAGACGGCAGCATCTCGAAGAATGCCAACTCTGTCTTCCCTAAAATCTGTACCCGCTCTGGCGGATGGTACTCGAAATAACCGGCCATTTCCAGGCCAGGACGGTATAAGTCATCGACGGTAATGATCCGTTTCAACCCTTGTTCTCCCGACACAACCTCAAGTCCGAACTGGTTGACCAATTCTGATACTTTTACTTTTTTAGCCATGGTGTTCTCCTTCTCCAAGCCACTCTTCCGCATTTGACCCCTATGGCAGAGAGCAGCCTGCGATATGTAAAATAGAAATTAGCAGCAACTACATTCATTTCATTGTATTCATCGTAAAGGAAAATACGACGTAAATCAATTGCCAGCAATTTATAAGCCAAAAACCGCCCCGTAGGGCGGTTTTGTCATCTAGCTAAGATTAGCTAAAAAATACGTTTTGCTCAGTTTCTTTATCGAAGATATGAATTTTGTTCATATCGATGGCAAGCTTCACATTGTCGCCTTCACGAGTGTTGGAACGTCCATCTACGCGAGCAATCAGCGGAGAGTTGCTGCTCAAGTACAAGAGCATTTCGTGACCCAGGTTCTCAGTAACGTCTACGCTTGCTGTAAATACAGTATTTGGGGAGCCTTCCAGGAAGATTGGCTCTTCATGAATATCTTCAGGACGTACGCCCATGATAACTTCCTTGCCGCCTACATATCCTTTTTCCTTCAGGGTAACAGCTTTACCTTGAGGTACTTCAACTTTGAGTGAATCGGATTGGAAGTATACAGCACCGTTTTGCTCTACAATTTTACCGTTGATGAAGTTCATTGTAGGGGAACCGATAAACCCAGCAACGAAAATATTCGTTGGTTGGTTGTACAGCTCTTCAGGAGAAGCCGCTTGTTGAATGATACCGTCCTGCATAACAACGATACGGTCACCCATCGTCATAGCCTCTGTTTGGTCATGCGTTACATAAATACAAGTCGTTTCAAGACGTTTAACGAGCTTCGTAATTTCCGCACGCATTTGACCGCGGAGCTTAGCATCCAAGTTGGAAAGCGGTTCGTCCATGAGGAAGACTTGCGGATCGCGGACAATTGCGCGTCCCAAGGCAACCCGTTGACGCTGACCACCGGAGAGAGCCTTCGGTTTGCGGTCAAGCAAGTGCTCGATATCGAGAATTCTTGCTGCCTCGCGTACACGTTGGTCGATTTCTTCTTTTTTCACTTTGCGAAGCTTAAGACCGAATGCCATGTTTTGATACACGTTCATATGCGGATACAAAGCGTAGGATTGGAAAACCATCGCGATGTCGCGGTCTTTAGGAGCTACGTCGTTAACGACGCGGTCGCCGATGTACAATTTACCTTCAGTGATTTCCTCCAGACCAGCAATCATCCGAAGAGTTGTAGATTTACCGCAACCGGATGGTCCAACCAATACGAGGAATTCTTTATCTGCAATGTCTAGATTAACGTCGATAACGGTTGCCTTGTCAGCACCTGGGTATTTCTTAAAAATGTGTTCTAAGCGTACGCCTGCCATGAGTCTGCCTCCTAGAATTAAATTAGTATTATAGATTAATCCAAATGTAATCGGATTCATTTCGTATCTTTATATTAACCTACCTGGGCAATAAAGCGCTATCCACAAAATGCACAAAAAACCTATTCCCTATTTGTCACTTTATACAATAGCATCCCCAGCTTGACTATGACCGCATCATGGAATCTGCGCACATCAAGGCCAGTCTCCTGCTTGAACTTATCCAGCCGGTACAGCAGTGTATTGCGATGAATATATAATCGCTTGGCAGTCTCGCTGACGTTGCAATCCAATTGAAAAAAGGTATCCAGCGTGGATAAAATCTCTTCATCCTGCATCAAGCTGATCTGGCTTCCGGTATCTTCAATGAATCTTTGCCGCTGGGCATCCGGGATGCTGTAGACGAGGCGTTCCAGACGCAGCTCCCAGGACAGATGAATTTGTTCCGTGACATGGAACAGCCGGCCTAGCGTCAATGTCTCCCGGAGCAGCAGCGCTGTCGAGACCAACGCCTGCTCTGGTGCAATCGGATCGCCTACCGCCAAATGGAATCCGCCTCCGCCCCATTCATTGGCTACGAGCTCATACATGCCTTGACTGAGTGCACCAAGCATATCCCTCTCCGTATCCAAACCTTCATCGCTCTCGTCACGAAGATCGGCTAATAATTTCTCGCCCACAAGCACATACCACTCTTCCTTAAGCGGCAGCAGTACGATATCCCCGCCAAAATAACTGCGCAGCAGTTTATTTAACTTCGCATACGAAATATCTGTAACCGAATGAGTTTCCCAGCCTAGCAAAAAAGGAATCATTACCCCATCCATCTTGGTTGTTAAAGTTAACGACTCAGGGGCATTCGCCTTATCTTCGCCCTGCTCTAACTGCTCTTGAATCCATGCGCCCAACTGACGGCTTCGATGCTCGTCATCCTTCTTCGCTCCTGCTGCCGGCAACGATGCTTCCCCTACGACAGCTGCCATTAAAAGCTCAATCAGCTTTACTTCCGCTTCCGACAGTTTGGACGTATCCGCTTCAAGCACTTGAACCGTTTGCTGATCAACGCCCCCCAACCACAGTGAGCGATCCTTCAGCACCACAGAGCGAGCGATCCCCGCTCCTTTGGATTTATGATCATTCGTCAATCTTTCCCACTCCTGCATTTCCATGTTGGACAAATGGACAGAAGCCTTAACTATGAGTTCAAGCTGTTTCTTGAGTAAGTTGATCTCCATAAGATGGCCTTTCCGGACAATCCCCGTTTTTTATTGACTATAGTCCATATTGTATCATGTTCCCCGGAATAAAATAAAATTTGCCTCGCTCGTAAAAATGCGTACAACAACAAAAAAGCCGTCAATCTAAGATTGACGACTTTTAGGATGAGCCATGAAGGACTCGAACCTTCGACACCCTGATTAAAAGTCAGGTGCTCTACCAACTGAGCTAATGGCTCGTACTGGTGGAGGCTGATGGATTCGAACCACCGAACTCGTACGAGAACAGATTTACAGTCTGCTGCGTTTGGCCACTTCGCTAAGCCTCCAGGTTTCATGCTAGATCAGGGCGTTGCCTGAGAGAGCATAAAAGTGGCTCGGGACGGAATCGAACCGCCGACACGAGGATTTTCAGTCCTCTGCTCTACCGACTGAGCTACCGAGCCATATTAAATTTGGTCAAAAAAATAAAGCGGTTAAGTATATAACTTTCCCACTTTTGTGGAAACACTATTTTGATTCTGCCAACCCTTGACGGGCTCTCATCCCTTATTGAAGGAAGTAATGGCGGAGCCGACGGGATTCGAACCCGCGGTCTCCTGCGTGACAGGCAGGCATGTTAGGCCTCTACACCACGGCTCCGCAATAACAGCTCCAAGAAAAAATGGTGCCGGCGAGAGGACTTGAACCCCCAACCTACTGATTACAAGTCAGTTGCTCTACCAATTGAGCTACACCGGCATAGGTGATTTAGATAAATATGGTGGAGGCTAACGGGATCGAACCGCTGACCCTCTGCTTGTAAGGCAGATGCTCTCCCAGCTGAGCTAAGCCTCCAGAAATTATGGTAGCGGCGGAGGGGATCGAACCCCCGACCTCACGGGTATGAACCGTACGCTCTAGCCAGCTGAGCTACGCCGCCAAACATATATACTTGTACAAAATGGCGGAGAGGGAGGGATTCGAACCCTCGCACCGCTTACGCAGTCTAACCCCTTAGCAGAGGGTCCCCTTATAGCCACTTGGGTACCTCTCCAAGCCATAAATTCAAGGAAGTTAATCCTTGAAAACTGGATACGAAACTTCATTTGCGTGTTAGCCCTACTTCTATATAGGGAATTGGATAAGCCCTCGACCGATTAGTACCTGTCAGCTCCATACATTGCTGCACTTCCACCTCAGGCCTATCAACCTCGTCGTCTTCAAGGGGTCTTACTAATTGGGAAATCTCATCTTGAGGAGGGCTTCACGCTTAGATGCTTTCAGCGTTTATCCCATCCGCACGTAGCTACCCAGCTATGCTCCTGGCGGAACAACTGGTGCACCAGCGGTGCGTCCATCCCGGTCCTCTCGTACTAAGGACAGCTCCTCTCAAATTTCCTACGCCCACGACAGATAGGGACCGAACTGTCTCACGACGTTCTGAACCCAGCTCGCGTACCGCTTTAATGGGCGAACAGCCCAACCCTTGGGACCTACTTCAGCCCCAGGATGCGATGAGCCGACATCGAGGTGCCAAACCTCCCCGTCGATGTGGACTCTTGGGGGAGATAAGCCTGTTATCCCCAGGGTAGCTTTTATCCGTTGAGCGATGGCCCTTCCATGCGGTACCACCGGATCACTAAGCCCGACTTTCGTCCCTGCTCGACTTGTCAGTCTCGCAGTCAAGCTCCCTTTTGCCTTTGCACTCTGCGAATGATTTCCAACCATTCTGAGGGAACCTTGGGGCGCCTCCGTTACTCTTTAGGAGGCGACCGCCCCAGTCAAACTACCCACCTGACACTGTCCCCGAACCGGATCACGGTCCTAGGTTAGAACTTCGATACGATCAGGGTGGTATCCCAACGATGCCTCCACCGAAGCTGGCGCTCCGGATTCCTAGGCTCCCACCTATCCTGTACAAATCGCATCAAAGTTCAATATCAAGCTGTAGTAAAGCTCCATGGGGTCTTTCCGTCTTGTCGCGGGTAACCTGCATCTTCACAGGTATTAAAATTTCACCGGATCTCTCGTTGAGACAGCGCCCAAGTCGTTACGCCATTCGTGCGGGTCAGAATTTACCTGACAAGGAATTTCGCTACCTTAGGACCGTTATAGTTACGGCCGCCGTTTACTGGGGCTTCGGTTCACAGCTTCGGGATTGCTCCCTAACCGCTCCCCTTAACCTTCCAGCACCGGGCAGGCGTCAGCCCGTATACTTCGCCTTACGGCTTCGCACAGACCTGTGTTTTTGCTAAACAGTCGCTTGGGCCTTTTCACTGCGGCCCCCTCGTGCTATTCACACTACCGGGGCACCCCTTCTCCCAAAGTTACGGGGTCATTTTGCCGAGTTCCTTAACGAGAGTTCTTCCGCGCGCCTTAGAATTCTCTTCTCGCCTACCTGTGTCGGTTTGCGGTACGGGCACCTTCTCCTGGCTAGAGGCTTTTCTTGGCAGTGTGAGATCATGACCTTCGGTACTGTAAATTTTCCCTCCCCATCACAGCCCAGCCTTAACGATGTGCGGATTTGCCTACACATCAGCCTCACTGCTTGGACGAGCATCCATCAGCTCGCGTCACTACCCTACTGCGTCACCCCATCGCTCATAGCGGATTACGGTGGTACAGGAATTTCAACCTGTTGTCCTTCGACTACGCCTTTCGGCCTCGCCTTAGGTCCCGACTTACCCTGAGCGGACGAACCTTCCTCAGGAAACCTTGGGCTTTCGGCGGATCAGATTCTCACTGATCTTTTCGTTACTCATACCGGCATTCTCACTTGTATGCAGTCCACCAGTCCTTCCGGTCCAACTTCAATCCGCATACAACGCTCCCCTACCCCTGATGCAATGCATCAAGCCATAGCTTCGGTGGTGTGTTTAGCCCCGTTACATTTTCGGCGCAGAGTCACTCGACCAGTGAGCTATTACGCACTCTTTAAATGGTGGCTGCTTCTAAGCCAACATCCTGGTTGTCTGTGCAACTCCACATCCTTTCCCACTTAACACACACTTGGGGACCTTAGCTGATGGTCTGGGCTGTTTCCCTCTTGACAATGGATCTTAGCACTCACTGTCTGACTCCCGGTTAATCAGTCTATGGCATTCGGAGTTTGACTGAGCTTGGTAACCCTTGGCGGGCCCCGCACCCAATCAGTGCTCTACCTCCACGACTGTCCTACCGAGGCTAGCCCTAAAGCTATTTCGGGGAGAACCAGCTATCTCCGAGTTCGATTGGAATTTCTCCGCTACCCCCACCTCATCCCCGCATTTTTCAACATACGTGGGTTCGGGCCTCCAGTGCGTGTTACCGCACCTTCACCCTGGACAGGGGTAGATCACCCGGTTTCGGGTCTACGTCCACGTACTAAGTCGCCCTATTCAGACTCGCTTTCGCTGCGGCTTCGGCTCTTCACCTTAACCTTGCACGGGAACGTAACTCGCCGGTTCATTCTACAAAAGGCACGCCATCACCCATCAATAGGGCTCTGACTTCTTGTAAGCACACGGTTTCAGGTTCTTTTTCACTCCCCTTCCGGGGTGCTTTTCACCTTTCCCTCACGGTACTGCTTCACTATCGGTCGCTAGGGAGTATTTAGCCTTACCAGATGGTCCTGGCAGATTCATACGGGGTTTCACGTGCCCCGCACTACTCGGGATCCGTCTCGGAGGGAACAGACTTTCGATTACAGGGCTTTTACCTTCTATGGCCGGCCTTTCCAGACCTGTTCGTCTAACCTCTTCCTTTGTAACTCCATGTGAGACGTCCCACAACCCCAGAGAGCAAGCTCTCTGGTTTAGGCTAATCCGCGTTCGCTCGCCGCTACTGACGGAATCACTTTTGTTTTCTCTTCCTCAGGGTACTTAGATGTTTCAGTTCCCCTGGTATGCCTCTTCACACCCTATGTATTCAGATGTGAGTGACTGCGTATTACCACAGCCGGGTTTCCCCATTCGGACACCCCCGGATCAAAGCTTGCTTACAGCTCCCCGAGGCAGTTTCGTTGTTCGCCACGTCCTTCTTCGGCTCCTAGCGCCTAGGCATCCTCCGTGTGCTCTTAGTAGCTTAACCATAACGCTCTCATTTCGGGCTATTCGCTCTGTTGTACGTTACTTTCCTGATCGAATAAATTCAACCAAGGTGGAAAGTAACTCCCAAAGGATCGCCTATCCCAAAACGTTCGCTAGCTACTTTTAATTAAACTTGTTTTGACACAAGTTCAGCTAAAAGGAATTTTCTAAAACGCAAATTTCGTTTCGTTATCCAGTTTTCAAGGATCAAGTTTCTTTCGCCATTTTACCGGCGGAAGACTATCTTATCAAATCCGTACTCACCATTCAAGAGGTAAGTTATGGAAGAGATATTGTTAATGGTGGAGCCAAGCGGGATCGAACCGCTGACCTCCTGCTTGCAAGGCAGGCGCTCTCCCAGCTGAGCTATGGCCCCATATCCAAGCCCCAAAAAATTTACGGCACACTCTGAAACTTGTCCCGTAACAAATCACGGGAACCTCATCAAGTATGACGCATATTATGGAGTTGTATGGTGGGCCCTAGTGGACTCGAACCACCGACCTCACCCTTATCAGGGGTGCGCTCTAACCAGCTGAGCTAAGGGCCCATACAGGGAATGTTCAATTTAAATAACACCCATAAAACGGGGTGCGCTTGGCGACGTCCTACTCTCCCAGGACCCTGCGGTCCAAGTACCATCGGCGCTGGAGGGCTTAACGGTCGTGTTCGAGATGGGTACGTGTGGAACCCCTCCGCCATTGCCACCAAACGCTTGAGAGTTGAACTCTCAAAACTGACCAACGAGTGAGCGATGTGTTCACTTTGCATTCGCAAAGTGTATCCGGCAGCTTGCGCTGACCGTGATTTGTACCGCTTCGCTACGGAAGCGAGGTACTCCATAGAAAGGAGGTGATCCAGCCGCACCTTCCGATACGGCTACCTTGTTACGACTTCACCCCAATCATCTACCCCACCTTCGGCGGCTGGCCCCTTGCGGTTACCTCACCGACTTCGGGTGTTGTAAACTCTCGTGGTGTGACGGGCGGTGTGTACAAGACCCGGGAACGTATTCACCGCGGCATGCTGATCCGCGATTACTAGCAATTCCGACTTCATGCAGGCGAGTTGCAGCCTGCAATCCGAACTGAGACCAGCTTTGATAGGATTCGCTCCACCTCGCGGTTTCGCTTCCCGTTGTACTGGCCATTGTAGTACGTGTGTAGCCCAGGTCATAAGGGGCATGATGATTTGACGTCATCCCCACCTTCCTCCGGTTTGTCACCGGCAGTCGATCTAGAGTGCCCACCTTTATGTGCTGGCAACTAAACCTAAGGGTTGCGCTCGTTGCGGGACTTAACCCAACATCTCACGACACGAGCTGACGACAACCATGCACCACCTGTCTCCTCTGTCCCGAAGGAAAGGCCTATCTCTAGACCGGTCAGAGGGATGTCAAGACCTGGTAAGGTTCTTCGCGTTGCTTCGAATTAAACCACATACTCCACTGCTTGTGCGGGTCCCCGTCAATTCCTTTGAGTTTCAGTCTTGCGACCGTACTCCCCAGGCGGAATGCTTAATGTGTTAACTTCGGCACCAAGGGTATCGAAACCCCTAACACCTAGCATTCATCGTTTACGGCGTGGACTACCAGGGTATCTAATCCTGTTTGCTACCCACGCTTTCGCGCCTCAGCGTCAGTTACAGCCCAGAGAGTCGCCTTCGCCACTGGTGTTCCTCCACATCTCTACGCATTTCACCGCTACACGTGGAATTCCACTCTCCTCTTCTGCACTCAAGTCACCCAGTTTCCAGTGCGACTCGGAGTTGAGCCCCGAGTTTATACACCAGACTTAAATGACCGCCTGCGCGCGCTTTACGCCCAATAATTCCGGACAACGCTTGCCCCCTACGTATTACCGCGGCTGCTGGCACGTAGTTAGCCGGGGCTTTCTTCTCAGGTACCGTCACTCTCGGAGCAGTTACTCTCCAAGACGTTCTTCCCTGGCAACAGAGCTTTACGATCCGAAAACCTTCATCACTCACGCGGCGTTGCTCCGTCAGACTTTCGTCCATTGCGGAAGATTCCCTACTGCTGCCTCCCGTAGGAGTCTGGGCCGTGTCTCAGTCCCAGTGTGGCCGTTCACCCTCTCAGGCCGGCTACGCATCGTCGCCTTGGTAGGCCTTTACCCCACCAACTAGCTAATGCGCCGTAGGCCCATCTGTAAGTGACAGATTGCTCCGTCTTTCAGCATCCCGCCATGCGGCGAAATGATTTATCCGGTATTAGCTACCGTTTCCGGCAGTTATCCCAGTCTTACAGGCAGGTTGCCTACGTATTACTCACCCGTCCGCCGCTAAGTTATTTCGGAAGCAAGCTTCCAAAATAACTCCGCTCGACTTGCATGTATTAGGCACGCCGCCAGCGTTCGTCCTGAGCCAGGATCAAACTCTCCAATAAAGATGAAAGGCAATTTTACCCGAAGGTAAGATCTCTTTCAGCTAAGGTGTTTGACTTGCTCATTTTGAATCTGACGAGATCAGATTTTCATCTGACTCTATTATTTAGATTTCACTTGCGTGAAACCCGCTCACTCGTTGTTCAGTTTTCAAAGATCAACTTTGTTTCGTGTGTCACCGTTGTTTCAGCAGCGACCTTTATAATATATCATGCTCGCTCTCCTCAAGTCAATACTTTTTTTAAAAAAATATTTACTGATTGACCCTGACAAGCACGGCCAATTGAAGAAGCGATTTATAATGTATCACAGAACTCAATTTAACGTCAACCACGAAATGTGATCATAACATTGTTAATTTAAGCCCCAGCAGTAAACCTACACCAGGCAGGCCAAGAATAAGAACCGTGCTTATCGTGACCGGGTTCATCGGAATATATGTCTCCGTAAGCAGACCCGAGAAATTGACGATATATATTCCCAGTGCAGCCAACACAACATGAAGGCCAAGGCGAGTAAGCCATGCTAATCCCAGCCTGCGCGAAAACACGATATAACCTAGCAGCAGCAATGACCCAATAAGCACTAGAGACAATATCATTTTCATCATTCGTCACCCCTCCTAACAGAAACATATATCGCCTATCAGTCTCGAAGATAGAATCCGTCCTTTGAGTATGACCCAAATTGAAATGGCTCCCATGTCACATTCGCCTGCTTTGCCGCCCTTAAGTGAACCTGGTACCTTCTTTCCGCGGCTTCCAGCGTATATATGGCTATATCTACCTCATCCGCACCCACTGCCTCCTGAAGGGCACAATAAGCCTGTTCCCACTGTCGCCGGGCTTTCATTACCTCACGATACAATTGCTCCTTATATTCAAGCTCATTATCATACTGTCTCATTTTCTTCCTGCTCAGCAGCCATTGCCTCAATTTCACGTTATATCCGCCCCCCCCAGATCGGTATATTTCATGTGTATCGGGAAAGGGACAAACTTAGAACCTACCGCGTACAAATGGGCTATAAAAGCAAAAAAGAAGCCCTGGTCATAACACCAGTGCTTCCGAATCAACCTTCTTTAAAGTTACCTTAATTCACGCCGCCCCTCGAGCGCCTTGGATAAGGTTACTTCATCCGCATACTCCAAGTCGCCGCCGACCGGCAGCCCATGGGCAATCCGGGTAACCCGGATCTCGAACGGCTTCACGAGGCGAGAAATATACATCGCCGTAGCCTCTCCTTCGATGTTGGGGTTAGTCGCCAAAATCAGCTCTTTAACCCGTTCATCGCTAAGACGGTTAAGCAGCTCCTTCAGCCGGATGTCATCCGGACCAAGTCCTTCCATGGGTGAAATAGCGCCTTGCAGTACATGATAGTAACCATCAAACTCTTTTGTCCGTTCCATGGCCACCAAATCCTTGGAGTCCTGGACTACGCAAATTACGGATGCATCCCGCGTCTTGTCCTGGCAAATCCGGCAAGGATCGGTATCCGTAATATTGCAGCATACTGAACAGTAGTGAAGATTCCGTTTGACGCTAACCAGAGCCTTGGCAAAATCAATCACATCGTCTTCCTTCATGTTCAGCACGTGAAACGCCAGCCTCGCGGCCGTCTTAGGGCCGATTCCCGGCAGATGAGTAAAAGCGTCGATCAGCTTGGCGATCGGTTCGGGATAATACAATGAGCGTGATCTCCTTCAGTCTTATAATTAGAACAAGCCTGGAATTTTCATTCCGCCTGTGAATTTACCCATGTCGTTGTTAGCCAGCTCATCCGCTTTGCCAAGCGCATCATTTACCGCGGTCAGCACCAAGTCCTGCAGCATTTCCACGTCGTCCGGATCTACAGCCTCTGGCTTGATATTGATGGACAACACTTTCTTATGTCCGGTCACTTCAACGGTAACTACGCCGCCGCCCGCGCTTCCCTCGACGGTTTTGCTGCCGAGCTCCTCCTGGGCTTTCAGCATTTGCTCCTGCATTTTCTTCACTTGCTTCATCATTTGGTTCATATTGTTCATCTGTCCAACATCTCCTTCTTCTTAGTCATTTATATGTTAATCAGAATTGTACAAAAATCCAGCCTGTTACTCCTTCACAACAACGAGGTCATCCCCAAACATGTTCAAAGCCTCGTCTACCCATGGCTCCTTGCCGCCGCCATCATCCGAGGGCTCTAACTGAAAAGGCTCCTCCTTCGATGTCTCTGACCCAGCGCCTTCAATACTGTCATTCCAGTCCTTGAGCATCATCGTCACCAGACGGTACGGTGAACCCATCACCCGCTCCATTACCATTTCAATGAGCTGCTTGTTCGCAGGCTTCTCTGTAGTTTCGCGGTGAATATCGTTCTTGAATGCGACTAGGATGGCATCATCCAGCACGGAAACGGGCTCGCCGTTCACAAACCAGGCATGAATGGTAATCTTCTCATCCTTAACCCCTTGCAGCACCTGATTCCATTTTCCTTGCACTTCCATGAATTCCGGGCTGCTGCGCTGGGCTACATAGCGGTCAATCCCCGCTGGGATCTTGGCCTTCGAGGCCACGCGAGGCGCCGTCGTCCGCGATGCCGGGCGATTCCCTCTGTTATCCCCGTCTTGGCTTCCGCCACCGAGTCCCCCCTGCATTGCGCGCTCAAGCTTCTTCTCCAGCTCCGCCACCTGCCGGCGAAGCTGCTGAATCTCAGATGGATCGGCAGGGGAGCTCGCAGTAACAGCAGAGGCAGCCTGTACATTAACCGCTTCTTCGCTCTGCGGAATGCTGCAGAGCTTCAAAAGAGCTACCTCAAACAGCGTCTGCGGCTGCAGCGCATATTTCATCTCGGTCTGATAATGGTTCAGCGTGTCGATAATCCGGAACAGTTGCGGGCGCGTAAACACTTCTGCCATCTCTCTGAATTCCTGGAGATCCAGCGCGCGCTCCGTCATTTTTTCCGCATTCGGCACCATTTTAATCATCAATAAATCCCGGAAGTAATACAGCAGATTCTCCATGCATTTATCAGCGCTTTTGCCTTCCTGCATAAGACCCTCAATCAACTGCAGCATACCGCCGACATCGCCTTCGATCAGCGTCTTCGCGATTTCCGCGAACTGCCTCGAAGGAATCCCGCCTGTCATATCCAGCGCCTGCTTGTAGGATACATGCCCGTCTGAGAACGAAGCGATCTGATCCAGGATGCTCAGCGCATCCCGCATGCCGCCATCCGACAACCGCGCGATATACTGGATAGCTTCATCCTCGGCCGTAATGCCCTCCTGTTCGCAAATCAGCTTTAACCGCTCGCACTGCTCCTCCAGGGATACCCGGCGGAAGTCAAAGCGTTGACAGCGGGATATTACCGTTGCTGGAAGCCGATGCGGCTCTGTTGTCGCAAGGATAAACATGACATGCGGCGGCGGCTCCTCCAGCGTCTTAAGCAGCGCATTAAATGCTTCCGTCGTCAGCATGTGAACTTCATCAATAATATAAACCTTCTGCCGCACCTCGGTAGGGGCATATTTCACCTTTTCGCGCAAATCACGAATTTCCTCGACTCCCCTGTTGGAAGCGGCGTCAATCTCAAGTACATCCATAACAGCCCCTGCCGTAATCCGGCGGCAAGCGTCACATTCGTTGCACGGCTCCGAAGCCGGCCCCTTCTCGCAGTTCACGGCTTTGGCCAAAATTTTGGCCGCGCTCGTCTTCCCCGTTCCCCGAGGCCCGCTAAACAAATAAGCATGCGACAGCCGCTGCTCCCGAATCGCGTTCTGCAGCGTGCGAATAATGTGCTGTTGTCCTACCATGTCCTGAAACGACTGCGGCCGCCAAGCACGGTACAGCGCAATATGCTCCATATGCGGCACCTTCTTTCTTCTTGAAACGATAATCGTCACTTTCCCATTATACTATACTCGAGGGACGAGAAAAACTTCTATCCGGACATGTCCCCGAGTAAAAGATTAACCCTTCACTCCCTTCAATACAAGCAGGAAGATTGCAGATGATTTCGGACGAAGGGATCCGGTAAATAAAAATAAAAATAAAAAAACATCTCTGTCCGAAAGACAAAGATGTCGCTCTATAAACCTATGTAGCCGTGCACCTGTTATTGATCATTGCGATCCAAGCGGCACCTTTACGGCGCAACTCGAGACAGGCTTCCCCCCGGCACAAAAGTATGACTGCTTATGGCTGCTTCCTTCCGGACCTGACCAGGTTCACAGGTACTCATTGCGGAGGACCCGTCTGTCAACGTCTGCCGTAAAGACCGGACCTCACATCGGCAAGACCTCTAACAGGAATTCAACCTCGCTATAGCGGATTGCGAGTTACAGGGCACCGCTACCTCCCCATCTAGCACGGTGAAAATAAGTATAGCTCATACCTGTCCAAAATGCAACCGACGGTAAAAGTTGTCTATTTAAGATTATTCGTGAACACATGCCTTCTCTCTCAAAGTTTGATATATTTATAGAATAATATGGAACTTCATAGAGAGGATGTACCTTAATGAGAAGAATAGGTAAATTCGCCCTTGCCGCCTCAATATGGATCGGCACTCTCAGCGGAGTAACGTCGCTGCCGCAGCAAGCTTATGCCGACACCTCAATCCGCATTATGCTTGACGGATACCCCCTGCAGTTTCCAGCCGAGCCTATCATTAAAGAGGGAACTACTCTTGTGCCGTTTCGCGCGATCTCAGAAGCGCTCGGCATTCAAGTAACTTGGGACGAAAACACCAAGAGCATTTCCGCCGTCAAAGGGAATGGTCCTAGTTCTGTTCGCGTACAGCTAACCCTAGACAGCAGGAAGTCGACCGTGAATGGATCCAGTGTAGACCTGGCGGTAGCGCCCCAGACTTCAGACGGGCATACCTTAATCCCGCTCAGCTTCTTCAGCCAGCAATTCGGCGCCCAGGTCAACTGGGATCAGAAGACGCGTACCGTCTCGATATCCTCCCCGAAGCAGCGAATGTATACCATGGGCTTCTATGCCATCTCGTCCTTCTCCGACGTATCGGTCATACCAAGCCTGGACTCCGTCGCCTTCGGCTGGAGCCGGATTGACGAGAACGGCAAATTTACGCTAAGCGGAAAAGATTTCAAATGGCCTCAGCCAGCGGGAGACATCACCCCCGAGAGTTTGGTCAATGAAGCGGCCAAATCACGGACCCTCCCCTATTTAATGGTCTACTCGGGAGACGTTCATGGCGAATTAACCAAAATCATCGAAAATGCCGACGCCCGAAAACAAGCCATTACAGAAATGATCGCTGCCGCTAAAAACAATCAATTTCAAGGCATCCTGCTGGATTTCGAAGGGCTGGGACTTACCACGGACAAAGCGAAGACCCGTTCTTCCTTCACCGCCTTCGTCAAGGAGGTATCCTTGCAAGCCAAATCCGAGAATCTGAGGCTGGCTCTTGCGCTCCATCCGCTGAACTCCTCGTATCAAGGCTATGACTACAAAGCGCTCGGCCAAATTGCCGACGAAATCATCATCATGGCCTATGATTACCGCAGCAGCGGCGGAACAGGGCAGCCCGAGCCTGCTGATAAAGTGGATGAAGCGATTCGCCTTGCCCTGAAGGAGACGAAGAAGGACAAGCTGGTCCTTGGTCTGAACCTTAACAGCGAGAATACCCATTCAGTGAACACGCTGATCGGCTTAGCAAAGCGTTACAACCTCAAAGGCATAGCGATATGGAGACTCGGGTTAGTTAGCAGCGACGAGTGGACACAAATGCAACAAAGTATCGAATTCAAAAAATAAAACGGTAACGACAACAAATCCCCTGCCATCAGGCAGGGGATTTTCCATGTATTTCACGATGCCGCAAACGCAGCATGTCTCTATCAAACGTAGATTAGATGCCGTATTTCTTCTTAAATTTATCAACACGTCCACCAGCATCCACGAATTTCTGTTTACCTGTGAAGAATGGATGGCAGTTGGAGCAAATCTCAACGCGCAGGTCTTGTTTCACAGAACCTGTCTCAAAGGTATTTCCGCAAGCGCAAGTTACCGTTGTCACGTGATATTTAGGTTGAATAGCTTCGTTCATGACTTCACCTTCTTTCCGCCCTGGGCCTCAAGCGTGCACAGAGTTATAATGACACATAACGTGATTATATCACGCCATGTTTTGTCGCGCAATTGGAATATATGAGGTTTATCCCCGTACTTTTACTCGTGCTAATTCAGCAGGGGGTACATGGGTATAAGAACCGATGACTACATCCGGCAGCTCTTGCTGAAATATTTCAATCGCCTGCTTCATGCCGAATATATCCCCTTTTGCTGGAGGAATAAGCTGCAAATAACTCTCTGGGTCAATATTAAGGTTGCGAAGCTGAATCAGGCGAAGCTTTGTACGACGGGCGAATTCAATCATCGCCTCGATCTCTTCCTCCCGATCCGTCACGCCCGGAAAAATCAAATAGTTAATCGACGTATACACGCCCTGATCCGAGGCATAGCGGAGCGACTTCTCTACATTCGCCAAAGAATACCCGCGAGGCTTGTAGTAAGCATTATAATGATCATCCAACGCACTAATCGTACTGACGCGCATCAAATCAAGCCCGGCATCGACAATGCCGCGGATATGGTCGCTCAGCCCCGCATTCGTATTAATATTGATATAACCCAAATCCGTCTGGCGCCGAACCTCACGGATCGCTTCGATGATCAGCTTGGCTTGCGTCGAAGGCTCTCCCTCGCAGCCTTGGCCGAAGCTGATAATCGATTCCGGGGTCTTCAAATGTTCCAGCATGATTTCAACGATTTCTTCGACGCGCGGGCGGAAGTTCATGCGCGTCTGCGGAGCGACGAACCCGCTGTCATCCGGCTGCTCCGAGATGCAGCCAAAGCAGCCCGCATTACAAGAGTACGACACGGGAACCGCACCCTCCCAGCGATTCAGGAACGTGTTGGAAGCAGTCAAACATTCATATCCCAGGGCACAGTTCGAGAGATGCTCGTATAAGCGGTTCTCGGGATATTTTGTCCGCAGTGCCTTGACTTGATTCTTCAGCTCCAGCGGATCGCAATTCAAAGGATTCCATTTCTCGGGATCGTCGGATAAACGCGCCGTTACGTAAAATTGGCCGTCCTTCCATACCACCGCAGAATATCCGAACAGCGGGAGCTTATATTCTTTATCCGTTTTTACATAACCCGGAAGACAGAGGCGGGTAAAGCCCTGTGGAAGCAGAGCCCCTACGGCCTGGACATCTCCAGGGACCGGCATCATTTCACCGGTGTCTGGATCCATCCCTACCGGCCTCGTCGAGGGAAGCCCGACCAGAGTCGCTCCTTCCGGCAGCGGAATGAGCTCATCCTCCAGAATTTCCACAATCATGTCCCCACTGCGAGCCAAACCGTACATTGAGGGGTGATCATATACTTGCCCTTTGTTGTCTGCATATACTAAATACATGTCGTTCTCCTCTTTGCCTTTCGATTGCGGAATGCTTCAGCCATTCCATGGCGCCAGGCCTATTGTTAAGATGACGAACCCGATCCGGAGCCTGAAGGCGCAGCGGTACGGGTCGTACGGCGCGTGCTGCTTCCACTGCCTGACGAAGCTGCGTTATTGCCAGCGGTGTCGAAGGAAGCCAGAAACTCCGCGTTAGTCTTGCTGTCACGCAGCTTCTTCAAGAACCCCTCCACAAAGTCGTAGGAGTCGTTCATATTTTTGCGGATAGACCAAATCGTATCAAGCTCCTCTTTCGTCAAGAGCACTTCTTCGCGTCTCGTCCCAGAACGGCGGATATCGATAGCCGGAAAAATCCGGCGCTCCGCTAGCTTCCGATCCAAGTGAAGCTCCATGTTTCCCGTCCCCTTGAACTCCTCGTAAATGATGTCATCCATACGGGAACCCGTATCTACTAGAGCCGTTGCCAAAATGGTCAGGCTTCCGCCCTCCTCTACATTCCGCGCCGACCCAAAGAAACGCTTCGGACGATGGAAGGCCGCGGGATCGATCCCCCCGCTCAGCGTACGGCCTGAAGGCGGAACGACCAGGTTATAGGCTCTGGCCAGACGAGTTATGCTGTCTAGCAGAATAACAACATCCTTCTTATGCTCTACCAAACGTAGCGCGCGCTGCAGCACAAGCTCAGCCACCTTGATATGGTTCTCAGGCAGCTCATCGAACGTGGAAGCGATCACTTCCCCCTTTACCGAACGCTGCATATCCGTAACTTCCTCCGGGCGTTCATCGATAAGTAACACAAATAGCTCAATCTCGGGATGATTAGTAGAAATGCTGTTGGCGATTTCCTTTAGCAACAGCGTCTTTCCTGCCTTGGGCGGTGCCACGATCAAACCGCGTTGTCCAAGTCCAACAGGGGCTAGAACATCCATAATGCGAGTGGATAAATGGTTAGGGGTTGTTTCAAGCACGAGCTTGCTTTGCGGATAAAGTGGTGTTAATGCCGGGAAGTGCAGACGCTCTGCTGCGATGGCCGGGTTCTCGCCATTAACGGCATTCACTTGCAATAGTCCGAAGTATCGTTCATTTTCTTTGGGCGCCCTGCATTTGCCGGACACCAGATCACCTGTCCTCAAATCAAATTTCCGGATCTGGGAGGCCGAGATATAAATATCCTCCGTGCTGGGCAAATAGTTGATCGGGCGGAGGAAGCCGTAACCCTCGGGTAAGATCTCCAGGACGCCTTCCATGAACATCAGACCGCTCTGTTCTGCCTGAGCCCTCAGGATCGCAAAAATAAGTTCTTTCTTCTTAAGCTGGCCGTAATAAGGAATCTGATACTGCTTCGCCAGCTTGTACAGCTCAGTCAGTTTCATTTCTTCCAAGTCAGCGATTTGTAAATCCATATAGTATACCACCTATTCAATTTTATCGTTGTGCAGCAATAATTGATTGTCTATTACACTATGAAACCAGTATAAGTCTAAAAATCAGAAAATTGATAGACGCATTTTACTAATATTACCCGGTTCCAGCAAAAATATGCGACCGGCAGAGAACTTCTACTCTGCCTGACGCCACACATCGGCACCGAGTGCACGCAGGTTGGTCACAAGATGATCGTACCCGCGGTCGATCAACTCGACGCCGGATACTTCCGTGACCCCTTCCTTGACGGTAAGGCCCGCAATGACGAGCGCCGCCCCTGCCCGCAGGTCGGTCGCCTTGACCTTAGCCGCGTTCAGCTCACCGCCCTCGATAATGGCCGAGCGCCCTTCCACGCGAATCTTCGCGCCCATCCGTACGAGCTCCGGGACATGCTTGAACCGGCTGCTATACACAAAATCGCTTAATACACTGACCCCTTCCGCCTGTGTAAGCAGACTGGTCATCGGAGACTGCATATCCGTCGGAAAGCCTGGATAGACAAGGGCCTTCACGTCAACATGCTCATACCGAGGCGCGCCAAGAACACGAATGGACTCGTCCATTTCTTCGACCGTAACACCCATTTCGATTAACTTCGCCGTAAGCGCCTCAAGGTGCTTCGGAATAACCCCGTCGATGATCATATCGCCGCGGGTCGCGGCAGCAGCGATCATATAAGTACCCGCCTGAATCCGGTCAGGAATAATCGAGTGGCGGCAGCCGCTCATCTCCCTAACCCCTTCAATTCGGATCGTCTCGGTCCCCGCGCCCTTGATGCTGGCTCCCATCGAGTTCAGCAATGTGGCAACATCTATAATTTCAGGCTCTTTCGCCGCATTCTCAATAATCGTGGAGCCTTTGGCTCTCGCGGCAGCCAGCATAATGTTAATCGTAGCACCAACGCTGCTCACATCCAGATATATTTTGGCGCCTCTCAGCTCTTTAGCCTGGAGATGGATGGAGCCGTGCTCATTCGTAACCGTGGCTCCCAGCGCCTCAAACCCCTTAATATGCTGGTCGATGGGACGTGGCTCGAAGTTGCAGCCCCCTGGCAGTCCAATCGTTGCCTCCCCAAATCTGCCCAGCATGGCACCCATCATATAATAAGAGGCCCGCAGCTTCTTCACGGGGCCGTTAGGCATCGGAATAGGGCGAATCTGGCTCGGATCGATCTTGATTTTGCCGTCCGTCCAGGTTACCTTCGCTCCCAGCTCCTCCAATATTTCCGTATATACCGCCACATCGCTAAGATGCGGCAAATTATCCAGAGTTACTTCCGATTCCGCCAGGATGACGGCAGGAAGGAGCGCAATCGCGCTGTTCTTGGCTCCACTAATTTGAACGGTCCCCCTGAGCGGGCGTCCGCCATGAATCATTAACTTTTCCATAAGAAGAAAATCCCCCTGAAGCCGAAAATAGTTCCTCAATCCATTGGACATAATACATCTTGCTCAATAGCACTCAACGATTCTTATCCATAATACCACTTATGTACTGAAATAGGAAAGACACCGCCCGAGGAGCGGTGTCTTTCTTGTAATATGAATTGCAAACTGTGCCTGGAGTTATTGGCTTAGGCTTGATTGCTGGAACCGAACTCACGCATTTTACCGATAACCGTTTGCTTGATAGCTTCACGGCCAGGTTTAAGGAATACACGAGGATCATAAGCTTCAGCCTTCTCGGCCAGAACTTCGCGAACCACTTTCGTGAAGGACATTTGGTTCTCCGTGTTCACGTTGATTTTGGAAGTACCGAGGGAAATGGCTTTCTTAATATCATGCGTAGGAATTCCCGTACCGCCATGCAGAACCAGCGGAAGGCTAACCGCATTGCAGATCTCTTCCATTTCCTTGAAGCCAAGATTCGGTTCGCCTTTGTAAGGACCGTGTACGGAGCCAAGAGCCGGCGCAAGCGTATCGATGCCTGTCTCTTTCACGATACGTACGCAGTCATCCAGCTTCGCGTACATTACTTCGCCGATGACGTCGTCTTCTTGTCCGCCGACCATACCTACTTCGGCTTCAACGGATACGCCTTTAGCGTGCGCATATTCAACGACAGCTTTCGTCGTTTCGATATTTTTCTCAATTGGGCTGTGGGAATCGTCAATCATGACGGAAGTAAATCCGGCATCGATCGCTTCTTTACATTTCTCAATGCTCGAACCGTGGTCAAGGTGAATCGCTACAGGAACTGTGATTTTCAAGTCTTCCATCAGGCCTTGCACCATTTTCACAACGGTGTTGAATCCGCCCATGTAACGAGCTGCACCTTCGGATACGCCAAGAATTACCGGAGATTTCTCTTCTTCGGCAGCTTCAAGAATCGCGTATGTCCACTCCAGGTTGTTGATGTTGTACTGACCCACTGCATACTTTCCTTTAAGAGCTTTGTTCAACATATCTGTCATACTTACTAATGGCATGGCTCCAATCCTCCTAGGACGTTTGTTTGTATTCATTTTGCCGACATTCACACGTAATTATTATAACACAACCCGACAAAAATACTATTCAAGCTTTTCCATCTATTTATGAAATTATGCCGCCAACCGATCGTTGATCCCACCTAAAACCTTACCCACATATATGTAAAAAAAACTCCCTCAAGCGAAGGGAAACGAATTTCCCACGCCCGAAGGAGGCTGTCTTTACGACATATTTGATTGCTGTTTCCGCTTAAAGGACGGCGCCGCCCTTCAGCTCCATATTTACCGCCATTCTCATTTCATCAATGTCGAAAGGCTTCGTAAAATGCCTCAACGCGCCAAGCTCTGTCGCTTCCTTGATCATATCCAGCTCGCCATAAGCTGTCATCATGATAACCTTAATGGCCGGATTGACTTCCTTAATATGCTTCAATATCTCGAGTCCATCCATGCCGGGGATCTTCATGTCGAGAAGCACCAGATCCGGTGAATCGCTGCGGACGATCTCCAAAGCCATCTTGCCATTGGCAGCCTGGAATGTCTTATAGCCCTCGCTGCTGAACACTTCCATTAATAAAATACGGATTCCGTTCTGATCATCGACAATTAACACTTTCTTCTCTTCCACTGAGACACCCTCCTACAAGTCTAGCCCTTGTAATTCTCATAAGGTATAATTCGCCTCGATTTAGGAAATCCCTTCTAATTTGGTAAAAAGATACTTAAAATCATTCGTGATTCCTATAGGAAGAGAAAAAAATTAAGAATTATGCGCGATCGATGCCTTCACGAACTCGCGGAACAACGGCTGCGGCCGGTTGGGACGGGACGTGAATTCAGGATGGAATTGAACAGCCAGGAACCACGGATGGTCAGGAAGCTCGACGATTTCGACGAGACGGCCGTCTGGCGACGTTCCCGAAATGCGCAGGCCTGCCGCTTCCAGTTGTTCACGATAGTTGTTGTTGAACTCATAACGATGGCGATGCCGTTCATCCACCAGCTCTGTCTTGTAGCACTGCTCAGCCAAGGAGCCCGGCACCAGCTTACATGGGTACAGGCCGAGACGCATGGTTCCGCCCAGATCCTCGATATCCTTCTGCTCTGGCAGAAGATCGATCACCGGATGCGGCGTAGCCGGATTGATCTCCGAGCTGTTCGCGCCTTCCAGGCCAGCAAGCGCACGTGCAGTTTCAATGACAGCTACCTGCATACCCAGGCAAATGCCGAAGAACGGAACTTTCTGCTCGCGGGCATAACGGATCGTCGTAATTTTGCCTTCGATCCCCCGGTCGCCAAATCCTCCGGGCACAAGAATGCCGCCGACGCCCTTCAACTGCTCAGCTACGTTATCTGCGGTAATATCCTCCGCATTCACCCAGCGAATTTTAACTTCCGCATTATTGTCAAAGCCGGCATGCGACAACGACTCTACGACGCTCAGGTACGCATCATGAAGAGCTACGTATTTGCCGACGATTGCAATTTCAACCGTCTTCTCCAGTTTGTTGATCCGGTCAACCAGCTTCACCCACTCGCTCATATCTGGAGCCGGTGCATTCAGCTTCAAGTGATTGACGACAATCTCGTCTAGCCCTTCCCCTTGCAAGTTAAGAGGAATTTCATATAACGTGTCCGCATCGCGGCACTCTACTACCGCATTGGCATCGATGTCGCAGAAGAGAGCGATCTTCGCCTTCATGTCTTCGGACAACTCATGCTCCGTGCGGCATACGATCACGTTCGGCTGAATGCCGATGCTGCGAAGCTCTTTGACGCTATGCTGGGTCGGCTTCGTTTTGACTTCCCCAGCAGCCTTGATATATGGAATAAGCGTGACGTGGATATACATGACATTGTCGCGGCCAACGTCGCTCTTGATCTGGCGGATCGCTTCCAAGAAGGGCAAGCTCTCGATATCGCCCACCGTTCCGCCGATCTCTGTAATGACCACGTCCGAGCCCGCCTCGCGGCCTGCCACGAATACACGCTCTTTAATTTCATTCGTAATGTGCGGGATGACTTGAACTGTTCCGCCGAGGTATTCTCCGCGGCGTTCCTTGCCGATGACGGAGGAATAGATTTTGCCCGTCGTTACATTGCTGTTCTTGGACAGGTTGATGTCGATAAAGCGTTCGTAGTGACCAAGATCGAGGTCAGTCTCGGCCCCGTCGTCCGTGACGAACACTTCCCCGTGCTGGTAAGGACTCATCGTACCCGGATCCACGTTAATGTAAGGATCGAATTTCTGGATCGTTACCTTTAAACCTCTATTTTTTAACAGCCTGCCGAGTGAAGCGGCCGTAATCCCTTTGCCCAGGGACGATACAACCCCGCCTGTTACGAAAATATATTTTGCCACAGTCAAAAAACCTCCTACATAATAGTCCAGAAATTCAGGCGACTCAGATCATAGCGTAACCCATTAGCCCACGAATCATAGCTAAAATGGACATAAAAAAACAAAAAAGTGACACCCGAATAGGTCGGGGCACTTTTAAAATTTAGAACATATTTATAGGTTTGAATCATAAGCCCATGCAATAGTTTACCCGTTAGCATCTCCCCTGTCAAGTAAAGAAGAGAGCATTTCAAGAGGTTACAATTGTGGCAATTTCGTGCAAACCCAAAGGATGAAAACCGGGTTTATTTATCTTCGAATTCATCCTCGAATTCCTCATCTTCGGAATCCGAATCTTCGTCCTCTTCATCGAGTTCTTCATCATCGATCAGCGGCTCTTCATCGACTTCGTCGACGCTGTCATCGTCATCATCCGAGAACAGCTCGTCTTGCTCGTCCTCTTCATCGATCGCATCGAAATCGTCGTCTTCGTCCGTGAAATCGTCTTCCTCATCCGTGAAGTCCTCGTCTTCCAAATCGTCATCATCATCATTAATGATGCGTGGACGCTTCGCATTCGCCACAGGATCCTCAGATTTCTCAATCGGATACCAGCGCTTCAAGCCCCACAGGTTCGTGCCTACGCAGGCAAATCGACCGTCAATGTTAATCTCCGTGTACAATTGAGCGATCGCTTCATTAATTTCTTCCTCCGACATATTGCGGATCTTCGCTACCTCGTTCATCAGGTCGCGGTAATAATACGGTGTATTCGCCGCTTTCAAAATCAAAAAGGCCAAGTCAACCATTGGAATTTCATGGACCTTCTCCGGGTCGATTTTCAAATTAAGTGGGGTACTCACCAGGCGGACACTTCCTCTCACGCAAAGTTCACTATACAGGTGCCGAAATCAAATTGGAACTTGATTCCTTCACTAACATATCCATATCACACCTAAGTAAAACCTATTTGGTATTAAGATGTCAAGTTTAATAGTGTGGTTAAAACGTGTCCAAATCGTGTATTGCCCTGCGGCGCTAAATCCATTAGAAAAGACGGGAACAAATCGTTCGCCGTCTCTCGACTGTATCCGACCGAGAAAAAGGCTCGAGCCTTCTCTTCGGGTGGTCATGAAGACCCTTAAGGCCTTCACTTCATCCTATGTCTATATTCTTCCTTTGGACACGGGACTTACAGCCTTTTGCAGCATTTCTAACAATATTTTTATTATTGATAGCTGCAGGCCTGTTTGCCCATTTCCTTGGAACAGGGCCACTTCCCCACTCCCGGTCAGCAGCTTCATCATAATATACTCCAACACGCTAACTCGGGAGGATATCATCTATGGATTACGCCAAATTACTGCGCTTTTTGAACGACTCCATCGACCCCTCCGGAAAAAGCGGACGGCATATCGTCCGATTTCTGCAGCCAAGCCACTATTATGAATTCATCCGTCAATGGTTCAAGTATCGGCACAAATATCCCGCCCTGCAGTCCATCCGTTCATCGCCGCTGCTGCAGGCCCTGTTCTGCCCTTTGCGTCTTCAGGACGGCCAAATGGACTCCGAACCCGGGCTATATGTCGAAAGCGACTCCACCATCAGCGTTAATTCGCCAGCTTCCCGTACCAAAGAACGCGCCACTGAGATCCCTTGGGGTGTAAAGCGGATTGGAGCACCTGAAGTATGGTCTGTCTCGACAGGACATCGCATCCGTATAGCTGTCATCGATACGGGAGCGGATTACAACCATCCCGATCTGCGTTATTCCCTGGCACGCGGCATTCATTTGCTGAACCGTGCCAGTCTGCCTCATGACGATAACGGACACGGCACCCATATTGCCGGAACGATCGCCGCGGCCGGCGGCGCGCAAGGGATGATTGGCGTGGCTCCCCGTTCATTAATATATCCTGTCAAGGCATTTGATCATAACGGCTCAGCGTACGTGTCCGATATTATCCTTGGAATTGACTGGTGCATCAGAAACCGTATGCACATTATCAACATGAGCTTCGGCATGAAGTCGACAAGCATATCCCTTAAAAATATTGTCAGGAAAGCCCATGAAGCGGGCGTCGTTATTGTCGCCTCCTCAGGAAACGACAAAAAACAGCGAACCGCGGATTATCCGGCAAAATATGCCCAGACCATTTCCGTAGGGGCCACGAACCGGGACGGAAAGGTGGCCTCCTTCAGCAATTATGGCCCCTATATCGACATTTACGCCCCTGGGGAAAAAATCACGTCCTCCTGGCTCGGTGGAGGACACCGCGAAATGAGCGGCACATCGATGGCGACGTCCCATGTCAGCGGCGCTATCGCTTTGCTGCTGGCAGCGCGGCCGAATCTTACACCGGACGAGATCAAGCAGCGGCTTCGCCGCACGGCGCGTCCGCTGGCTGGGTCGCTACCCCGGGGGCGGATCAGGCCGGGCGAGGTTAGCGCAGTGCGCCTCCTGCGAGCCAAAACATCGCGGCGCCGGCAGAGCTGACGCCGGCAGGACCCGGCAGGGCGGCCTGCAAGCTGCAGAGGAGCGCAGCCCTGCCGAACGCCGCACGGCGGAGCACCGCCGCGCAAAAAGCCGCCCTCTTCGCAGTAGCAAAGAAGACGGCTCCCAAGCCGGCCGGCGCGCTGCAGATGGCACTACCGCCCCAGGCGCAGGCGCGACGACTCGCTGCTTGCCGTGCAGCGGACAACCCTGGCCCGTGCTACATCCGTTCCGGCGCAGATACGCCGATCAGCTTCAGCACATTGGCCAGCACGGTCCGCACGCCGCCAAGCAGCGCCAGCCGCGCAGCGGTCTGCTCCGCGTCCTCGGTAATGACGCGCTCCGCTTTGTAATAGCTGTGGAACAATGCCGCCAGCTCATACAAATAACGCACCAGGCGATGCGGCGCGAAGTTCTCGGCCGCTACGCCGATTTCTTCCGGCAGTTCGCCCATTTTGCGCAGCAGATCGAACTCATGCTCAGCGGTCAGCTTGCTCAGCTTCACGTCTTGAATGGCAGGAATCACGATGCCTTGCTCCTCCGCCTGACGGAAGATGCTGCAGATCCGCGCATGCGCGTATTGGACATAATAAACCGGATTCTCATTGGATGTAGAAATCGCCAGATCCATGTCGAAATCCAAATGTGAATCCATGCTCCGCATTGTAAAGAAATAGCGAATCGCATCGACGCCGACTTCATCCATTAAATCGACCATCGTTACGGCTTTGCCTGTCCGTTTGGACATTTTCACCTTCTCGCCGTCCTGGAACAGACTAACCATCTGAGCGATCAACACCGTCAGCTTGTCCGGATCGTTGCCAAGGGCCTGCATAGCCGCTTTCACCCGCGGAATGTAACCGTGGTGGTCGGCGCCCCAAATGTTGATCATCCGATCATAGCCGCGGTCGTATTTGTTGCGGTGATAAGCGATATCCGGCGTCAAATAGGTATAGGTTCCATCGTTCTTCACAAGCACCCGGTCTTTATCGTCCCCGTACTCCGTGGATTTAAGCCATGTCGCACCGTCCAGCTCATAAGTTTGTCCCTTGGAGCGCAGCTCCTCCAGCGACTTCTCCACCTGTCCGTCCACGTACAGGGAGGTCTCGCTAAACCATACATCGAAGCCTACCCGGAAGCGGCTCAGGTCGCGCTTGATCTTGTCCAGCTCTTTCTCCAATCCGTATTTGCGGAGGAAGTCCTCTCTTTCGTCTGGAGAAAGGGACAATAACGCATCTCCCTTCTCGGCAACCAGTTCCTTCGCGAAGCCTTTGATATCTTCGCCGTGGTATCCGTCCTCTGGCATCTCCACGTCCTGGCCAAGCTCCTGCAAGTACCTCGCCTCGATCGATTTCACGAGGTTCACGACCTGATTGCCAGCGTCGTTGATATAGTACTCCCGAGTAACCTCGTATCCAGCATAATCAAGCACGTTGCACAAAGCGTCTCCAACCGCCGCCCCGCGCGCATGCCCTAAATGCAGGCTGCCCGTCGGATTTGCGCTGACGAACTCAACCTGTACCTTTTTGCCTTCTCCAAGCTGAACCCGACCATATTTTTCGCCTTGTGTATAGATCTGCTCCAAGACAGGGTACAGATAGCTTTTGCTAAGGAAAAAGTTGATGAAACCCGGGCCAGCAATTTCCGCCCGCTCGACACCAGCTTGTTCATAATCAATGTTCTTCACGATTTCTTCCGCGATTTGGCGCGGATTTTTCTTAGCCATCCGTGTGAGCTGCATAGCAGCGTTCGTGGCAAGATCCCCGTGCGCCTTATCCTTCGGCACCTCCAATACGATAGCAGGCACCTCGTCGCGATTTGCAAGTCCAGCAGCTACAACTGCGTTAAGAATCGCTTCCTTTACCGACTGATTGATTTGTTCCAAGGGATTAACTGTCATCTTAAACTTCCTCCTGTATATGTAAACTGATTACAAAGTGTCCGGTCATCTCTTCATGAACCCATAGGTCGTATTCCCAGGCCACAACGCCGCCGGAACCTTCTAGACGAGCATTCAGCCTGCTTGTATCTGTCGACAAATTAAACCTCGTATAAGGGGACCTGTAGAACCCCGGCAGCCGCTTGCCCTGCTGGAACGTCTGCTCGGACTCCACCTCTCCGTGGCGCATGATCTTGAGCTCGTTCTGCGAAATTTTGATCGTGGCCCGCGTCGTACCGCCCGTTGGCCCTGGTTCAGGCTCGACATATCTGACGTACAGCGTGCTGCCCTTGCTCCATGTCTCGCCCTTGATACGCTGTTCTGAGGCCTCATCGCCTTGCTGGCTATTAATGACGATGACGGCTGGCTTCCAGTTCGGCACCCTATCCTCTCCATCCATTCAGCCTGTTCTTCAACATTTTCTTATTGTACTACTATATCCAGTTCAACGGTGCAATTCAATATTTTAGCTTCAGCAAACGATCATTCAAATTTGCCGGCCGCCGCCGATTATACACGAAGAACACCACTCTCACGAGCGGTGTCTCTAATTTAAATGATGTAGTTAAAGCGGTTGGCTTAGAACCATATATTTGACCTTGGAGCCGTCGAAGTGAAGATGGAACCGGAAATAATCCCCCGATTTATAGCTCCATTTACTCGGCAGCTTCATCGGGTCTGCTTGTAATTTCTTGCCGACCTCGGCCGCCGTCAGCCCTACCTTCACTCCGCCGGGCGTCTCGTGGGAGCCGTCGCAGAAGATGATTTTATTGTTAAGCTCAAGAATTCCGTTACTGAACTTGCGAACCTCTTTGACTTCGCCTACGGCGTTATCGTAGTAAGGAATGCTCCAGTCGGCGGGCTCGGTGTCCAGCCGTTCCTCCCATTCCGAATAGATTAAGCCGTCCACCGCGATCTGCTCCCTTTCAACCCCTTTGGGCTCCCGCAGTTCAGCTTGCTTCTCCGCTTCCAACCGGGCCCTTTCCTCAAAGGCATCAAACACGCCAAGCTCCGAATCGGGCTGCATCAGACCATGCATTAGCAGCAGCACCTGATCATCGGCATAATATGCCTTTCCCGCGGATTCAAATGAGTTATTGTCCAAATTATAGGGAAATTCAATGATCCTCTGATCGCTAAGCGCAAATTGCAGAATGACCTGTCCTGCTGGGGAAGCCGTCTCCGTTGCCGCGGCCTGCATATCTGTGAAACGCAAAGATTGTAAAATCACATACTGGCGTTCAAGCGGTATTTCCTTCTTCGTTCCCTTCCAAACCGCAAAGACGGATTTTACCTCTTCCTCCTGGAATGACAGGTGATCCAGCAGGTAAGGGGACAGTGCTTCTCCCTCTTGATCCTGATTTTGATCCTGTTCCAGTGATATGTCAGATTGCTCCTCGAGGTCTGGCTTTACCGGCAGCTCCCCGTCAAGGGCAACACCGGCAGCGGAAGCATCCGTAACCTTCAACGCTTGATCCCGTTCCTGCAGCTTCACGATACCAATGATGAGAGCAGCGGCCAAGACGACCAAGGCGCCCGCCAACAAATAGCCCTTTAGATTGCTCTTTTTGTTCATCTTTCCTCCTTAACTGGCTGCCAGTTCATGTGCTAAGTAAATATTTCAAATACCATGTGATTAGACGCATAATCGGGATAAAGGTTGCCAAAATTTCTCACTAAATATGCAAAATAGTTCCAAGGGCATACACTGGGACAAACGCCGGTCAAAGCACAAAAATACCCCGCAGCCAGTTGCGCTGCAGGGCATTCCATCAATTGAATTTAAACAATAAATAAGCCATTTAAAACTACTTCACAAAGCCCAGCAGCATTTCGCGAATGAGCTTGGCAGCCACGATTTGCGTCTGCTCGGTCGGGTCATAAATCGGAGCGACCTCTACAAGATCGCAGCCCACGACGTTCACGTCGGATCTAGCGATCAAATGAACCGCTTCAAGCAGCTCCTTCGAGGTAATCCCCCCCGCTTCGGCCGTTCCTGTACCCGGGGCGCAGGACGGATCGAGCACGTCGATGTCGATCGTTACGTACACCGGACGCGAGCCCATTTTCGGAAGCTCGGTCTTCAGCGGCGCAGCTACCTCGAATGGATGGAAGTTAATATTCTGGCGTCCGTAAAGGAATTCTTCCTTCGATCCGGAACGGATTCCGAATTGATAAATGTTCTTGCCGCCTATCAATTCAGCCGCTTTGCGAATCGGCGTAGAGTGGGACAGCGGCTCGCCTTCATATTGATCACGAAGATCGGCGTGAGCATCAATATGGATGACAGCCAAATCAGGATACTTCTCATGCATCGCCTGAATGACCGGCCAGCTGACCAAATGCTCTCCGCCTAGTCCGATCGGGAATTTATCGTCTTTTAGCAAACCGCGAACATAGTCGCCAATCACGTCAAGACTGCGAGCCGCATTGCCGAAAGGCAGCAGCAAATCCCCCGCATCGAAATAAGCAGCGTCTAGAATGCTCTTATCCAAATACGGGCTGTACTCCTCCAGACCAACCGATGCCTGGCGAATGCGCGCAGGGCCAAACCGCGAGCCCGGACGATAGCTGACGGTATAATCCATCGGCATCCCGTAGATGACCGCTTTGGCATCCTCATACGACTCGGAGCTGCAAATGAATACGTTGCCCGAATAAGCCTGATCCAATTTCATTGCTGCACGCCCCCTTACTTCACGAGATCTTCTACGAACTTAGGCAGCACGAATGCAGCTTTGTGCAGACGCGGCGAGTAATACTTCGTATCGATCTCCGGAATTTGGGTCTCATCTACTTGAAGCGGATCATGGGTTTTGCTGCCCATCGTAAAGGTCCACAGACCGCTCGGATACGTAGGAATGTTAGCGCCGTATACCCGGACGATCGGGAAAATTTCCTTGACGTCTTTATTTACCTTCTGAATCAAGTCCGCTTTGAACCAAGGATTATCGGTTTGAGCTACGAAAATGCCGTCGTCCTTGAGCGCCTCGTAGATCCCTTGATAGAAGCCGCGCTCGAACAATGGGGCTGCCGGGCCTACAGGCTCCGTGGAGTCCACCATAATCACGTCGTATTTATTCTTGCTCTGAATAATATGCATATAGCCGTCATTTACTTGAACCTCAACGCGCGGGTTATCCAACTCACAAGCGATTTCCGGCAAATATTTTTTCGAATATTCAATGACCTTTCCGTCAATATCAACAAGAACAGCCTTCTCCACCTTAGGGTGCTTCATAATTTCACGAATAACTCCACCGTCACCGCCACCGACAACAAGCACATGCTTCGGATCCGGGTGCGTAAACAACGCCGGATGAGCTACCATCTCATGGTATACAAATTCATCCTTCACCGTCGTCATGACCATATCGTCAAGCACCAGCATTCGTCCAAACTCTTCGGTATCAATGATCGCCAAATCTTGAAAATCCGTCTGCTCTCTCACCAATGTTTCCCGAATTTTTGCCGTAATGCCAAAGACGGGCGTCTGTTTCTCCGTAAACCACAATTCCATCGTATAACCCTTCTTTCCCGTTAGAATAGTGTTTAGCCGTCATATTAACCCTTACCGGAGGCCGGGGGCTGTCCAGATTCACTTCTCGCAAAGTTTCTCTTCCTATTGTACCAAACAAATTTGATTATATTAAAACAAGGTGAAAATGCAACTATTTATGGAAATCCGCAAAATCGATCTTCCCCATGCCTCTGCCATGAATATCTCCCCCAAACTTTCCCATACTGAACAGTAGCCGCATCAAGAGCGGAAATTCGGAGGTTGGAGGCGAATGCAAGCTATGCAAAGACTTGTCCGCAGCAGCAGACGGGGCTCGCACCGCAGAAGATTCCTTATATTCAAATGTTTCCTGGCCTGTGGCGTTACCATGCTGATCGCCTCCGGAGCGCTTATCTTCTATTTATATCAGGCGGATCTGCCGCTCGCATACTCCGACCGGCATTCACAGCTCCTCAGCCGCCAGGGCGAGGCTATCGCCGTCTTTTCCAGCTCCGACCGCAGCCGTTCCAACGTTGCGCTAAATCATATTTCACCATACCTTATTCAAGCGACGCTCGCTGTAGAAGACCGGCACTTCTATGATCATTTCGGCTTTGATCTCAAAGGCATGGCCCGGGCAGTTCTCGTCAATCTCAAGGAGATGAACAAAGTGCAGGGAGCCAGCACGTTGACGCAGCAGCTCGCGCGAAACCTGTATTTATCGCATGAGCGTACATGGTCGCGAAAACTGAAGGAGGCGATGTACACTGCACAGCTGGAAATGAAGCTCGGTAAGGATGAAATCCTGCAAATGTATCTTAACGAAATTTACTACGGCCACGGCGCTTATGGCATCGAGGCGGCAGCCCAAATGTATTTCGGCAAATCCGCGGAACAGCTCAGCCTGGCCGAAAGCGCCATGCTGGCCGGTGTGCCGAAGGGGCCTACTTATTACTCCCCTTTCAATCAGATGAAGAATGCAAAGGACCGCCAGCGGCTCATCTTAAATGCCATGGTGGAAACCGGAAACATCACCGAACTTCAGGCGGAAAAAGCCTATGAGGAAATCCTCCAGTTCCAATCTCCGAAGCTGCGGACGACTGGAGATCAGGCCCCATATTTTCGCGACTACGTCCGAAATGTGATCATCAACGAGCTCGGGTTCGATGAGAGCCTGCTGGAGAACGGCGGACTCAAAATATACACCACCTTGGATATGGAAACGCAAAAGGCAGCCGAGCTTGCCGTGGCAAGCGAGCTGAAGGACTCGCCCGAGCTGGAGGCAGCCCTGATCTCCATCGACCCGCGCAGCGGCCATATCAAAGCACTCGTCGGCGGCGTGAACTACGTACGGAGCCAGTACAACCATGTCTTTGCGACGACCCGTCAGCCCGGCTCAACCTTCAAGCCGATTATGTACTTGTCCGCCCTGTCTTCCCGCAAGATGACAAGTGCCAGCAAATTTTCCAGCCAGCCGACCTTGTTTCATTATGATAACAACCGGAAAACGTACAGCCCTAAAAACTTCGGCGACAAATATTTGGGGGAAATCGATATGCGCCAGGCCATTGCCGCCTCGGACAATATTTATGCGGTCAATACAATCCTGACGGTTGGTGCCGATCAGGTCATCGAGCTCGGCCGGAAGATGGGGATTACCAGTCCGCTTAATGCGGTGCCTTCCCTGGCGCTGGGTACGTCGCCGGTTAGTCCGTTTGAGATGGCTACGGCGTTTGGGGTAATCAGCAACCAAGGCAAACAGGTTAAACCGGTTGCCGTGCTGAAAATTACCGACGATGAGGATCGCATATTATATGAAGCTCCCTCTGCAGCCCCCGAGCAAGTCGTCGAGCCTGCCGCAGCTTACGTGCTGACCCATTTGCTGGAGAGCGTATTCGAAGCCGGGGGAACCGGAAACCGGGTGTCGGCAGACATCAAGCGTCCGGTCGCCGGCAAGACAGGCACGACAAGCACCGATGCCTGGCTGGTGGGATTCACGCCAGAGCTGTCTACAGCCGTCTGGGTTGGATATGACAAGGGGAAGATGCTAGGTACGGCTGAATCACGCAAGGCGGCCCCTATATTTGCCAAATATACAGAGAAGGCCCTAGAAAAAGTACCGCCAAAAATTTTTCCGATTCCCGACGGGGTCGTCAGCGTATATCTCGATCCCGCGACAGGCAAGCTTGCAACGGAGGATTGCCCCAGCAAAAAGCTCGAGGTATTTATTGAAGGCACAGAACCGACAGAGACGTGTGACGCTCACGGGGATAAAGAGCCTGAACCGCTGCCCGTCGAAGAAAAAACACAGAGCCGCTCCTGGTGGAGCGATCTAAAACGCTGGTGGATGGACTAGGCGCAAGGCATACTGTAACATGTGAGATATCCTCATTCGGCACGCATAGGACTATGAATGATGTACAGAAAAGGAGATCTCTTAATCATGAGCTTACCGTTTACCCCATATCCGGAAGGTATGATACTGCCTCCTGCATTCTACGACACGACGGCTCTGGAAGCGGCTCCCCGGCTAATCGGGCATACGCTCGTCCGCCGAACCGAGGACGGAGATATCCGCTCCCGCATCGTCGAGACGGAAAGCTACGGCGGCATAGAGGATAAGGGAAGCCACGCTTATGGCGGGCGAAGAACGGCTAGAACGGAGATCATGTTCGGCCGGGGCGGAACAGCCTACATTTATCTAATCTATGGAATGTATCATTGCCTGAACGTCGTTACCGGTGCCGTCGATGACCCGCAAGCCGTATTGATCCGGGCTGTTGAGCCCCTGACAGCGGAGGATGAAGCTCTGATGCGTAAATATAGGGGCGCGGCAGCCAGGAAGCCCGTTGTTTTATCCGGAGGTCCAGGCAAGCTGTGCCGCGGACTTCGTATCGATAAATCGCTAAATGGCCAATCTCTGCTGCAGCAGGGCGGCCCGTTATGGATTGAGGCGGGCAGACCGCTGCGGAAGGAGACCATCATGCAGTCGCCGCGTATTAATATCGCGTATGCACAAGAATATGCTGCTAAGCCATGGCGTTTTTTCCTGCGGGATAATCCTTATGTTCCTCTGCTTGATAAGAACATGAACGTGTTTCAAGAGTTCTAAACAAAACTACCTGCGAGCGCCTATTTGGCGCTTTTTTTGCATTTATTTAGTTCAGTGCTCCGTCCGTACATTCAAGCGGACATTTGATTATAATGGGCAGCAGGAGTACAATATACACAACAATCAAACAAGCACTTGAATGTTCTTCTAAAGCAATAGGAGGTTCCTTACATATGACAAGTCCGATTCTAGTCCAAGCTGAAGTCCGCGAACAATCCCACCTACACAGCGGCATTACAGATGAACTTGGCAGCAGCCTCAATGAAGAAGATATCCTCGGCATGACACAGATGTTCAAGGCGCTGTCCGATCCCAACCGGATGAAGATCGCCTACTTGCTGCAGCAGAGGGAGGAGCTGTGCGTTCGCGATGTCGCTTTGATCCTGGACAGCTCCGTCGCTACGGCCTCCCATCATTTACGCTTATTAAAGCAAATGGACATTACGAAATCACGCAAAGAAGGCAAAAACGTATTCTATTCTCTGAAGGATCATCATATCCAAACGTTGATTACGATGACGCTGGAGCATCAGAAGGAGAGACATTGCCAAGGGTAAGTCCTCCACTGCCTAAGGCTATGCCATGACTCAGGGCCCTATCCTGTGCCCGCGCTGGCTGCCCTCAGGATCACCATCTTCCGATATAAGCCGGCATCATCACCTTCAGAAATCAAATAAGCACGCGTCCGGCTGAGGATCCCCTCTGAGGCTGGCGCGTGCTTATTTATATGACAACCTCGATGGATTGCTGTTTTGAATATGGAATTCGCTTCTATTCCGTCTCTAGAGCTGCCTTCAGCTCGTCTGAAGACTTCTCCCACCATTCTTCGTTGGTCTCTATGAGCAGCTTCTTCAGGGCGGCCTTTTCCTCCGCCCCCAACCCATCCAAAATGACTCTGCGCTTTAGAGCATAGTCCATCTTGTTGACATGATCGGCGAGAATCTTCCATCCGCGGCGCGCTTCCGTATCGATCAGCATTTCGCAGGCGGTCATCCCGCCGTAAAATTGCCCCAGCTCCGGCGTCCGGTCCACGGCTACCCATACGATCCATACTTGGCGTCCGTTAGGAACATCCTCCTTATTCGTCGAGAACTTGATGCCCTTCTCCACCTTACTCTTGGCATGCATGGCGCCGATATCGATATAAGCTTCACTTCCGTCGATGATGACTGGCGACATGCTGTTCAAATCGATGGAGCCTGCACCAAATCCTTTATGCTTGCTCTTGTCATCGTTACTAATAATATTTAAGGCGAATATCTTCTTGCCCGTCTTCTGTGAAGTATCTTTATCTTTATTATCCATAATTCCCTCCACCTGGCTTGAGCGGTCGCTTGATCAGAACCTGAGCAGCGTTCGCCGAAGGCAGTTTCTGCATGTTTTCTTTCCCTATAGAGAATGCTTGTTCAGCCGACGTACACATTAATTTTATTTTAGCTAATAATCTCCCAAATGCAAACATATACATGCTGTAGATGCTTGTCAACAGGAGGTATCCATGGTATGACCCGTCGATCGATAATAATTAGTATGGCTATTCTTACCTTGTGTCTTTTAGGCGGTTCCATCATGTACATGCTTCATGACGACCACACGGACGCCCCCTCATTTGCCCCGCAGCAGGGCAAGACCGCCTCAGTGAAGGCCTCTTCTCCTCCGCAGGAGAGTATACAGCAGCCGACAGCAGAAATACTCAGCAACCGGGTTACAGAATACCATATTGACGTCAAGCTGAATGAACAGGAGCGAACGCTGACTGGCACCCAGACGCTATCCTGGACCCATCCCGGGAAAAAAACGGTGAACGAGCTCTACTTTCATCTATATCCCAATGCCTTCGCTTCCTCGGAAACTACATTTATGAAGGAATCCGGAGGACGCCTGCGTGGAGATGTTATGCCGAAGGATGGCTGGGGTTCCATCGAGCTGACCGATATCCGGACGATGGACGGCATTTCTCTCCTGCACCGGATTCAGTATGTCCAGCCCGATGACGGCAACACCAACGACAGGACGCTTGCCAAAGTGCGTCTGCCCATGTCGGTGCAAGGCGGCGAGACCATTACACTCAAGATGAGTTTCACCGTGAAGCTTCCTAAAGTTTTTGCGCGAATGGGCACCGCCGGCGACTTTGTGATGGCCGGACAATGGTTCCCTAAACTGTGCGTATACGAACCTGTCTCAAGAAGGGGAAGAAGCACGGAGGGCTGGAACCTGCACCAGTATCATGGAAATTCGGAGTTCTATTCCGATTTCGGCATTTACAGCGTGAATATCGACGTTCCGAGCGAGTATAAGGTAGCTGCTACTGGCTTTCCGACCAAACCTGCGGTACAGCGGGGCGAACGCAAAATTGTCCAGTATTACGCGGATGATGTGCATGATTTCGCCTGGGCCGCTTCGCCAAGCTTCATCTACGCCGAAGAGCCGTTCTCTTCGGAGGAGGTGCCAGGGGTGCGGATCAAGCTGTATCTCGATCCAGTCCACAAAGACTTAAAGGATCGTTACTTCTATGCCGCTAAGGTTGCATTATCCAATTTCAGCAAATGGTATGGCAGCTACCCCTACTCCACTTTATCTATTGTTGTCCCCCCCGCTGACGGGAATGGTGCAGGGGGAATGGAGTATCCGACCCTGATTACGGCGTTCGGGGCAACTGGCGACTCCCCGGGGTATGACGAGCTAGAGCGCACGGTCATCCATGAAATCGGGCATCAATTTTTTTATGGAATGGTGGCCAGTAATGAGTTTGAAGAAGCCTGGCTGGACGAGGCCTTCACTTCCTATGCCGAGGACCGCCTGATGGAGCAGGAGTTCGGGATCACGACCAGCCTGCCGATTCAAGCTGCATTGATCCCCGACCCTAAGCCGTTGACTCAGCCTTCCTGGGAGTTCGGCACGGCGGATACTTACGCTAGGAATGTCTATCACCGCGGCAAACTCGTTCTTCTGGACATCGAGCGGCAGATCGGCAACAAAGCCATGAATCGGGCGCTGTCCCTCTATGCGCGTAAATATCGGTTCAAACATCCGACCACAGCGGATTTTCAGCGGGTGCTTGAGCAAACGACGGGACGCTCCTGGAAAAATTATTTTAACGAGTATGTATATGATGGAAAAATGGCGGACTATGCCATAGAGAACATTGATATCTATCAGGTCCGGCAGGACAGCAATGCTCTGTATGAGGCCGTCGTAGACATCGCCCGCAAGGGCGGAACCTATGCGAAGGTGCCGATCCTCTTCACCTTCCAAGACGGGCATACCGTACGGAAGGTACTAGACGGGAAGGAAGAGCGTTCCCAATTGAAATTATCCTATAGGGAACCCCTCGCCTGGGCCATGCTCGACCCGGATTACACGCTGGTGCTGGAAAACAAACATATTAATAACTACTTTAAAGCCAGCCTGGACGAGAAGGTCAGCACACGCGCCAATGTCACTGTAACGAAGCTGCTCGAAATGCTGACCAGCTCATTCCTATGGTAAGCAGCTTACGATGTAAGTTTTGTTCGAGGCTTATTCGGTGCGGTGTTGCTCACAAAACTAGGTTTATGCTTACGATGCGAGTTTTGTTCGAGGCTTATTCAATGCGGTGTTGCTCACAAAACTTTTAGGAGGGAATACCATGCCCTATATTCGCAATGGGTGGAGCAGCGTCAAAAGACAGTTCCCCTCCGTCATCATTCTGTTCCTGTATCAACTGCTGTGGGGAGTATTTCTATATCGGCTGGTCAATACGGCCGTGGTGCAGGTGCTGCACCGCTATCCTGACCCTCCCCCCAACGATCTGAGCCGGCTTCTGTTTATGATCGAGGGGCAGAATAGATTTTGGCAAATTCCCGAGGTTCATCATTACTTATGGATGGTCATCGGCATGATTTTGCTTCGCCTGCTGCTCACTCCTCTGGTTCAAGCGGGAATCTTGTATGGATTGCTTCCTGGGGAGGAACGAGCGCCTGGCCTTCCACTTTTCCGGGGCATGCAGAAATTTTGGAAGCCTGTGACGCTGTTCTACTTCATAGAGCTAATATTGATTCTAATTCCTACGCTGTGGCTCTTGCCGAAAGCATACGCATCCCTGTCCCCCTTTCTCCAGGGAAACGGCAGCCACATCTCAGCTGCCCTCATCGCTATGGCTTATGCTGTCGGCTGGCTCTGCTACAGCTGGTTCATCCGCCAGACGGTGCTGTTCCTGCAATTCGGCTACTTATTTAGAGGCAATGCCTGGCCGTCCCTGCTCCTTTGCTGGAAGCATCTTCTTCCGGGACTTGGCATTTCCTTTATTCTGGCAGCCTCTTGCTCTATCATTTTTATCTTATTCGGTACAGTATCCTGGATCTGGACGGGTCTGCTGGCCCTTATTTTGCAGCAAGCATACCCATTCTTCCGCAGTGTTTTCAAAATATGGAAAATATCCTCGCAATATTGTCTATGGCAACAAAAAAGTTAAAATTTCTTCATCTTCTCTCCTCCCTAGAGCCACAAGGCCTCCGCGCAATTGCGGGGGCCTTATTCTATGCTTGCTATATAATTCTCGCAATTTAACCATTGCCAAATGATCCCTGCCTTGTTACAATAACAACAGTACTTTTTAAGTAACAGATTTGTAATCATTTCTGTCATAATTCACAAAGATGCATGACAGCATTGTCGAATAAGTTACAAAGGGTGTTAAAATCACAGCCGAATTCCCGTCACCGGGGAAACGGGGGAACCACTTTGGGTGAATTGATCTCGCTTCAGAGGGATCATAGGGGACCTTCAACCCGAATCCTTAAGCTAACCTCGTAGGCATTGGAAGGAGCATAACTTCTTTGAAGAAAAAGTTGGCTGTAGCTGCTGTAAGTTTGTCCATCTTGTTCACCTTAGGGGCTGGCAGCGCTTTCGCAGATTCTAAACTGGATTCAACCATCGAGTCCGCACTGGGCACGAAATATGTATCTGGCGGTACGAGCACCGATGGCTTTGATTGTTCCGGATTTACCTCTTACGTTTTCAAGAGCCTTGATATCAAGCTGCCTCGCACATCAGCATCCCAATACAACATGGGAACAGCTGTCAAGAAGGATGAGCTGAAGGCTGGAGATCTCGTATTCTTCAACACTTCCGGTAATGGAATATCCCACGTTGGTGTTATGGTTGATGGCGAGAGCTTCGCTCACGCTTCAACGAAGAAAGGCGTAATCATCAGCAAATTAAGCGAAGATTATTATGTCAAACGTTATGTCGGTGCCAAACGCGTCCTGAGTACAGACAAGTACGAAGAGGTTGCAGTGGATAGCCACGATCATGACGATGTAGAATAATACGTCCAGAAAACCTGTAACGGTTCTTGCCGAACCCACCTACAGGTTTTTTTATTCCCAAATGGTACAGATAACTTTACCAACATGCTGCAGCAGAGCCTTTCTTGCAAAAGATGGCCGTTTTTGTTAGAATAACCAAAGTGATAAGTTACAATCTTGTCATTATTGTTGCAAGTCGTTTCGTTTCGGGTGCATACAACTTGATAAGCCGAATTCCCGGCACCCGGGAGACGGGGGAACCATTTATGGGTGAATTGATCTCGCTACATAAGAGATGATAGGGAACCTTCAACCGAATCCTTAAGCTAACCTCGCAGGCCTTGGAAGGAGCACAACATCTTGAGAAAGACTTTAACAGCAGCGGCGACGAGCTTGGCTATTCTTCTTACGATGGGGACAGCAAGCGCATACGCCGACTCGGACACGACATTGAACAAGGCGGTTAATGCCGTCTACGGAACACCTTACAAGCTCGGAGGAACGACCGCAAAAGGTTTTGATTGCTCCGGATTTACAAGCTACGTCTTTAAGAAAATGGGTGTTAAACTAGCCCGCGTCTCGGCGGCGCAGTACAAACAGGGTACGCCTGTTGCAAAGGATCAGCTCCAGGAAGGAGATCTCGTATTCTTTAATACCACCGGCAAAGGAGTATCTCACGTCGGTATTTATATCGGCGATGGAAAGTTCGCTCATGCCTCTTCTTCTAAAGGAATCCGCACTGACAAATTAAGCAACAGCTACTACAAGAAACGTTACGTCGGAGCGAAACGGATCCTTAGCAAATACGGCTATGCTACCCACGCCGCTCAATCCTAATCACTCAACCTCATTTATGTCTACTGCTTTTACTTCACCGCCGCGACAATTCCTGCCAGAATTGCCGCGGCATTTTGTTTGGAATTCCATCGGTCTAACTTAATAACGAAGAGCTAGGGAAAAAGGTTGCAGTCATCCGCGCCATAGGTACTATTTTTTTGACGCCTTGCTAAACCGTTTACACTATAAATGGATGACCCTTCCTCATAATTCCCTTGACCATCAAAAATCTCTTGGCTAGAGCCTTTACAATAAAATAAAATCCCGTTACAGTGGTGGTAAAACGTTCGCGCCGGCGAAGTTCCATGGCACGGCATTTCCCATTTGTACAAGGAGGCGCAAGATGGATAAACGAGATATTCAGTTTCAGATCGTTCCTATGGAAGAGCATCATGGGGAAGCAATCAGTACTTGGCGCTACGATTCTCCCTATGATATCTATAGCTGGCTGCCTTGGGAACAAATGAAGGCTCTTGATGTTGAATTTGGAAATCCGGCCTTACGGGCAGAGCAGTATGTATCCGTTCTGGACGAGGAAGGAAATTTGGCTGGATTTGCCCAATATTTTCCTATGGAGAATGTCACCAGACTCGGAATCGGAATGCGGCCCGATTTATGCGGCCAAGGTTTGGGTAAGTCGTTTGTATTAACGATCGTTAAAGAGGCGCAGCGACGCGCACCGTCCAACGTCATTGATCTTGAAGTGCTCACCTGGAATACGCGGGCCATCCGCGCTTATCAGAAATCGGGGTTCGTTATTACCGATCTGTACGAGAAAATGACCCCAGGAGCAATATCCAAGCCGTATTATTGTATGGTATATCGGGGTGAACGTTTATAGCATGGTCTGCAAAGCGTCTGAGGACGCCATTAAGGCGGTCTCAGGCATAGATATGCCCATTTACACTTCTCTTCCGAAAGACGCCGTATGGCTTGATTCTGGCGCGCTGTGAGGATGCTCATAATATATTGTGAATTTTGAGCGATTATACGTGGAATTCGTTGCTTTTTTTGTCACAAATGCTATGATCAAAGGGCGTGTTCCGTTATAATAATAAGGTAGCTTACATAGGAGGGACGATTTGAATGCAAAAGTGGGTTATGAGCGGGCTATTCTTTGTCGCGTGTGCACTAGCCCTGGTGCTTATTTTTACTTTGCCCGGCAAAGATCAGGTGGCACAAGAAAATAAGACGCAAATGCCTGAAGTCACGTTAAACGCAGAGCAAGCGGAAGCCGTCATCAAAGCAAACTGCATCAGCTGTCACGGGGATCAACTGGAAGGCTTGGCTGGGCCGAATTTGCAGCATATTGGAGCCACCTTGTCAACCGAGCAGCTTTATAAGATTATTTCGAAGGGTAAAGGCTCTATGATGCCTGGCTTCAAAGATAAGCTGCAGGATGAGGAAATTGCAAATGTCGCGCTCTGGCTTGCAGAGAAGAAATAATGAGCATGATACAAATACGCCCACTAGGAAACGAAGCGTTCCCGGTGGGCGTGTCTCGTGTTTAATCCATGACCATCACAGCTATAAGCTTTTTTCGGGTGAATTCATTTTATCGTATGCTTCATTGTATTGCTCGGCTTCCTTAATATCTATGGCCGTGATTCCACCTGCTTCCCATGATGTCAAACGAAGCGTAACCGTTTTGTAATCGATCGTAATAAAAGGATGGTGGTTAAAGGCCTCTGAGATCGCCGCGACCTCGTCCACAAAGGCTATGCCCTTCATATACTCGGAGAAGGTAAATTTGCGAACGATCCAGCGTCCTTCCTCCAGCTCCCATCCCTCCAACTTTTCCAAATGCGCCTCAACTTCTTGTGGTGTAAACGGCATGTTTTTTTCCTCCCTGTTCTTTTTCAAGAACTTCCAAAACTATGTAGTACTTCCTGTACCTTTAATGCACACGGCTTTATAGGTAGTTATTAATTCTACTTTTGGATTATTGTTATTCTTCCCAGGCCATATTCATGCCTAAAGCCAGGAGATGATTGGCTGTTCCTAACTTCATATTTTACCACGCCCCAAGGCGCATGCAAAATCATTTCATTCCGCTAAACCAGCTTCACCGATGTCAGTTCCTCTTCGCCGATCAATACGTTAATGCGATGTGCCTCCGGGTCATAAATAACAACCGCACTGCCCACAGTGATCACCGGCTCGGAGCCAAGTCCGAAGAACAAATCCTCAGCCAGCGCCTCCAGCACCTCATGCTTCTCTTCCTTGGACAGACCCTCCCATTCTGCAGGCTCCATCTCAAAAAAAACATAGCAATCCGGAATACGGCCAACTGCCTCCGTAAATTCCGCCAAAATATATTCATATTCCCTTCCGTGCTTTACTCCCACGGGCGATTCGCTCCCTTCACGATCTCCTAAATAAGCCATTGTCTTATTATAAACGAAATTACCACTTAAAAAAAAAAGGATTTCTGTCGATAAAAAAGATAACCGTTTATTTTATTGGATGGTTTCTGTCTTTTCGCAAGGATGCTTAAGGACGAAAGCACGGTTTCAATTTATCTCAAGGACGAGGTGTATAATGGAAATTTCATCACTCATCGGTATTATTCTCGGTTTAGTCGCCGTAGTTCTGGGGATGTTCCTTAAAGGAGCTCCAATCGTCAACTTGGTTAACAACCCGGCGGCGTACATCATTATCTTGGTAGGAACCGCAGCGAGCCTGTTCATAGGCTTCCCTTCCTCGGAATTGAAGAAGATTCCAAAGTTGTTCAAGAAATTATTCGTTAAGCAAAAAATGATCAGCAAGGCAGAGCTCATCTCGCTCTTTATGGAATGGGCTACTGTTACCCGGCGCGAGGGGCTCCTGGCGCTCGAATCCAAGGTCGAGGAAATTGACGATGATTTCCTGCGCAACGGTATGCGCATGATCATTGACGGCAATGACCAGGAGTTTGTCAGCGATGTACTTGCTGAAGATATTGCAGCGACCGAAGAACGGCATCGGGCAGGGGCGCTCATCTTCTCCCAAGCCGGGATGTACGCTCCGACACTCGGGGTACTTGGGGCCGTTATCGGGCTGATTGCTGCCCTTGCAGATATGTCCGATATGGATTCATTGGCCCATGCGATCGCAGCCGCCTTCGTAGCGACCCTGCTCGGTATATTTACCGGTTATGTGCTATGGCACCCTATTGCGAATAAGCTGAAGCGCCTTTCGAAGCAAGAAATCGAAATCCGCCTGATGATGGTGGAAGGACTGTTGTCCATTCAATCTGGTGTCTCAACGATTGCCATCCAACAAAAGCTGGCTGTATTTCTGACTCCATCGGAGCGCGCCGGTCTATTAGACAAGGTAGGTGAATCCGGTGAGCAAAAAGACTAGGCATGAGCCTCACGAGGAGCATGCTGACGAATCCTGGCTAATTCCTTATGCTGACCTGATGACGCTCCTGCTGGCTTTATTTATTGTCCTCTACGGCATGAGCTCTACGGATGCCAAGAAATTCGAGGAAATGAGCCAAGCGTTCAGCAGCGTCCTTACCGGCGGAATTGGCGTGCTTGATCAGAACGCCTTCGAAAGCAACACCAAAACGAATCCGATAGCTAAAGACTCATCCGAAGGCTTGATGAAGAAAAATGAGCTCATGCGCAAAGAACAAGCGAACTTGGAGGCGCTCAAGAAGCGCCTGGACAATTACATTAAAGAAAACGGGCTCACGACACAGCTTGATACGCAGCTCAATCATTCACGCCTTATGATTACGATTAGCGACAACGCCTTGTTCGCGTCCGGCGACGCTGAAGTGAAGCCGGAAGCCCGGAAACTCGCCAAAGCCATTTCCACGATGCTGGAGCAGTTCCCTGACTACGAGGTCGTTGTATCTGGACATACAGACAACATACCGATTTCGACGAGCGAGTTCCCGTCGAACTGGGACTTGAGCTCAGGCCGCGCCCTGAATTTCATGAAAATTCTGCTGCTTAATGACAAGCTCAATCCGAAGATGTTCAGCTCGACCGGTCAAGGGGAATATCACCCTGTCGCCTCAAACAAAACAAGCGAAGGACGTGCCAAGAACCGCCGAGTTGAAGTATCGATTATCCGGAAATACCAAGAAGAATCGAAAACAGGCATTCCGGCGATTAACAAATAACCACCTGCCATGCTGACGAACACTCAGGCCCTGTTAGAGGCCTGGGTGTTTTGTTATGAACAGCTCCTTATTTCAATTCATAATTCAGCGCAGCCCCGAGCTCCTGCTTCTCTTGCGGCGTCAAATCACGCCATGTCCCGACCTGCTGGTTCCCCAAATGAATATTCATAATCCGAATGCGCTGCAGCTTCCGCACTTCATAACCGAGCGCGCTGCACATCCGGCGGATTTGCCGATTCTTCCCCTCAGTCAGAATAATCCGGAATACCCGTTCCGTCATTCGAGTGATTTCGCACGGCCTGGTCTTCGTGCCGAGAATCCGCACCCCTTCGCTCATTGCTTTCAGGAAAGATGGAGTGATGGCTTTATCTACTGTAACGATATACTCCTTCTCATGCCGCCCCTCGGAGCGTAAGATTCTATTCACAATATCCCCATCACTGGTCAGCAGTATTAATCCTTCAGAGTCTTTATCAAGACGCCCAATGGGAAATATCCGTTCCTCATGCCCTACGAAGTCCACAATATTCCCTTGGATATGCTGCTCCGTCGTACTCGTGATCCCGACGGGTTTATTAAGGGCAATATACACATGCTTCGATGACTTCAGCGTCAGCGGCTTCCCGTTAATCCTTACGTCGTCTCCCTTCTCGGCCTGGCTGCCAAGCTCAGCGGGCTTCCCGTTAATCGTAACTTGACCGGACTCTACCAGCTTGTCTGCTTCCCGCCGGGAACAATATCCCGTCTCACTAATGAACTTGTTGATTCTCACCTTCGTTGTCACCCCGTATGCGATCTCTGATCTCTTGCTAGAACTTCATGTCTCAATAACCCTGAAAATACTATCTATGCATCCTGTGGAAGCTCTTCCTTACCGAGCCTTCGTGGCAAAGTAATCGTGACGACTGTTCCTTTGCCGACCTCGCTCTCGATATGAAAACAGCCCTTATGGGATTCGATGATTCTCTGGCTGATCATCAGGCCAAGCCCCGTTCCCTTCTCCTTATTCGTATAGAAAGGCTCTCCAAGCTTCTGCATCCGTTCTTCAGGGATGCCTTCGCCTTCGTCTATTACTCGAATGACAGCGAGATCCGGCTCATCGGGATAGAGCATTAACGTAATTTTCCCTCCGGATGGCATGGCTTCCATGGCATTTTTCAGAACATTGATGAACACCTGCTTTAATTGGTTCTCTTCACAGTGTACCAGAATCGCCTCCGACGAGAAATGAACACTAAATTCAACGTTATGTAAGTGAGCCTCACTATCCAGCAAGGAAACGACGTCACCGAGAGTATAGCGCACATCCTTGGTTTGATAGTTTACGGCCTGCGGCTTGGCTAAAATCAAAAATTCACTCACGATCAGATTGATTCGATCCAGCTCGGACAGCATAATGTCCGTATGAAGCGGGTTGATCGTTTTGGAATGCTGCTGCATCTGCAGGAAGCCCCGAAGCGTTGTTAGCGGATTACGGATCTCATGAGCTACGCCGGCGGCTAATTGCCCTACCGTGGTCAGCTTCTCTGACCTCCGCAGCAGTTCCTCCATCCGGTTATGCTCTGTCATGTCTCTGGAGATGCATATATAAGCCGATATCCTTCCGAACTTGTCGAAGATCGGAGACTCGCTGATACTGACCTCGACGAGACTCCCATCTTTGCGTTTGCGTACGGTCTCGGACAGAATAACGGATCTGCCCTGTTCCAGCTCCCGCTGCCACTCTTTCCTATCCTGCTCTAAAAATGGCGGAATATAATCCAGCTTCCGGTCTACGATCTCCTCGCTCTTCCAACCGTATAAACATTCAAAAGCCGGATTAACCCGCAGGATTCTTCCCTCCAGATCAATCAAGTGTATCGCATCAGCAGTCTGGCTAATTATGGACTCCAGGTATTCATTCATAGAGCGGATTTCTTCATTTTTCTGCTCCAGCTCTGCTGTATAATGGCCAAGACTAACCGCCATAGTATTGATTTTCTGACCGAGCAATCCAAGCTCATCCCGGCGATTTACCCGCATCCTCGTCTCAAATTTTCCTGATGAGAGCTGGTTGACCTTAATCAGAATATCCTGAATCGGCCGAATAATTTCACCCGCCAGAATATAACTTGCAAAAATGACGATTTGCAACAGCACTAGGGAAATCGTAACCTGGCTGAACATCTGCTTGGAAATCACCGATGAGATAGGCTCATAGCTGGACACGATTCGGATAACGTACGGCCCTTTATTTACAGGAGAAATGGGAACAAAACTCTCCAGCACCCTTTCCCCGTTGATCGTGGTGTCATAAAGAAGGCTCTCCCCCTTGCGGATGACCTCCCTGATCGCCGTTTGGTCCATCCTGTCATTTACATAGCTATAAGTCCCAAATAACAGCTTGTCGCCGCCTTGGAAGGTCTCGGGATCCATGCCCGTTATCTCAAGCAGGTGCTCGTTAGAACGTAAAGTCTCCTGAGTAATTCGTTCTGGACTAGTCATCTGAAGCATGCCTTCCGCCATGACGCGACTGATATTCCCCTGATTGTGCCTCTTGATGTACTCATTGACGGAGCGACTCTGTTCGACAGCCAGCGCAATCTGTCGGGCGGTAACCATCATGTTGGCCTCGCTCAAATTCCTTAAGTTGTCCCGGGTTGAGAAGTAACTTAAAGCAATATTTAAAGAAAGCAGAATTAATGCGAAAAACGACATGATCAGAGACAGCTTTGTTTTTATTGACAAACTTCCCCCCACCCTTTTGAACCGTTTGGTGATTTTTGGAATTAATCTATTTCTATCATCATAACTGTAACGACATGTTTTGCAAAGACGTTGATATTCCCACTCTCTTTCCCTACAATAAGTAAAAATACCTATAAATCAGCCTAATTTGACTGAGTTCAAAAAGTTATGCACAAGTTATGAACATATCAACAGATACAAAGTCCTTGTTGTGTATAATAGTGGGGATAAATCTGTGGTTATACACAGACTTACCCACAACATGTTAACAACGAATATTTGTTCGTTGGACAGGTCTTTTTTCTCATTAATTTGAAGGAGTTGACCGTTTCCCATGGATTCATCTTATCCTGTTACCCCGCCTGCCTCTACTTATTCCGATGAACACTGGATGCAGGAAGCGATTAAAGAGGCGCGCAAGGCCGAAGCGATTGGGGAGGTCCCCATTGGCGCTGTGATCGTGCTTGGCGATGAAATTGTCGGAAGGGGACACAACCTGCGCGAAAGTATCCGTGATGGCACGGCACATGCCGAAATGATCGCCATCCGGGAAGCGAGTCAGACTTTGGATGCTTGGCGCCTGCTGCATTGCCGGCTTTATGTGACCTTGGAGCCCTGTCCGATGTGTTCGGGGGCGATCGTGCAATGCCGTATTCCCCACGTCATTTACGGGGCTGCTGACCCCAAGGCGGGATGCGCAGGAACGCTTATGAATTTGCTCCAGGAGCCCCGTTTTAATCACCGTACCGAAGTGACCTCGGGGATCTTGCGGGAGGAATGCGCTTCTTTGCTTACGGAGTTTTTTCGGCGGTTGCGCAGGAAGTAACCCCATCCATAATGAAAAGAAGGGCGCCTCAGGGTCTATGCAGACCTTGGAGACGCCCTCTTTGTTGTGCATGTTCGAACTGTTTTGCTTATTTGGCTCTTAGTAACCTAGAGCATTCATTTCCTGCAGGAATTCATCCATTGTCATGACATCCGTAGGGATACCGATGCTGAATGTCGGCTTTTGGTTAATGCTCGTAAATTGGCTCTTCATTTGCAAGGCCAACTGGATTTTTTCCTTCGTATCCGGATCACTGAATGCCACATCCATGTTCATCTCTTGATAAGAAGGATAGTTGTCTTTATCGATGGCCGTGTTCATATTGAACTGGTTAATTGTCAGGTAGCGCTGCATTTCGTCCAGAGTTGTCTGGAGTTCGTTTTGATCCATTTCTTCGAGGCCCTTCTTCGCTTCCTCGATATCCTCCGGCGTTAACTGCATCATGGCGCGATATTCATCCTTAGCGATAATATCCAGTACCTTCGGCAGCGCCTCTTGCAGCAGAATGCTGATTGCTTCCTTGACCGTATCATTCGTTACGTAGAATTGAACGACCTGCTTAGCCTTAAAGCCTTCTGGAAGTTCAATGTCTTTCGGGTCAATATCCTTGATAAATTTATCATTGTCATACTCAGATAGAATTACATTCGCGATTTCGGCCACAAATTTTTGCGTCTTTTCGGTGTCGAGCAAATCCGGGTCGAACTCTTCCCCGCTGTACTCCGCCAATTCCTTCAGATCAAGCTCAAGGAATTTGCCAACGGCTTTCTCCGGCAGAGGGAGGAATGGAATGCTTGGTATTTTAACATAAATCTTGTCCTTGGTCGTTACGAATTGCAACGTAATTGTTGTTGAGAAATCGCCTGTCAGCTTCACTTCCAGCGAAGCTTCCGACTGCATTGGCTCTTTCTGGTACACCTGAGTTAAGTTAATCTCAGCGTCCTTCAGCATAGAAAAAACTACACCCATCTCAGGAGAAGATTCTCCCTCGAGCTTAAGGTCGGTAATTTTGATCTGGCTCTCAGAGACATAGGAATCCATATTGAGCGCAGTTACTGCCGCGCTTTTCAGCGCTTCCTTCGGCTCCTTCTTTGCGCCGCACCCGGTTAGAACCAGTGTCACAGACATAAGTAGAATAAGGGCCGACATAAAAAACTTTCTTGACATTAATTTCTCTCCCCTTCAAAGATGACAATACATAATATTTTTGTTAGACCACTTACTATATTAACCATAATTGCGAAGGATTGAAACATAAATTATGAATAATTTTAATGAATCGCCTTTTTCTTAAAACGTCCACCCTTCACATCATGGATATTTCCCACTGCCAGAAAAGCATTTTCGTCAAAATGGTTCACGATATCCTTAAGCTTGGCTTCCTCTAATCGGGTAATAACGCAAAATATCACCTTCTTTGGATCGCCCGAAAAACCGCCTTCTCCCGATAGGTAGGTTACTCCCCGTCCTAAACGGCTCAAAATCGCTTCGCCAATCTCATCAATCTGATCGCTAATGATCCACACTGATTTGGATTCGTTTAAACCATCCACAACGATATCTATAGTCTTAAAAGCAATATAATACGCCAGGAGCGAGAATAGTGCCCTCTCCCAAGTAAATACGAAGCCTGCTGAGAGCAGAATGAAGAAGTTCATGAACATGATGATTTCCCCGACCGAAAACGGCGTCTTGCGTGACACCAGGATCGCGACGATCTCCGTGCCATCGAGAGATCCTCCAAAGCGAATAACCAAGCCCGTCCCGAGTCCAAGCAAAATGCCGCCAAACACAAATGCCAGCAAAGTATCCTTTACAAAAGGTTCCACCGGATGCAGTACCGCCGTGCCTACCGACATGACCGCAATTCCGAGTAGGGTGGAAATCGCGAAGGTTTTGCCGATCTGCTTGTATCCAATAATCAGAAAAGGCAGGTTGAACAGAAATAAGAACATACCTAAAGGGACACCCGACAAATAAAAAGACATAATGGAAATGCCCGTAATGCCACCGTCTGTAATTTTATTCGGAACCAGGAACAATTCCAGGGCCACCGATACAATCAATGCGCCAATCACAATAAAAAAGGCTCTGAGCATAATGCTTCCAATGGAACGCTGCTTATGCTTACGAATAGATTGAGGTGAAATGGAGACCGGAGGAATAGAACCTGCATTGTCAAATTCCAATACGCATCACTATCCTTTCACTTTGACTACGAATAGCTTCTCTTCTATTATGACATTATTTGAACCACATGTCCTGTAATTATTGCAAATTAGAAATAAACCCCTCAGCGAGAGGCTGAAGGGTCGAAAGGAGCGAATCGGGTCTTTCCGATTGGATTCAGTTTCAAACTACACTAGATCCCGAGTTCAAATCAGATTCAGACCAGATTCAGAATTCAATTTGATCTCGATTCGATGGCTAGTGATCGGTTATGCTGTCATACGATTACAGCCGGTTACCGTATAATTCGTTCTTTGAGAACTCGTTAACGTTTGACCTTTGCTCTGCTTCGTCCTGGTATAACAGCATTGCGCAGCAAGAATTAACTACATATTGCTTAACTGCCCTGAGGATTGTTATGACTAACGTGATTCCGGTTCTTGACCTTTTTTGAACCCGATAACGGCTCAGGTCCCCCGTTTCCTCGCTCTCGGCCCTGATTGGTGTCGGGCTGGGTTCCAGGTGTGGTATAGGACTTTGGTTTACTCATGTACGGTGCATCCCCCTTTGCTTATCGAGCTTGGTTGGTTCATTTACTCTTAAGGTGTGGGGAACTTGATCTCTTTATGCATGGTGATCCTTGGATAGCTTCTCGGGGTGACTTCCTTGGATGCCCCTTAGGGTGGCATTTCTAGACACAGTACCTGCGTGGCGAAGTGAATGTTACTCTTGTGCCTGTATTCTTGCTCGCTGCACTTCCAGGGGCTTTACGCATTCCATGAGCTTAACTTAAGAGTACGGAGATCGGCTAGGCTCGGAAAAGCAAGCGGCCAAACTACGCTACCGCACATACACAAGTTTCCCCAAGACTGAGTCGTAGCACGAAACTTTTTAACGAACCTCACGATCACTATTTATTTAAAAATAACCTTCTTCAAAATGTAACGAATCTGGAGAACGTTATTTCAAATCTTTATTGCTCTAAACAGAGGATAAGCCGTAAATAGCGTGGCTAAAAATCGTTAGATTTAAAACAAGCGCAAATAGGTACAAATAACGAGGATGAGATTCGTTAGACTCCGGTTAACAGGATAGTGGCCACCAATCGAATGGCCTTATCTCAAGTGTATGGTGGGGTCTTCCCACGCGAACGAGCACTACTCCCCTGTACGCACGAAGCAAAGCCGAGGCATGGATGGCACCTAGTCTTATCCCTTCATTTCTTGCTTACAACGGCGGCTCGACGAAGCGGCAACCTTTCATAGTAGTTTGTAATGTCGTGCCTCTTCTCCTTCGCTCCCTGCGTGCGATCTGAGCCATGGGACTTGGCTTCCCGCACCATCATATTAAACGGCCAACCGGGGTATTGCTGAGAAGACATAGCCTTACTAAGCGGTAGTTCTTTTGCGACCATCAGCCCTTGACTCTAGGTTAATAACTTTCTAATATCAGCAAAAAACCGCCTCCCCAGCGGGAAGCGGCATAATCATTATTTCTAAGTTATCCTAACGAATCCGACACTCCGACGGACCTTCGTGAGTTCTTAATAAATCTGGCGGAGAGGGTGGGATTCGAACCCACGTGGGCTTGCACCCTAACGGTTTTCAAGACCGCCCCGTTATGACCGCTTCGGTACCTCTCCATAAGGTGAATCTGATTAGCGTAACAAATCAGATTCTACCATAGAGTTTATTCGCATGCAAGTTATTTCTTGCTGGTAATGTATTCAAGATTACCCATGTATGGACGGAGTACTTCCGGTACTTCAACACGGCCGTCTTCCGTCTGGTAATTCTCCAGAATAGCGGCAACTGTGCGTCCTACGGCGAGTCCAGAACCGTTCAAGGTATGCACGAATTCTGGTTTGGCTTTAGCCTCCGGACGGAAACGGATATTCGCACGGCGAGCCTGGAATTCCTCTACGTTAGAGCAGGACGAAATTTCACGGTAAGCGCCCGCCTCCGGCAGCCACACTTCGAGATCGTATGTTTTGGCGGCTGTAAAACCTAGATCCCCCGTACAAAGTGCCAGCACGCGGTATGGAAGCTTCAACAGCTGCAGAACGCGTTCTGCGTTAGCTGTCATTTTCTCCAGTTCTTCATACGAGTGATCCGGATGAACAATCTTGATCATCTCCACCTTGTTGAACTGATGCTGGCGAATCAGACCGCGAGTATCGCGGCCAGCCGCCCCCGCCTCCGACCGGAAGCAAGAGCTGTATGCCACATAATTCCGGGGAAGATCCTCTATGCCCAGTATTTCATCGCGATGGAAGTTCGTTACGGGCACCTCTGCTGTCGGAATCAAATAGTAACCATCCTCAGTCAGCTTAAACAGATCCTCCTCGAACTTCGGAAGCTGACCCGTACCGTACAAGCTGTCGCGGTTGACGATATATGGCGGCAGCATTTCTTCGTAACCGTGCTCATTACTGTGCAAATCCATCATGAAGTTGATCAGCGCACGCTCAAGACGAGCCCCCAGCCCTTTATAAAAGGTAAATCTCGAACCAGCTACCTTCGCTCCTGCCTCGAAATCTAAAATCCCGAGATCCGTGGCGATATCCCAATGCGCCTTTGGCGTGAAATCGAACTGCCGGGGCTCGCTCCAACGGCGAACCTCCACATTCTCTTCCTCGGAGCCGCCAACGGGAACATCTGCATGAGGAATGTTAGGAATGGAGAGCATCAGCTCATCGATCTGTGCTTCAAGAGCCCGGACTTCGTCATCCAGCTCCTTAATACGGTCACCCACCTCACGCATTTCGATGATCAGCTCGTCCGCATTTTCCTTGTTTTTCTTGCGCTTGGCGACTTCGGCCGATACCATGTTACGACGGTTCTTCAGCGATTCGCTCTCCTGCAGCAATTCGCGGCGTTTGCCGTCCAGCGGGGCGAAGCCCGATATCAGCTCCAGCGACTTACCTCTGTCCTTAAGCGCCTTCTCGACGCGTTCGAAATCATTTCGCATTATTTTTACATCTAACATGGGTTGTCCCTCCTAGAATCGTCCCCGGACCGCCTCGCTCGGCTCGCATGCTTCAATGGAGCAAGACAGGCCGTCATGGGATCACCAGAGAACTCGGGTGTCCTCCGTTAAAACAAACAAACCTTAACCCTTGGGAAAGAGTCAAGGTGTCTGATCAGCCCTTTACTTAGCAGCCGTTTTGTTAGCCTGAATCATTTCTGTAAAATATTTATGCAGCGAAGCATCGTCCGTCAACTCCGGATGAAATGATGATACCAGCAAATGCCCCTGACATGCCGTTACGATTTCATCGTTATAAGTCGACAGCACTTCGACGCTTTCGCCAACCTCCGTGATTAACGGTGCACGTATAAAGACTGCGCGAAGCGGCTCCTCAAGACCTTTGACCTCCAGGTCGGTCTCAAAGCTCTCCCGCTGGCGCCCAAACGCATTACGCGATACGCTGATGTCCATCACACCCAGGTGAGGCTCTTCGCCGCCATCGATCTTCTTCGCCATTACAATCAAGCCAGCGCAGGTGCCAAAAAGAGGCTTGCCCTCGCTGGAAAATTGCTGAATGGCTTCGATGAAGCCATACTTTCTCATGAGCTTGCCGATGGTTGTGCTCTCCCCGCCGGGGATGATCAATCCATCGATATCCAGGAGCTGCTCGGGCTGCTTCACAGCAACGCCCTCAGCTCCCGTGCTCTCAATGCTTCTTATATGCTCCGCAACAGCGCCTTGCAGCGCCAGTACTCCCACCTTCATGGAGAAACCTTCTTTCTATCTGACTCAAAAAAGGGATTGCTCTGCCAATTACCAGCCGCGATCCGACATGCGCTCGGCCGGGGACAATTTGGAAATTTCGATGCCTTTCATCGGCGTGCCCAGGTTCTTGGACACTTCAGCAATCAATTTATAATCGGTATAGTGCGTTGTAGCTTCAACGATCGCACGAGCGAATTTCTCAGGGTTCTCGGATTTAAAAATACCTGAGCCTACGAATACGCCGTCAGCGCCAAGATGCATCATCAACGCCGCATCAGCCGGAGTGGCTACGCCGCCAGCTGCAAAGTTCACGACAGGAAGCTTTCCGTTCTCATGAACTTCAAGCAATAGCTCATAAGATACGCCCAAGTTCTTAGCCTCTGCATACAACTCATCCTTGGACATATTCTGTACGGAACGGATTTGGCTGTTGATCAGGCGCATATGGCGAACAGCTTCGACAATGTTGCCTGTTCCCGGCTCACCTTTCGTACGGATCATGGATGCGCCCTCGCTGATACGGCGCAGCGCTTCGCCAAGATCCTTCGCTCCGCAAACAAATGGAACGGTGAACTCCCGCTTGTCAATGTGGAACACCTCGTCTGCCGGCGTCAGCACTTCACTCTCGTCCAAATAGTCTACCCCGAGAGATTCCAAAACTTTCGCTTCCACGTAATGCCCGATCCGTGCTTTGGCCATAACTGGAATAGAAACGACTTTCATGACTTCTTCAATAATCGTAGGATCAGCCATACGGGCTACGCCGCCAGCTGCACGAATATCAGAAGGAACGCGTTCCAATGCCATGACAGCCGTTGCTCCAGCCGCTTCGGCGATCTTCGCTTGCTCCGCATTCATGACGTCCATAATGACGCCGCCTTTTTGCATTTCGGCCATACCTCTTTTTACACGTGATGTTCCTGTTTCCATGTCCACGCCTCCCGATTTTAATCTAAATATATCCCCATGTTAGGAGGCCAAGGCGCAAGACCTTGTCCCCATAAACATTACTTCTGTCTCAATATCGCAAGCGATAATCTAACTTGATATTTTACAATATTTACGCTAAATATACAACCCGTTTACTCGGGATTTATGTTTCACTTACTAGAAAAGATTTTTGATTCCGTTAAACAAATCCTTGAAAAAATCCCCGATCGCACGCAGAAACAGCTTAAACCAGTTCGCCTTATCCGCATCCTGGGCGGTAATTAGCTTCACCGTCTTCTCTACAGGCTCGTCAGAGCCCGGAACTTTGTAGGAGTACGTCACGGTCCCCACTTCTGTTCCTTGCTTCAGAGGCGCCACCAAAGCCGTCTCCTCATTCAGAGACACCGTTGCTTGCAGGCTGCTCATATCCGCACCCTTAGGCACAACGAAGCTTACGCCTTGATCCGTAACGACAGGAACATCCACATTCTTCGCTTTCTTAACGGTAACCGTCTCGGCTCCTTCTACCGTCGCCTTAGGGGCAACGACCTGCTTAATTTCAAAATTGTTGAACCCGTAATCCATCACTTTGCGCGTTTCAACAAAACGTACATCCTCGGCCTTCATCGTCTTTGTAGCCTGCGTTCCCATAACGACACTGATCAGCCGCATTCCGTTCCGCTCAGCCGTACCGGTAAAGCAGCTGCCTGCTCTGGAGGTATGCCCGGTCTTCAAACCGTCCATCCCCTCATAGGCAAATTGTCTGAAGTTGGTTACATTCTTGTTCGCTTCGAGCATGTAGTTCCAGTTCACCATCGGCTTCTTGTCGCGAGGGCGGAACGTATATTCTTGAATTGTTGTAAATTCAGTAAAGTCAGGATGGTCAGTCACGATGTATTTAGCAAGAATTGCTGCATCCATAGCCGACATTACCGTTTCCTTGTCATTTGCCGGCTGAAACTCCTTAGGCATATCTCCAATATCCAGACCTGTAGAGTTTGCAAAATAAGTGTTGGTCATTCCCATGCGCTGGGCTTCGTCATTCATCATCTTAACGAATGCTTGCTCAGAACCGGCGACATGCTCAGCCAGCGCTACTGTTGCATCGTTCGCCGATCCCACCGCCATGGCAATGTATAATTCCCGAATTGTATGCTGGTCGCCTTGCGCCAGGAAAATCCGTGAACCAATCGTCTTTGACGCGTTCTCCCGTACGGTAACTACGTCGTCCCAGCTAAACTTTCCTTGCTTGACTAAGTCTGCAACGATGTATTCCGTCATCATTTTGGTCATACTTGCCGGAGGCAGCGGTGTATCTCCGTTTACGTTTAATAGAATTTGGCCGGATACCGGCTCCATTAATATCGCAGATTTAACATTAAGTTCAAGAGATTCCACGGATGGAATGCTAGAGCTGATTTGCTCTACTACAGGTTTGGTAGACGTCGTCGCTTCGGTTTGCTGACCTTCAGCAAGAACCATCGCCGGCACCGTAGATAGACATAACATATTCAATAAAAGAACAGAGGCGACGCTTTTACGAAGGATTTGCCGTTTCGATGTTCTAGGTTTCTTTTCTTTCAATTTCACTGCACTTAAAGCTCCCCTCATATACTCGTTCGATGTTCGATTGCTTTATCTATTCTATCACAGCGCAATACGCAAAAAAAGACAGGCCGGGCAGAATTCGCCCAGCCTGTGTTGGAAAATAGTGGTGTGGTGATTATTTTTACAAGGAATAGTTCGGTGCTTCCTTCGTAATTTGCACGTCGTGCGGGTGACTTTCGCGAAGGCCTGCTCCCGTAATACGGATGAATTTCGTATCGTTTCGAAGCTCATCCAAGTTAGCCGTCCCGCAGTATCCCATACCTGAGCGCAAACCGCCTAACAGCTGGTGAACCGTATCGGACAATGGCCCTTTGTAAGCGACGCGTCCTTCAATACCTTCCGGCACCAGTTTCTTGTCGTCGTCCTGGAAGTAGCGATCCTTACTGCCTTGCTTCATTGCTCCAAGGGAACCCATCCCTCTATACACTTTAAAACGGCGCCCTTGATAAATCTCCGATTCGCCAGGGCTTTCCTCCGTACCGGCAAGCAAGCTTCCCAGCATGACCGCATGTGCTCCAGCAGCGATAGCCTTCGTGATCTCTCCGGAATATTTAATGCCTCCGTCGGCGATGATCGGAATGCCATATTCGCGAGCAACCGATGCGCAATCGTATACGGCGGTAATTTGTGGAACACCGATCCCGGCGATGACACGCGTCGTACAGATCGAACCTGGTCCGATACCTACCTTGACGACAGAAGCGCCTGCCTCGATCAAATCGCGGGTTGCTTCGCCAGTCGCTACGTTGCCGGCGATAATTGTAAGTTCCGGATACCGTGTGCGAAGCTCACGTACTGTGTCCAAAATGTTAATATGATGCCCGTGCGCGGAATCAACCGTAATAACGTCAACCCCTGCCTTAACCAAAGCCTCCGCGCGTACAAAGGAATCGGAGGATACGCCGATAGCCGCGCCAACAAGCAGTCTGCCTTGCTCATCTTTTGCCGCGTTCGGGAATTGGATCGCCTTCTCGATATCCTTGATCGTGATCAAGCCTTTAAGTGTGTTGGATTCATCCACCAGCGGCAGCTTCTCGATTTTATGCTGCTGCAGGATAACTTCGGCCTCTTGAAGGGTCGTGCCCACAGGAGCTGTGACCAGATTCTCGTGCGTCATGACTTCGCTAATCTTGATGTTATAATCATGCACAAACCGCAGATCCCGGTTCGTCAAAATTCCGACTAACTTCTGCTCCTCGTTTACGATAGGAACACCGGAGATGCGGTACTTGCCCATCAACTCCTCGGCATCCGATACCAACCGATCCGGCGTAAGGGAGAATGGGTTTGTGATAACGCCGCTTTCCGAGCGCTTAACCCGATCTACTTCCTCAGCCTGCTGCTCTACTGGCATATTCTTATGAATGATGCCGATGCCGCCTTCCCGGGCAATGGCAATCGCCATAGCCGCCTCCGTTACTGTATCCATTCCGGCGCTGATGAGCGGCATGTTCAGCTTAACCTTATCGCTCAGCTTTGTAGACAAATTTACCTCTTTCGGAAGGACCTCCGATTTACGAGGGACGAGCAGCACGTCATCAAATGTTAAGCCCTCTTTGTCAAATTTACTTTCCCACACCTTAGTTTTTCCTCCCTTATATTCTATTCCTCGTCGACCGAATTCCCTTATATATCAAGGCCGGAAAGACACTTACGAAAATATATTATTGTACATCTTAGCAAAGGGCATATAGCCTGTCAAGGACAAGCGCCAGGAAATTACACCAGACTTTCACAGACACACGAGTGTCCACGGGAGGGATACAATACACTATTTTCCGGTATTCTCCCGCCGATCTATTGTTCCCCTATTGCCGCTAATATCATTCCAGTTAAGAAAATCGTCCACCCTTGCATATGAAAAAGAGCACTGTCTAAAGACAATGCTCTCTTACAAGCCCTGCTTACCCGGCCTTTGAAATCACCTGATCGATGACGCCATATTCAATTGCTTCTTGCGCGGACATGAAGTAATCCCGATCCATATCTTTGGCAATGCGCTCCAGCGACTGGCCCGTATGCTCGGCGGCAATCGCGTTTAGTCTCTCCCGGGTACGGAGAATCCGTTTAGCGCTAATTTCGATGTCACTGGCTTGCCCTTGGACACCGCCATGCGGCTGATGAATCATTACCTCGCTATTTGGCAAGGCGAACCGTTTTCCTTTAGCTCCCGACAACAGTAAAATTGCCGCAAAAGAAGCAGCCATGCCGGAGCAAATCGTCTGAACGTCAGGTTTGATGTACTGCATTGTATCGTAAATGGCAAACCCTGCTGAAGTGGAACCGCCAGGGCTATTTATATAGAAATGGATATCCTTATCGGGATCCTCAGCCGCAAGCAATAGCATTTGTGCAGTTATGCTATTGGCCACCTGGTCATCAATCGCCGAACCGAGAAATACGATTCGATCCTTAAGCAGCCTCGAATAAATATCATAGGAGCGTTCTCCACGGCTCGTTTGTTCGATGACGTACGGGATAAATGTACTCATTTAATCAACCCCCTGGATAATTAATATTTAAGACATGAACGTCCTTCTTTAGGCTGCTGCCCATACATACGTTTGCCTGTAAGCCGCGGCTCTTAGATCATCCTGATGTCGAGCATTTTCCTGCCTATGCTTTTGCAGAACGGGTGGCTGTAGCTGCTCGAGCGCGGTGGATTCGTTCATTAGCAGAAGCAGTGCCCGTGGATTATGCTCCCGGAATGCCTTTAAGTACGCATATACGATTTGCTCATTATGCGGGGTCGCATGTGCTGAGCCGCTTCTTTTTCCTAACCGTGAACCTTTATCTGTTTCCATACTCTCTCGCTCCGATCTAAGCTTCGTCCGGGCGCGGTGAAGCAATGCTTTAACAGCTCCTTCGGTCGTAGAGAGCAGTTCCGCCGCTTCTGCGGCCGTGTAACGAAATACATCTATAAGCATTAACGTAATGCGCTGATTGATAGGGAGGCGGTTTACGATTGTTTCCATAGCCGTCCAGAGGGAGGCTACATCCGCCTCATCTGCCTGGAGCTCATCAGCTGCTGTCTGGTCCATCGAATACAATTCTGCGCTAGTTCTATTTTTGCGACGTCCATCAATGTATATATGGTTAGCAATTTTGTATAGGTACGACTTATTGACGCTGAAGTCGCTGCCCTTTTCAAGAGAAATTCTCCAAACCTTCAGCCATGTTTCTTGGACAAGATCTTCCGCCTCCCAGGATGTACCGACTAAGGATCGGCAATACTGACTCAGTGCCCGCTGATAAGATTGAACCCATTCCAGAAAGCTGTCATGCCTTGTCTCCAATTGGAGGCTAGCAGTGGATCGCTGATCTGCACCCACAAGGTTAAGGTTTGGTTGCTGGTGCTGCTTTGACTGTTGAATATGCGGGTTTAATCGTTGTTGTTGCTTGGATTGTTGACTTGGCTTCAATTGTCGGGATTGCCGGCGGATATTGGATTGCTGAAGTGCCTTTGATGGCTGCATGGATCTTGCTTCCTGATGCAGCTTCGGCATCGGTTGTTTCAAATGTTTGGCTTGTGGCACGATCTTCGTTTCCGGCGAAGGTTTGTATGGGTGCACAATTACTGTGCCTTTTACGGGCCTCATATTCTCCAACTGCTTTGGTTCTTGCAGCAGTTCCGTTTCCTTAACGGACTTCATTTGTTCTAGAGTTCTAATTGGCTGCATCGTTGTGTACCTGCTGCTCATTACGCTTTACACCTCCCTGCACACTTAATCATTTTTCTATTTACTTATATAAACGACAAAAATGCATAGATCGATACGGTCCGTAACTATAAAATATTTTCGCCATTCATTTTGATTGACCTCTTTCGGACCCTGGTTCCACTATTTTGCAAAAATGCTGCTTTTTCCGGACCTAACGGACACAAAGGATCCTATTGGAGTAAAACCCATGGCTTTGAGGGGCATTTCCACTGAATAGCGTCTTCTGTGTCCGTTGGCTTGCCGATTTCGCATAAGAACAGCAAATAGCGGATCTCTTGTCCGTAAGAACGTGTTTGATGCAATTCAAACATCACTTAGTAAAAACAAAAAAGCACCGCTGATTCAAAGATCAGCAGTGCTTCTTCCATTGCTTGGCGACGTCCTACTCTCCCAGGACCCTGCGGTCCAAGTACCATCGGCGCTGGAGGGCTTAACGGTCGTGTTCGAGATGGGTACGTGTGGAACCCCTCCGCCATTGCCACCAAACATATTCAGATGACTTGATCACCTGAAAACTGGATACGAAACTTTATTTGCGTGTTAGCCCTACTTCTATATAGGGAATTGGATAAGCCCTCGACCGATTAGTACCTGTCAGCTCCATACATTGCTGCACTTCCACCTCAGGCCTATCAACCTCGTCGTCTTCAAGGGGTCTTACTAATTGGGAAATCTCATCTTGAGGAGGGCTTCACGCTTAGATGCTTTCAGCGTTTATCCCATCCGCACGTAGCTACCCAGCTATGCTCCTGGCGGAACAACTGGTGCACCAGCGGTGCGTCCATCCCGGTCCTCTCGTACTAAGGACAGCTCCTCTCAAATTTCCTACGCCCACGACAGATAGGGACCGAACTGTCTCACGACGTTCTGAACCCAGCTCGCGTACCGCTTTAATGGGCGAACAGCCCAACCCTTGGGACCTACTTCAGCCCCAGGATGCGATGAGCCGACATCGAGGTGCCAAACCTCCCCGTCGATGTGGACTCTTGGGGGAGATAAGCCTGTTATCCCCAGGGTAGCTTTTATCCGTTGAGCGATGGCCCTTCCATGCGGTACCACCGGATCACTAAGCCCGACTTTCGTCCCTGCTCGACTTGTCAGTCTCGCAGTCAAGCTCCCTTTTGCCTTTGCACTCTGCGAATGATTTCCAACCATTCTGAGGGAACCTTGGGGCGCCTCCGTTACTCTTTAGGAGGCGACCGCCCCAGTCAAACTACCCACCTGACACTGTCCCCGAACCGGATCACGGTCCTAGGTTAGAACTTCGATACGATCAGGGTGGTATCCCAACGATGCCTCCACCGAAGCTGGCGCTCCGGATTCCTAGGCTCCCACCTATCCTGTACAAATCGCATCAAAGTTCAATATCAAGCTGTAGTAAAGCTCCATGGGGTCTTTCCGTCTTGTCGCGGGTAACCTGCATCTTCACAGGTATTAAAATTTCACCGGATCTCTCGTTGAGACAGCGCCCAAGTCGTTACGCCATTCGTGCGGGTCAGAATTTACCTGACAAGGAATTTCGCTACCTTAGGACCGTTATAGTTACGGCCGCCGTTTACTGGGGCTTCGGTTCACAGCTTCGGGTTACCCCTAACCGCTCCCCTTAACCTTCCAGCACCGGGCAGGCGTCAGCCCGTATACTTCGCCTTACGGCTTCGCACAGACCTGTGTTTTTGCTAAACAGTCGCTTGGGCCTTTTCACTGCGGCCCCCTCGTGCTATTCACACTACCGGGGCACCCCTTCTCCCAAAGTTACGGGGTCATTTTGCCGAGTTCCTTAACGAGAGTTCTTCCGCGCGCCTTAGAATTCTCTTCTCGCCTACCTGTGTCGGTTTGCGGTACGGGCACCTTCTCCTGGCTAGAGGCTTTTCTTGGCAGTGTGAGATCATGACCTTCGGTACTGTAAATTTTCCCTCCCCATCACAGCCCAGCCTTACGATGTGCGGATTTGCCTACACATCAGCCTCACTGCTTGGACGAGCATCCATCAGCTCGCGTCACTACCCTACTGCGTCACCCCATCGCTCATAACGGATTACGGTGGTACAGGAATTTCAACCTGTTGTCCTTCGACTACGCCTTTCGGCCTCGCCTTAGGTCCCGACTTACCCTGAGCGGACGAACCTTCCTCAGGAAACCTTGGGCTTTCGGCGGATCAGATTCTCACTGATCTTTTCGTTACTCATACCGGCATTCTCACTTGTATGCAGTCCACCAGTCCTTCCGGTCCAACTTCAATCCGCATACAACGCTCCCCTACCCCTGATGCAATGCATCAAGCCATAGCTTCGGTGGTGTGTTTAGCCCCGTTACATTTTCGGCGCAGAGTCACTCGACCAGTGAGCTATTACGCACTCTTTAAATGGTGGCTGCTTCTAAGCCAACATCCTGGTTGTCTGTGCAACTCCACATCCTTTCCCACTTAACACACACTTGGGGACCTTAGCTGATGGTCTGGGCTGTTTCCCTCTTGACAATGGATCTTAGCACTCACTGTCTGACTCCCGGTTAATCAGTCTATGGCATTCGGAGTTTGACTGAGCTTGGTAACCCTTGGCGGGCCCCGCACCCAATCAGTGCTCTACCTCCACGACTGTCCTACCGAGGCTAGCCCTAAAGCTATTTCGGGGAGAACCAGCTATCTCCGAGTTCGATTGGAATTTCTCCGCTACCCCCACCTCATCCCCGCATTTTTCAACATACGTGGGTTCGGGCCTCCAGTGCGTGTTACCGCACCTTCACCCTGGACAGGGGTAGATCACCCGGTTTCGGGTCTACGTCCACGTACTAAGTCGCCCTATTCAGACTCGCTTTCGCTGCGGCTTCGGCTCTTCACCTTAACCTTGCACGGGAACGTAACTCGCCGGTTCATTCTACAAAAGGCACGCCATCACCCATCAATAGGGCTCTGACTTCTTGTAAGCACACGGTTTCAGGTTCTTTTTCACTCCCCTTCCGGGGTGCTTTTCACCTTTCCCTCACGGTACTGCTTCACTATCGGTCGCTAGGGAGTATTTAGCCTTACCAGATGGTCCTGGCAGATTCATACGGGGTTTCACGTGCCCCGCACTACTCGGGATCCGTCTCGGAGGGAACAGACTTTCGATTACAGGGCTTTTACCTTCTATGGCCGGCCTTTCCAGACCTGTTCGTCTAACCTCTTCCTTTGTAACTCCATGTGAGACGTCCCACAACCCCAGAGAGCAAGCTCTCTGGTTTAGGCTAATCCGCGTTCGCTCGCCGCTACTGACGGAATCACTTTTGTTTTCTCTTCCTCAGGGTACTTAGATGTTTCAGTTCCCCTGGTATGCCTCTTCACACCCTATGTATTCAGATGTGAGTGACTGCGTATTACCACAGCCGGGTTTCCCCATTCGGACACCCCCGGATCAAAGCTTGCTTACAGCTCCCCGAGGCAGTTTCGTTGTTCGCCACGTCCTTCTTCGGCTCCTAGCGCCTAGGCATCCTCCGTGTGCTCTTAGTAGCTTAACCATTTCGCTCTCATTTTGGGCTATTCGCTCTGTTGTCCGTCACTTTCCTGATCGAATAAATTCAACCAAGGTGGAAAGTAACTCCCAAAGGATCGCCTATCCCAAAACGTTCGCTAGCTACTTTTAATTAAACTTGTTTTGACACAAGTTCAGCTAAAAGGAATTTTCTAAAACGCAAATTTCGTTTCGTTATCCAGTTTTCAAGGATCAAGGACGGAACTTTTGTAACGATCACCTTCGGTGACGTTCAAAGTTACGTCAATTTGAGAGTTGAACTCTCAAAACTGACCAACGAGTGAGCTAAATTTGAATGTTCTCGTTGCAGAGAACGATTCTCCATAGAAAGGAGGTGATCCAGCCGCACCTTCCGATACGGCTACCTTGTTACGACTTCACCCCAATCATCTACCCCACCTTCGGCGGCTGGCCCCTTGCGGTTACCTCACCGACTTCGGGTGTTGTAAACTCTCGTGGTGTGACGGGCGGTGTGTACAAGACCCGGGAACGTATTCACCGCGGCATGCTGATCCGCGATTACTAGCAATTCCGACTTCATGCAGGCGAGTTGCAGCCTGCAATCCGAACTGAGACCAGCTTTGATAGGATTCGCTCCACCTCGCGGTTTCGCTTCCCGTTGTACTGGCCATTGTAGTACGTGTGTAGCCCAGGTCATAAGGGGCATGATGATTTGACGTCATCCCCACCTTCCTCCGGTTTGTCACCGGCAGTCGATCTAGAGTGCCCACCTTTATGTGCTGGCAACTAAACCTAAGGGTTGCGCTCGTTGCGGGACTTAACCCAACATCTCACGACACGAGCTGACGACAACCATGCACCACCTGTCTCCTCTGTCCCGAAGGAAAGGCCTATCTCTAGACCGGTCAGAGGGATGTCAAGACCTGGTAAGGTTCTTCGCGTTGCTTCGAATTAAACCACATACTCCACTGCTTGTGCGGGTCCCCGTCAATTCCTTTGAGTTTCAGTCTTGCGACCGTACTCCCCAGGCGGAATGCTTAATGTGTTAACTTCGGCACCAAGGGTATCGAAACCCCTAACACCTAGCATTCATCGTTTACGGCGTGGACTACCAGGGTATCTAATCCTGTTTGCTACCCACGCTTTCGCGCCTCAGCGTCAGTTACAGCCCAGAGAGTCGCCTTCGCCACTGGTGTTCCTCCACATCTCTACGCATTTCACCGCTACACGTGGAATTCCACTCTCCTCTTCTGCACTCAAGTCACCCAGTTTCCAGTGCGACTCGGAGTTGAGCCCCGAGTTTATACACCAGACTTAAATGACCGCCTGCGCGCGCTTTACGCCCAATAATTCCGGACAACGCTTGCCCCCTACGTATTACCGCGGCTGCTGGCACGTAGTTAGCCGGGGCTTTCTTCTCAGGTACCGTCACTCTCAGAGCAGTTACTCTCCAAGACGTTCTTCCCTGGCAACAGAGCTTTACGATCCGAAAACCTTCATCACTCACGCGGCGTTGCTCCGTCAGACTTTCGTCCATTGCGGAAGATTCCCTACTGCTGCCTCCCGTAGGAGTCTGGGCCGTGTCTCAGTCCCAGTGTGGCCGTTCACCCTCTCAGGCCGGCTACGCATCGTCGCCTTGGTAGGCCTTTACCCCACCAACTAGCTAATGCGCCGTAGGCCCATCTGTAAGTGACAGATTGCTCCGTCTTTCAGCATCCCGCCATGCGGCGAAATGATTTATCCGGTATTAGCTACCGTTTCCGGCAGTTATCCCAGTCTTACAGGCAGGTTGCCTACGTATTACTCACCCGTCCGCCGCTAAGTTATTTCGGAAGCAAGCTTCCAAAATAACTCCGCTCGACTTGCATGTATTAGGCACGCCGCCAGCGTTCGTCCTGAGCCAGGATCAAACTCTCCAATAAAGGTGAAAGAAAGTTTTACCGAAGGTAAAATCTCTTTCAGCTAAGGTGTTTGACTTGCTCATTTTGAATCTGACGAGATCAGATTTGCATCTGACTCTATTATTTAGATTTCACTTCCGTGAAACCCGCTCACTCGTTGTTCAGTTTTCAAAGATCAACTTTGTTCTCACTCGCTACCATTGTTTCAGCGGCAACTTTCTTATCATACAACATCCGGCGATCAATTGCAAGCTTTATTTTTTGTTGCTGTTTAAGCTCACCATAAAGCTTGTTATTAACGACCGGATATTTAATATACCATCTTTTCAATATAGGCGCAAGCCCTAGTACCTATTTTTATGCTTCCAATTTCGCCCATTCCCCACTCCGTTATTTGTATCTTTAATAACACAGCGCGCATTTCTCCATCATGACAAAACGAGCCCGGCTTTTCTAAGCCAGGCTCGCTCCTATCTATATTATTCCGAACGCATATGCGGGAACAACAACACATCACGGATCGATGCAGAATTCGTCAGCAGCATCACCAGACGGTCAATACCAATTCCAAGTCCGCCAGTTGGCGGCATACCATATTCAAGCGCATGGATGAAGTCATTGTCCATCTCATGAGCCTCATCATTACCGTGCTCGCGCTCAATCAACTGAGCTTCGAAACGTTGACGCTGATCAATCGGGTCATTCAGCTCGGTAAATGCGTTGGCATGCTCGCGAGCTACGATAAACAACTCGAAACGATCCGTGAACCGCGGATCTTCCTCATTTTTCTTCGCCAGTGGGGAAATCTCCACCGGATGTCCGTAGACGAAAGTCGGCTGAATCAGCGTCTCTTCTACGAATTCTTCAAAGAAGGCATTCAATATATGCCCAAACGTCATATGAGGCTCAACCGGAACTTTGTGTTCTTTCGCCAGGCGGTGTGCTTCCTCATTGCTCATTTGGACGCCAAAGTCTACGCCGGTAACTTCCTTAACAGCATCTACCATTGATACCCGGCGCCATTGCGGCGTAAGGTCTACTTCATGCCCTTGGTAATGCACAACCTTCGTACCCAGCACTTCTTCGGCGATATGAGCGATCATATTCTCCGTCAGCGCCATGATATCCTTGTAATCCGCATAAGCTTCATACAATTCAATCATCGTAAATTCCGGGTTGTGGCGTGTAGACACACCTTCATTCCGGTATACACGGCCGATTTCGTACACTTTCTCCAGCCCGCCAACAATAAGACGCTTCAAATGAAGCTCGATCGCGATTCGCATATAAAGCTCCATATCCAGCGCATTATGATGTGTAATAAACGGACGAGCCGCAGCGCCGCCGGCGATGCTATGCAGTGTCGGGGTCTCTACTTCCAGGTATCCCAATGAATCCAGATAACGGCGCATCGATTGGATTATGCGGGAACGTTTAATGAATGTTTGCTGTACCTCAGGGTTCACAATCAGGTCCACATAACGCTGGCGATAGCGGAGCTCAACATCCTTCAGGCCATGGTACTTATCCGGCAGCGGATAAAGCGATTTGGACAGTACTTCAAGATCGGTCACTTTAATGGTTGTCTCGCCGGTCTTCGTCTTAAATACTTCACCGCGCACCCCTACGATATCGCCTAGGTCAAGAATGCTGAAAGCAGCATACTTCACTTCTGGGACACTATCCTGACGGACGTAAATTTGGATTTTGCCGCTCAAATCCTGAATATGAGCGAAGCTTGCTTTCCCCATTCCCCGTTTGGCCATGATCCGTCCGGCAACTGATACCTCTACCTTCTTCTCCTCAAGCTCTTCCTTCGTCATGCTGTCGTAATCCTGCAGAATTGCACCTGCCATATGAGTACGCACGTACTTCTTACCAAAAGGGTCGATCCCCAGGTTCCACAGCTCGTCCAATTTATCGCGTCTGATTTGCAATAGCTCGCTGATTTCGACTTCCTGCTCCTGAGTGTTGTGTTCCTCGCTCATGTTGATACTCCACTCCTTCTACAACTTATTATACAGCTTATATTAGCTGAATCTTGCATAAATGCTCACTACTGGAAAGTATTCGACAACAGTGAAAAAAGCCTCCCCTGGGGAAGCTCTTCCAACTCAAAATACCGCCCTATTTCTTAATATCTACGATTTTATATTGAATCACGCCCGCAGGGACCGTTACATCGACGATAGCACCCTTTTGCTTGCCGAGGATCGCCTTGCCTACTGGGCTTTCATTTGAAATTTTATTTTGCAGCGGATCGGATTCAGCCGTACCGACGATGGCGTATTCCATCGTATCGCCGAACTCCAAATCCTCTACGGTTACCGTCGAACCAATGCTCACCGTGTCCGTATCGATTTCGTCGTTGTTAATGATACGTGCGTTGCGCAGCATTTTCTCAAGCGTAATAATGCGGCCTTCAATAAAAGCCTGCTCATTCTTGGCATCCTCGTATTCCGAGTTTTCACTAATATCGCCATAACCGATGGCAACCTTAATGCGCTCCGCAACCTCACGACGTTTCACGGATTTCAAATTTTCAAGCTCTTCTTCCAACTTCTTCAAACCATCTTGTGTAAGAATAACTTCTTTATCGCTCATCTCAACCGATTCTCCTGTCATGGAAATAATTTTCGCACTATGCGCGCGGTCATGGGCTCCTTCAATATGAATACCTTCCGCCACGGATGGATCTAACCCATTCTCTAACAAGCCCTCAAGGGTCCGAGTTGCCGCATGCCACGGCCGTGAAAATTCACGCATCATTTGAGAATATCATATGCAAACTCATGGAGCTCAGACCACCCCATGTCGTGGAAGTTATCTCCTGAGGCGAATTTATACTGAGAAATTATAGGTGAAGCCTCTCGAAATGTCAATGACAGTACAATTTTCAAATGTAAACGTTTCATGAAGGATGTTTACGTTGCGAATCATCCTTTTATTATCATTTTCGTAAATTAAGCGGATTCCGCTTCCTCAGCATTCTCGATGGACAGATTAGCGACAAAATTCTCGAGAATTCGTACCATCTCGTCCCGCTTGGTCTCTTCCATGATAACATCCTTAATCCGTGCCGCGCCTTGCATGCCCTTCAAGTACCATGCCAAATGCTTGCGCATCTCGCGTACTGCTACGCTCTCCCCCTTGAGAGCGGCTAAACGATCCATATGAAGGATTGCAATGCGGATTTTCTCTTCCGGATCCGGTTCAGGCAGCAATTCCCCGGATTTCAGATATTCTACCGTCCGGTACAGCATCCACGGGTTGCCTAACGCACCCCGGCCGATCATGACGCCATCGCATCCGGTTTGCTCCAGCATACGCTTCGCATCCTCTGGTGTCGCAACATCGCCATTCCCGATGACTGGAATAGACACAGCTTCCTTAACTTGCTTAATGTAACTCCAGTCGGCTTTGCCGGTATACAGCTGCTCCCGGGTACGGCCGTGTACACTGACCGCCTTGCCTCCAGCCTGTTCTACCGCTTTGGCGTTATCCACCACATAGATATGCTCAGCATCCCAACCGATCCGCATTTTGACCGTTACCGGCTTGCTGACAGCATCCACCACGGCGGACACCATTTCATAAATTTTATTCGGATCAAGCAACCAGCGTGCCCCGGCATCGCATTTCGTCACCTTAGGCACAGGACAGCCCATGTTAATATCGATGATATCGGCATTCGTCTCCTGATCGACAACCTTGGCCGCTTCTACCAGAGAACCCCGATCCCCGCCAAAAATCTGCAGACTAAGCGGCTTCTCCCGCTCGTCTACGAATAGCATTTCCCTCGTACGCTTGTTGCCATGGATGATCGCTTTATCGCTAACCATCTCCGCACAGACGAGGCCGGTACCGAACTCCTTGGCAATCAGCCGGAAGGCAGGGTTGCAGACGCCCGCCATCGGTGCCAGCACGACCTGGTTCTTCATTTCAATATCGCCAATTTTCAGCATAACATCCCTCCCTAATCATATTGTTGTCGAACTTGCTCGCAATTTGTAGCATTATCCCTGCGGGTCAATTTATTCTGAGGATTTCAATTCAGACATCGAAATGCCCAAAGCATCCACAATTTTAATTAAAATTTGTTCTTCTGCGCGTCGGTTCCCACGCTCGATCGCTCCGAGGACGGCTAGCGATACGCCGGATCGCTCCGCAAGCTGCTGCTGTGTGAACCCCTTTAGTTTTCGGTAAGCCCGGATTCGCTGCGCCAGTTGCAAATTTTCCAAAAACGTACGCCTTCCTTTCCATCCATGCTGGTCAAAGCTTCTTGGGTGCGCCGGTATAAGCCGGAAGACTCCTCCTCGGCAACGATGTCCGCCAAAGGGACAAGCACAAAGGCACGCTCCATCATCCGCGGATGTGGCAGCGTCAGCAATGGGGTGTCTATCTCTTGCCCCTCTACCCATAGCAGATCCAAATCAACGGTTCGCGGCCCATAGCGAATTTTGCGCTCACGCCCCAGCTCAAGCTCAATTTGCTGCATGACAACCAGCAGCTCCTCAGGACCCAGCGCCGTCCGTAGCGCTGCAGTCATATTCAGGAAGCAAGGCTGATCGAGATATCCTACGGGATCGGTCTCGTATAGACGGGAGCAGCGGAGCACCTCTATCTTCGAGTGGGCATCCAGCCGAGCCAGCGCCTCCATCAAGGTCGCTTCCCGGTCGCCGAGATTGGCCCCTAAAGCAATATAAGCCTCTGTAGTTCCAGAGGTCGGATGTGTATTCATCGCACGTCTCACTTTCTAGAGCGGTACAACTGCACCGTCACACCTTCAAAATGAATATCAAATGGCGGATGCGGCTTCGTGACATGAACCGTTAACGCATCTACCATAGTATAAGTGTCCAAAACCGAGGATGCAATATGTTCCGCGAGGGCTTCGATCAATTTGAAGCTTTTACCTTCGACAATGCCCCGCAGCAGCTCATGAATTTCGGCATAGTTCACCGTCTTGCTCAAATCATCGGTCTGTCCGGCTTCCCGCAAATCAAGTTCTAATTCCAGATCGACATAGAAGCGTTGACCGAGCTTGCGCTCTTCTTCAAAAACACCATGGTATCCGTAATATTCCATGCGCCGAAGCACCATTTTATCCATCCATTACCCAACCTTTCCGTCATATAAAATAAACCAGAAGCAGCCGGCACGAAAGCCGGCAAAACTTAGCAAGCTCAATTTCACGCGTCAGAGCAAGCTAAGGCAAATCACAAAGCTACATGCAAACAATTAAGCATAAATAATAGCATCGCACATTTTGGCCAGTTGTTTGATTTCCTTCACGTCGTGAACCCGTACGATCTGGCAGCCTTGAGCAATGCCAAGAGCTACCGTCGCAGCGGTACCCATGACCAGCTCGTCTACCGGCAAGTCCAGCGTGGTTCGTATAAATCTTTTACGGGACGTACCGAGCAACAGAGGATAGCCCAGCTTCATCAGCCGATCCAGCTCCTTCATCACACGCAAATTCTCCTCATAGTCCTTCACAAACCCGATCCCCGGATCAAGGATGATCTGCTCATCCCTTACTCCAGCCCGCCGCGCGATCTCTATGCTGTCCAGCAGGTCCGCTTCTACGTCCTGCATTAAATCACGGTAATCCCGATCATGCCGGTTATGCATTAAAATAACGGGAGACTGGAACTCCGCCGCTACCTCGGCCATGAGAGGGTCTGCTTTGCAGCCCCATATATCATTGATCATATGAGCGCCCGCGGCAAGGGACTGTCTCGCTACCTCCGCTTTGTATGTGTCTACCGAAATAGGAATATGGGGAGCTTCGCGATGGATCGCTTCTACGATAGGGACCACCCGCTCCAGCTCCTCGTCCAGCGATACAGGCTCATGGCCCGGTCTGGTCGATTCCCCGCCGATATCGATGATATCAGCCCCGTCACGAACCATTTCCAAAGCATGGGCAACCGCCCGTTCCGCCTCGTTATACCGTCCACCATCGGAGAAAGAATCCGGAGTTACATTTAAAATACCCATAATCAAAGTTCGTTCACCAAGCTTCAGCTCGGTTTCGCCGCATTGATAAGTCCGCTGATATAGCGTAGGCTGCATGTTATCGTCCCCCTTCTATCTATACACCGCAATTACTTCTATAACTATCTAAAAGCATTTCCGTAACGGGACCAATCATTCCGTCCCCGACCGAATATCTCGCCCCCCCCGGCTCAACCAATGCCGTCACTGGCACCAGCTCTTGGATCGAATTGGTCAAAAATACTTCTTCCGCCGCGACCAGCTCATCCCAGGTATAGCATCCTTCTATATACGACAGCCCTAGCCGCTCCGCAAGTTCTAACACGAAAGAGCGAGTAATTCCCGGCAGAATGCCGGTCCCAATCTCCGGTGTATATAATGTCCCCTCGCGCACAAAAAATAAATTGCTGACGATTCCTTCCGCCAAATGTCCTTGGGCCGTCAAAAGCAATCCCTCAGGTACTCCTCCTGGATGGGCATTTTTGATAAGTCCCTCCAGCTCCCGCTTGGCGAGAATATTATTCATATAGTGAAGCGACTTGAGCCTGATCTTCCCCTCAGGGGTATTGCGAGGCGTAGATAAACGCCATAATTGCTTGCCATGGGTGTACAGCCCCGAATCAAAGGACGGCAATGGCTTCACATAGATAATAACGCACGGCTCCGTATAATCTTCCGGCGGCAAGCCAAGCGGCCCGGCGCCAGCCGATACAGTCAGCCGGATATACCCATCCAGCAGCTCATTCGCCTTCAGCAATGAGGCGATTTCATATCGCAGCAGTTCCTCCCGGGCCTCGTAACGTATGCCTAACTCCCGGCAACCGCCCCGAAGCCGCTCCAAGTGCCGCTCCAGAAGAAAAGGCTGCCCCCCATACGTCCGAAATGTCTCGAACAGCCCCATACCGTACATGAAGCCGTGATCCATTACGGATATCACGGCTTCAGCGGATGGGGTGGGAACTCCGTTCACCCCGATATAATTCATACCCCTGCCCCGACCTTGCGGCTAAGGAAGTTGCGGAGAATTTGATGGCCATGATCGGTAATAATCGACTCCGGATGGAATTGAACCCCTTCCACGGCATAAGTTTTATGGCGCAGGCCCATGATTTCGCCTTCCTCGGTCTCGGCGGTAATCTCAAGGCAGTCGGGAAGGCTGGAGCGTTCCACGATCAGCGAATGATAACGGGTTGCCGTAAACGGCGAAGGAAGCCCCGTAAATACGGATTCACCTTTATGGCGAATCGGCGAGGTCTTGCCATGCATTAGCCGCTCCGCCCGAACGACCTTGCCCCCAAAGGCTTGACCGATAGCCTGATGACCCAGGCAGACGCCAAAAATCGGGATCTTGCCCTTGAACCGGTCAATGACATCAAGAGTTATCCCTGCCTCATTTGGCGTGCACGGACCCGGAGACAGTAGAATGTGATCCGGCTGCAGTTCCTCGATGCCTTGCAAATCAATTTCATCATTTCGGCGTACAACAACTTCTTCCCCAAGCTCGCCTAAATACTGCACGAGATTGTACGTAAAAGAATCGTAATTATCGATAACCAGTATCATAACTTCATCCCCTGTCCTTGGCCTTCGGCGGCGAATTCCTGACTTAACCCGACCGCCATCGTTATAGCTCTGGCTTTATTATGGCATTCCCTGTATTCCCGATAAGGCACGGAGTCGATTACAATGCCTGCCCCGACCTGAATATGTCCTACGCCATCCTTAACGACCAGTGTACGTATAATAATATTTAATTCCATATTTCCGTTGTAGTCAATCCATCCCATAGCACCCGTGTACGGCCCGCGGGTCACAGGCTCCAGCTCCTCAATGATCTCCATTGTCCTTACCTTCGGAGCGCCGGTAATCGTTCCCCCTGGAAATACAGCAGCAATTACATCAAATGGCGTCTTTCCTGCGTCCAGCAGGCCCTCTACCTGCGAGACCAAGTGCATTACATGCGAGTAATATTCAATAACCATCAGCTCACTGGCCCTGACCGAACCAAACTTGGACACACGACCCAAATCGTTGCGAAGCAAATCGACGAGCATGATATGCTCCGCCCGCTCCTTCTCGCTGCTCAGCAGCTCTTGGGCCATGGCCTCATCCTCCTCCGGTGTAGCGCCCCGGCGCCTTGTGCCGGCGATAGGACGTGTTGCCATCTTCCCCTGCTCCAGCTTCACAAGGAGCTCTGGCGAAACGGAGACAAGCTGAAAATCGGGAAATCGGAGAAGCCCCATATATGGAGAAGGATTCAGCAGCCTCAGCCATTCGTAAATCTCCTCTGGCGAAACTGGAAGCGGAAGCCCTCGGCGCAATGACAAATTCACCTGAAATACATCTCCCGCCGCTATATATTCCTGTACCCGGCGTACCGCCGCTTCGAAATCGTCTTGGGCAAAAGAAACGGAAGCGGAACGCTCCAAAATGTCATCCCACTCGGGGGATGAGACATCTCTATCCGCCAACGCCATACGGCGGCCCCTTGTCTTCTCAGCTATCGTCCCGTGTTTGGCCTCATGGATGATTTCATTCCAGCGATCAAGCATCAGTGATGCCCGCTGCTTCGCTTTCTCGAAGGCCTGGGCCAGTGACATTGCAGACTGCTCTGCTCCAACGGGACAATGGACGATTGCGTATACCTCTTCCAGCTCATGATCGAACACCCACAGCTCTTCCATGCGCATCCATATATAATCGTCGATTCGGAGGTCATCCTCTGCCATCACAGGAAGACGCTCCAAAGAGCGGGCCACATCATAACTGAGATATCCTACACCGCCTCCGCTGAATTTAGGCAGTCCAGGTACCGCTGGCGACTTAAATGGCTTTAGCCATTCATGCAGCACGTCCAAAGGACGTCCTTCAACTTCTACGATATGGCCCGTGGAGGTGTCCTCGATTTGTGCAACAGTTCCTTTTCCCCTTATGACTGACAAAGGGTCCAAACCGAGAAAGGTATAGCGGCCGTCCTTGCCGCTCTCTAACACAAAGGAGTATGGCCCCGCTGTGTTCCAGGCCTGCGCCCAGTCGCCCGGCAGACGGGAATCCGATTTCATTTTGACGGCGCAGGGCAGCATCGTCCAACAGCCCTCCGCTGCCCAGCTCTCCCATTGCTCCCATCGTGTAATGGTAATCATACTATGTCACTACCTCCAGCCCTTGATGCGTTCTTGTTGCTAGCTAGTATACTAGAACCTTATTCCGTTGAACATCCCCAATAACATGCAGCAAAACAATCATAAAACAAGCAACAACCCCCACACCGTCTGATGCAAGCGGTTGGGGGTTGACTCAATATATACAAGCCGCAGCTAGAAATTAAGCTTCGAAATTGTAGAGCGGCGTACTCAGGTAACGCTCGCCGTTACTTGGAACGACTGCGATTACGCGTTTGCCTTTGCCAAGTTGTTTGGCTACTTTAAGCGCAGCGAAGATGGCTGCACCGGAAGAAATTCCGGAAAGGATGCCTTCCTCTTTAGCCACTTTACGCGCTTGCTCGAATGCTTCCTCGTTCTCTACGTGGATGATTTCATCGTAGATTTCACGATTCAGAATTTCAGGTACGAAGTTGGCGCCGATCCCTTGAATCTTATGCGGTCCGGGTTTGCCGCCGGATAGAATTGGCGAAGCTGCCGGCTCGACGGCGTAAATTTTAATGTCAGGGAAACGCTTCTTCAGCACTTCACCTGCACCGGTAATCGTGCCGCCCGTTCCGATTCCTGCCACGAAAGCGTCCAGCTTGCCGTCAAGCGAATCGATCGCTTCAACAATTTCCGGACCTGTCGTCTCGCGGTGGATCTTCACGTTAGCTTGCGTTCTGAATTGATCGGCCAGGAAATAGTCCGGATTTTCAGACAAAATTTGTTCAGCTTTCTTAACGGCACCGTTCATGCCTTCTGCCCCTGGAGTGAGGACCAGCTCGGCTCCATAAGCACGCAGGAGGTTGCGGCGCTCAATGCTCATCGTTTCAGGCATAACAATAACCGCCTTGTATCCTTTAGCAGCGGCAACAAGCGCCAGTCCGATACCGGTGTTTCCGCTGGTTGCCTCGATGATCGTACCGCCCGGCTTCAACTTGCCCGCTTTCTCAGCTTCTTCCACGATGCTGATCGCAATACGGTCTTTCACGCTTGCGCCCGGGTTCTGGTACTCCAGCTTTACATAAATTTCAGCGCTATCCTCGGGTACGATGCGGTTCAAGCGAACAAGCGGTGTATCCCCGATGAGATCTGTTACGTTATTAACGATTCTAGCCATACGAAAACCTCCCTGAGTAATAAAAATAATAAGCTGCAGATAATCTAATCTAGCTGTGATCTAGTTGTAAAAAAACGAAAGAGGAGTCGGATTTACCGCGGTTCTCCTGCCCTCATTTATTTCCGAGTAAATAAGTTGGTATTCTTCTTTCATTATCTTAACAATCAGCAGCGGCAGTTGTCAAGAAAGGATAGAAAAAAATACTTTGCGCAATCCGGAAATTTCCTAGGCTTGGCAAAGTATTTTAACAATTTCGACCTTATTATTTGGTCTGGGCTTGAAGCTCGGCAATACGCTCCGGGCTTATACTATAAGCCTCGTTGCAGAAGTCACAAACGACTTCAATCTCTTTATTCTCCTCGGCCATCTCGGCAAGCTCGCTGTGACCCAGGCTAACCAGCGTTCGTTCAACGCGCTCTAACGAGCAATTGCAGGCGAATACGACCTCCGATTCGTCCAGCAGCTTAAAGTCCGGCACGATCCAGCCTAGCAGCTCCTCAAGCTCCAGCCCCTGATCCAGAAGAGAGGTAACCGGAGGAAGCTGGCCGATGGCCCGCTCAATCACGTCAATCTCCTGATCGCTCAGCCCAGGCAGCAGCTGAATGATGAAGCCGCCAGCCACGATGACCGAAGAATCTGTATCGACCAGAACGCCTAATCCAACGGCAGACGGAGTTTGCTCCGAGACAGCAAAATAATAGGTGAAATCCTCGGCAAGCTCGCCGGAAATCAGCGGAACGCTTCCCCGGTAAGGCTCCTTAAGCCCAAGATCCTTGGTTACATGGATAAAACCCGTCGTTCCGACCGCTCCGGCTACATCGAGCTTGCCCTGACTATTGCTCGGCAGCTGTACATGCGGATTCTTGACATAGCCGCGAACCTCGCAGTTTGCATTCGCATCAGCGATGATTTGACCGATTGGCCCGTCGCCTTTTACCTGAACGGTAAGCTTCTCATCCCCCTTCAGCATTGCGCCCATCATCGTTGCTGCCGTTACAGTCCGCCCCATCGCCGCTGTTGTTGTAGGATAAGTATCATGACGGCGGCGCAGCTCTTCAACCAGCGCAGTCGTGCGGACGGCAAACGCTCGTACTTTGCCGTTCATGGCCGTCCCGCGAATTAAGCGGTCTTTTTCTTGTTCCGTTCCCATAGAAGTGAAGCCTCCTTTTCTGGATGTAATGACTACTCACTGACAAACTGCACTTATTATTGCCTGTCTCTTACTGATTACGCTCGTATATGATACGCAGCCCTTCCAAGGTAAGAAGCTGGTTCACTTCCTGAATCGATTCTGCCTCGCTGGCAATAAGCTCTGCCAGCCCTCCGGTTGCGATGACCTTAGGCTCGGCATGCATCTCCCGGCGAATCCGGTTCACGATGCCATCCACTTGCCCCGCATACCCGAAAATAATACCCGACTGCATCGCATGGACCGTATTGCGGCCGATGACCTTCTTCGGCTTCTCCAGTTCGATCCGCGGGAGCTTGGAAGCGCGCTGATACAGCGCTTCTGTGGAAATTCCGATGCCCGGCACAATGGCCCCGCCCAAATAATTGCCGGCAGCATCGATACAATCGAAGGTCGTGGCCGTTCCAAAGTCGACGACAACGAGCGGACCACCATATTGCTCTACCGCGGCCACAGCGTTGACGATGCGATCCGCGCCGACCTCGCGCGGATTCTCGTACCGCAAATTAAGTCCCGTCTTGATGCCCGGTCCGACGATAAGCGGCTTCTTGCGCAAATATTTCTCGCACAGCTCTTCGAGCACATGCATCAATGGAGGGACAACCGAGGAAATGATGACCCCCTCAATATCGCCTACTGCGATCTTGGACATTTGAAACAAATTATGAATCTTAACCCCATATTCATCGGCCGTAGACTGCCGGTTGGTGCTTAGTCGGAAATGGTGAAGCAGCTCTCGGCCCTTGTAGATTCCCAGTACGATATTCGAGTTGCCTACATCTACCACAACGAACATGCTGCCTTACCCCTCTTTCTTCTCATTCAGATCCAGGCTAATGTCCAGACTGTCAAAGGAATACGTCAATCTTCCGACGGAAATGACATCCACGCCAGTGTCGGCGATTCCGTAGATCGTCTGCAGCGATACGTTGCCCGAGGCCTCGACCGTCACATGCGGAGCTCTCGCCTTAATCCGGCGCACCGCTTCCTTCATTAGCTCGGGCGCCATATTATCCAGCATAATAATATCTGCTCCAGCCGACAAGGCCTCGTCCACCTGCTCTAAATTCTCCGTCTCAACCTCGATCGTCATCGTATGAGGAATTGCCGCGCGCGCACGCTGTACCGCTGTGGCTATTCCACCCGCACCCTTAATATGATTGTCCTTAATCATGACCGCGTCATACAACCCGAAGCGGTGATTGGAACCGCCACCTACACGAACTGCATATTTCTCGAGCATTCGATGCCCGGGCGTAGTCTTCCGCGTATCCACGAGCCGTACAGGCAGCCCTTGCAGCGCATCGACATACTGCCGCGTCCGCGTTGCAATTCCAGACAAACGCTGCAGCAAATTCAAGGCAAGCCGCTCTCCGGTCAGAATGCTGTGCGTGCTGCCCTCCACCTCGGCCAACACCGTTCCCTTGCTTACAGTATCGCCGTCCTGCACCAAGGGATTAAACGTAAGCGAAGGATCCACCATCTCAAAGACAAGAGAAGCAATCGGTATGCCCGCCGCAATCCCTGTCTGTTTAGCATGGATGATTCCCTTGGATTGATGCTCAGCAGGAATCGTTACAGCTGCTGTAATATCGCCTGAGCCGACGTCCTCTTTCAGCCATTGGCGAATGGATTCCATCAAGCCTTCATTATAACCGTTAAACATCATCGCCTATTTCCTCCAACATTCCTTTTTCCCGCTGCTGCAAAATATGCTTCCTCCACACCGCATCATCCCGCTGCGGATAATCTTCGCGATAGTGGCCGCCACGGCTTTCCTTCCGGGCTAGCGCAGATTCAGTCAGCAATAAGGCACATGTTAGCATATTAGCATATTCCCACTGCTCTCGGGTATGGAGAGCTGCATTGAATATTGGCAGCTGGCGGCGCAGTTCATTTAGCCCTTGATTTAGGCCCTCTTCACTGCGGCGTACACCGGCTTTTCGCACCATAAGCTTCTGTAGCTCCAGCCGCCGTTCTGCGATCGGCCATGCGACGGCATCCTCGCGAGCCTCTTGGCAATGTATGCCTTCGCCTGTTCTCTCCAGAGGAGACAGCTCCGAGATCCGTTCAACGATACGCCGCCCGAATACGATTGCTTCCGACAGCGAATTGCTCGCCAGCCGGTTTGCGCCATGAACTCCTGTCGAAGATACCTCGCCGCAGGCAAACAAGCGATGCACGCTCGTCTCTCCGTGAAGCCCGGTACGGACTCCTCCCATCATATAATGCGCAGCAGGCGCTACAGGAATCCAGTCGGCCGTCATATCAAGCCCGTACCCGAGACAAGTATCATATATTGTCGGAAAGCGGTGCTTGATGGTCTCAGGAGCCTCGTGTGTTATATCCAGAAAGACGAAGCTCGACTTCGTCTCCTCCATCTCGCTGACAATGGCTCGTGCTACGATATCACGCGGGGCAAGCTCCAGCAGCTCGTGGTATTTGTCCATGAACCGCTCTCCTTTCACATTGCGAAGCACTGCGCCTTCCCCCCGGACCGCCTCGGATATTAAAAACCGCGGTGCGCCGGGATAACATAACGAAGTCGGATGAAACTGAATGAACTCCAGATCCCGAAGAACGGCTCCAGCCCGGTAAGCGATAGCCACCCCGTCCCCGGTAGCCACATCAGGGTTCGTGGTATACCGGTACAACTGGCCCGCCCCGCCGGAACACAGGATTGTAGCCAGCCCTCGCAGGAACACTCGCTGTCCATCTGGACGCTGCACCAGCGCCCCAATGCACTCATTGCCCTCCGTAATCAGATCAATGACAAAATGCTCATTCCATATCTCTATATTAGAGTGGCCGGCTAACTGCTCGGATAACGCACGCACAATCTCATAGCCTGTGGCGTCGCCGTTGGCATGCAGAATGCGCCGGTGGCTATGGGCCCCCTCCCGTGTTAAAGCCAGCTCTCCGTTCTCTACATCAAAAGCCGTGCCAAGGGTGATTAACTCCTGCACACAGACAGGCCCCTCATTGACTAGAATATCCACCGATGACGAAGAACATAGCCCTGCCCCGGCCATCAGCGTATCCTGTCTGTGATACTCCGGCGAATCTTCTTCGGAAATGACTGCGGCAATGCCTCCTTGCGCATACCGGGTATTACTCTCCAGCAGTGCTTTCTTAGTAATGATGATAACGCGGTGACGCTCACTAGCTTTAATAGCGGTATACAGTCCGGCGATGCCTGACCCGATCACGATGACGTCCGTCTCCACGGCAGGCAGCTCACTTATATCAAAATCAACCAAATATCGTGGTATCATTACACAGGTCACCTATCTTGAACAAGAGAGTAGCGCATGCTACTTGACTTGTAACATGCGCTCTAGGGAAGTTCTGGCTTTGTCGGCTACGGCAGGCGGCACGTAAATTTGCGGCTGCATCGTCTCCAAGCATTTGACCAGTTTTTTCAAGTTGTTTACTTTCATATTTGGACAGACGAGGAACTTCGTGGCGAAATGGAATGTTTTGTCCGGACTATCCTTACGCAATTGATACCCGGTTCCATCTTCCGTGCCCACGATGAATTCCTTGCTGTTGGAATTTTTGCAGTATTCTAAAATAGCTGTCGTACTTCCGACAAAATCACCCATGGCAACTACTTCAGGACGACATTCCGGATGAACAACAAATTCCGCGTTAGGGTGCTTCGCCCTCATCTCTACTACGTCCTTCACGGTTAGCATGTCGTGCGTATTACAGTAGCCTTCCCAGATGATCATCTTCTTGTCGGTATGCTGTTGTACGTAGTGACCCAAGTTTTTATCCGGCACCCAGATGATTTCATCAGAGTCGATCGAATTGATCACCTTAACCGCATTAGATGACGTACAGCAAATATCCGTCTCAGCTTTAATCTCGGCGGAAGAGTTAATATAAGTGACGACCTTGGCGTTTGGATGCTGTGCCTTCAATTTGCGCAGGCCATCCACGTTGACCATATCCGCCATCGGACAGCCCGCCCGCTCGTCGGGAATCAGCACCGTCTTGTTTGGCGCCAAAATCTTTGCGCTCTCCCCCATGAAATGGACGCCGCAAAATACGATCGTATCTGCATCCGTCGAAGCAGCCTTCTGAGCCAGCAGGAAAGAGTCGCCCCGGAAATCGGCAACCTCCTGAATTTCATCTCGCTGATAGTAATGCGCTAAAATAATTGCATTACGTTCCTTCTTCAACTGCAGCAATCTCTCCCGCAGCTCGCGGTTCATTTCCGCTTTCCGCTCTAATGCCAGAGCTTCCACGATGATCCTCCCCCTTAATCCTTCTTCCGCCTTTTCTATCTATATAGCGGGATTTTGCATGCCTGCACTATTGGTCATAATCCATCATAACTCCCTGGCAGCTAAGAAGAACGTATAAATTTTCACGTTGCTTGCCATGTAGTTGCCGAGGATGTGAAATTCGGTACGTTCTTATTCACGAAAATACCGATAGGTTCACTCCATTGTCACATTACGTTGTTTAACAACTAATTTACACAAGGTCGGTATCCCTGTCAATCGACCTGAACCCTAATACATTAAATTTAAAGGATTATGGTCTGATTTTTTGGTTATTCTCGCCTGGCTGCCAAAAACCTTTCTTAGCAAATGCTCCTTCGCCAATCTCACTAGCAAACCATAGCTCCAACGCGCGCTGACTTGCGTCTCTCTGACAGCAGTTGCTAGTCGAAAGCAGCAAACTAAACTATTGTACCGAACCTGCAGGCTCCCCGGGATCAGAGCAAGACTAGATCAAAAACCGGGAGTTCGTTCGGAAAGCGAGACGTCAGGCCAAAGCCGATACCATACGGCCAAACTAAGATCAGATACGTCAAGCTTAACCGAGGCCATCGTGAGGGAAGACTCTAGACCAAGAAACCGAGAGCCAAAGCTGAAAACGAGTCATCAGCCACAAATCTAGAATTCTTAACGAATCTCACGATCGCTATTTATCTAGAATCAACCCCTTTTGATCTGTAACGAATCCAGGTAACGTTAATTCACCCTATGCTGCTCCCAATAGCAGCTTTACCGTTAAATAGCGTGGATGAGATTCGCTAGACTTAAACAATAAAGCAAATGTCTCCTTCAAATCGCCTTTCGTGGTTATAGAACTGTTCAATCGCTCTAGAACTTATTAATACACGTACGCACGGCAAAAAAGAGCAGCCCCTGGTAAACTATCCAAGGGCTGCTCTGATTCATTTTGCAATCGGCCGACTATACTGTCGGGTTATTGTTTCCATTGCTGCCGTTGCCTTTGTTTGGGTCATCCCCATCAGGACGGTCAGCATTCGGCAGATCGTTAACTGTTCCATCCGGCGTATCCACAACCGGATCGCTTGTAATATCATTCGCCGATCCATTAGGCACATCATTAGGAATGTCCCCGGTTGGGATGCCCGAGGCGCCTGAGGAACTGTCCTCTGGCTTGCCTTGGATACGAACGCGTACATCACCGATATTATCGACGATCGGTTCGCCCGATTCTCCCGAATTATCGCCGCCTTCGCCAGGCTCAAGCAATTTCCCATGCTCGATCAGTTGCTTGATTTGATCTAGCTCCAGTGTCTCCTTCTCGAGCAAAGTCTGCGCGATAAGATGCACTTCTTTGGAATGCTCGGTCAGAAGCTGCTTACACCGCTCATACATCTCTGTGATGAAACGATGCATTTCCTGATCGATTTCATAGGCGATTTGATCGCTATAGTTCTGTTCATGGCCGATATCGCGACCCAGGAATACCTGGCCTTGCGATGTGCCAAATTGCATCGGTCCAAGCTTCTCGCTCATACCGTATTCTACAATCATGCTGCGCACGATGCTTGTCGCTTGCTGGAAGTCACTGTATGCTCCAGTACCGATTTCGCCGATGAATAACTCCTCAGCCACACGGCCGCCCAGGAGGCCCGTTACCTTGTCAAGCAGCTCCTGCTTCGTGACAAGCATCCGGTCTTCCTTCGGAAGCATAATGACATATCCGCCCGCACGTCCGCGCGGAATAATAGTTACCTTATGCACCATGTCCGCATGCTCCAAGAAGTAGCCTACAATCGTATGGCCTGCTTCATGGTAAGCAACGATCCGCTTCTCACGATCGCTGATGACGCGGCTGCGCTTCTCCGTACCTACGATGACGCGGTCGATAGCTTCATCAACCTCTCTCATCGAAATATCCTTGCGATTGCGACGTGCCGCCAGGAGTGCCGCTTCATTGAGCAAGTTCTCGAGATCAGCACCCGTAAAGCCTGTCGTACGCTTCGCAATAATATCCAACCGGACATCATTCGTCAGCGGCTTGTTGCGGGCATGTACCTTAAGTACTGCCTCGCGGCCTTTTACATCTGGACGATCGACCGTAATTTGACGGTCAAAGCGTCCCGGACGCAGCAGCGCCGGGTCCAGAATATCCGGACGGTTCGTTGCCGCAATAATAATAATGCCTTCATTTGCTCCAAATCCATCCATCTCAACGAGCAACTGGTTGAGCGTCTGCTCCCGCTCGTCATGACCGCCGCCTAGGCCAGCGCCACGCTGACGGCCGACAGCATCAATCTCATCGATAAAAATAATGCAGCTAGCTGATTTCTTCGCATTCTCAAACAGGTCCCGTACCCGCGACGCACCGACACCAACGAACATTTCCACGAAGTCAGAACCGGAAATGCTGAAGAACGGAACGCCGGCTTCACCCGCAACCGCACGGGCAAGGAGTGTCTTACCGGTACCCGGAGGACCTACGAGCAGTACCCCCTTAGGAATACGTGCCCCAACAGCGGAGAATTTGCGTGGATCCTTCAGGAACTCGACAACCTCGACAAGCTCCTGCTTCTCCTCATCCGCCCCGGCAACATCCTCAAACGTCACCTTCTTCTTCTCCTCGTTGTAGAGACGCGCCCGGCTCTTGCCGAAGTTCATGACTTTGCCGCCGCCACCCTGCGCCTGGTTGAACAGGAAGAAGAACAGAATAAACATAATCGCAAGCGGCAGCAGTGAAGTCAGGAACGTCAGCCAGATGCTCTGCTCCTGCATCTTCTTCCAGTTCAGCTGAAAGCCGTTCTGCTCGCTTAAATCCACGATTTCCTTCAACACATTCGGGTCGTAAGGAATATAAGTCGTGAAGTTCGTCGTTTTGCTCTCTCCGACGGCTTGCTTATATTTACCGGTTACCAAGTAAGCGTAACCGTCAAATTTCCCTGTCATTTCCTGGACGTTATCGGCTTTCAATTGCTGACGCAATTGATCGTATCTAGGGGTGTCGGCCGTTTCATTTGTGCCGGTTAGGATTTGGACGATGCCCACCACGACTAAGAAAAGTATTAAATAAAAACCAGAATTCCGGATGAACCGATTCATCCCCTGCCTCCTCTCAAAACAACTTAAGTTATTTTACCATAGTCCCTTACTCATTATCAAAAAAGTCGCAGGCGATGTTCGGCCAAAGGCCAGATATGGGCTTTAGCTCTTGTACACTTCTGGCTTCAAAACTCCGATGTAAGGAAGGTTACGGTATTTCTCGGCATAATCAAGCCCATAACCGACAACGAATTCATCGGGAAGCACGAATCCTGACATGTCAGCCTCCAAGTCGACCGTGCGTCCAGCCGGTTTATCAAACAGAGTAACGATCTTGACGGAACTGACCTTCCGCCGCTCCAGAACATCCACCAGATAGCTGAGAGTCAGGCCGCTATCGATAATATCCTCTACGATCAGAACATCGCGTCCCTCCACAGAGGTATCCAAATCCTTGATGATCTTGACTTCGCCGGACGATTTCGTTGATGCTCCGTAGCTGGATACAGCCATGAAATCAAGCTCAAGCGGTACGGTAATTTCTTTAACGAGATCCGCCATAAAAATAAAAGCGCCCTTCAGAATGCAAATGACGAGCGGATTGCGTCCTGCATACTCTTCACTAAGACGCTGTCCTAGTTCTGCTACTTTATCCTGAATCTGTTCCCGGGTAATTAAAATTTCCTTAATGTCGTTCTGCAAAATAAGTAGACCTCCTACGTTATACTATGAATGTCTTAACCCGGCGATAACCCGATGCTAGTTACTCAGCATCCCGTACTACAGTCATCAACAAGACGGAGGACGTATGCTGTCCAACCGCAGCGATCGAAGACCTGCGAATGCCGGGAATCCATATAATCCGGCCCTGGCCATCGGTGACTATAGGTATGCGGGAACGAAGAGAGGGAGGTACTTTCTCATCGATGAAGATGTCCTTCACCTTTTTGGTGCCGTTTAGCCCCATGACTTTCATCGTATCCCCCGGCTGACGGGAACGCACTGTAAGCGGATAGACCAGCTCATCCGCATCAAACACAGCACTGTCTTTACCGTGCGTCATCTTACTCATAGCGTCTTGCCCGGCCGCGGTCTGCGTAAAAAACAGGTTGGTGCCTAAACCCTGAATCTCAACTTCCGCAGGAATGGAATCCACGCGGTATGTATAGCGAAGGTCGTCAATCCCCCCCGCTGCATTAGGTATAAACCTGATGGTGTCGTATTCACGAACACACTGCAGCCCACCCCCGAGATCAAGACTCCATGTCGTGGGAGCGCTCTGAATCGCCCCTTGACGAACACGTTCAATCTTGACAAAATCGCTTTCTTCCAAGCAGAAAGGCAGATAATTTAATATTAGTTTAATCAACCTCCGTTGTAAAGCGGCATGTAAGGTGCCAAACGGCTTGATTTGAAAGGCCAAGCCTTCACCGTCCGAGGTGACCAGCTCCTGATATGCCCGGTCGGTCAATTGCTGCAAATAATCATCTTCCTCGCCAAGCGTGTCTGCCAGACGATTCAGCGACTCAGCCAGTTGTCCATTATATTGCCCCAAAAATGGCAGCACATCCAAACGAATTGCATTTCGCACATATTTATTTTGCAGATTACTGCTATCTATGCGGTAAGGAATTTCTGCATCCTGACAAGCCTTCAGGATTTCCGCTTTATAAATCCGTAGCAAGGGTCGAATCAGATTCACATTCTTCTCTCGCCGCTTCAGCCTCATGCCTGCAAGCCCGGACGTGCCGCTTCCGCGCAAGATGCGCATCATCACCGTCTCTGCTTGATCATCCGCATGATGAGCCAAGGCAATAGAAGCCGCTCCGTATTTGCATGCTACCGCATGCAGAAATTCATATCTCTTCTCCCGTGCCGCCAGCTGCGCCCCTTTTCCAGATTCCTTCATATATGTAGGGATATCCAGATTCGCTAATTCAAATGGCATATCAAGCTGCCTGGCCAGGCTCTGCACGAACTCCGCTTCCTCACGAGACGCTTCTGGCCGGAACCCGTGATTGATATGCGCGCAGACGAGGTTCAGCCTCTGATCCGTCCGCGAGGCTATGGCATGCATAATATGAAGCAGCGTGACCGAATCGGGTCCTCCGGACACCGCGACAACGATACAATCTCCGGGAGACCACAACCCGTATTCCTCCCCGGTACGGCGAACTCGTTCCACCAAGGGGTACATGCTGTAATCGTCCAATTGTCTCCCACCTCACCAACTAATTCATCCAAGACTCTTGGATTAGAACCGGAAAGCCATGTATAACGCATAAACCAGCAGCGTTACAGATATTGCGAAAGCGCTAATGATCCAACGCGGCGTCGTTGGCTTCTTCACTGGTTCCGGCCGGGACGCCGTCACAAGTTCCTTCCATAATAAGCAGGCCTCCGCCGTATCGCGGAATTCCCCCTGAATCGCCTTCTGCAGCCACTCTCTATAGGGTGCCAGCGAAGGGGCTTTATACACGATATCAAGCAGATCGCCGGAGCTTCTCATTTGCGGCAGCTGCGTTGCGGCATGCTTCAATGGCTGCTCGGCAAGCAGGTGAATGCATACGACGGCAAAGCTGAACCAATCATAGGAAGGCTCTGCCGTCCGGCCTCCGGCATTCCAGAAGCCGCGATCATACCACTCCGTAAACTGCTTGACACTGCGGCCAATACTGCTGACACCGCCATAATCGATCAGCTCTACTTCCCCGTAAGTCCCCACGAGAACGTTCTCCGGCTTTAAATCGCCGAATACCCAGCCCGACTCATGAAGGCGGCGGAGCTGCCGCAGCAGATTCATTCCGGCGGCATCCATCCATCGGCTCCCGCGCCTCGCAAGAAAGGCCCGTAAAGGTTCCCCCTTTATATACCGCATCACATAGAAAGGGATCTCCTTGCCCTGGAAAGAATAATCGTCTACCTCGACCAAATAGCCAGAATTGTCCCGCCTAACGGGATGATGTCTTCGTCCTTGGCGCTGCAAAGCTTTTAACACATTAATTTCCGACTGAATATCTACGGTATCGAAACCCATTTTGAGCGCGTACAGCCTTGCGCTGTCCACCTGCTTCACCAGATACACGACCCCATTGGCTCCCTGGCCTAACAGCCGCTGGATAAGGTAACGTCCGCCTCTCCATCGGCCGGTAATCAGCGTGCCCTGCGGCAGATTCAGCTTAAACGACGTAGTCACCGAGCATTCCTTCTCCTTCATCGGATTCCTCCGGCCAAGCCACTTTTCCGTTTCTATCCAGTGTACCATACCGGAAGAATTCCATCACCTTCTTGATCGCAGGCCCGGTAGGCGTTGCGCCCCTCATTACCAATCGCTGAAAGATCGACCTGGCGCCGCCGAGATCCAATGTCCAATCCAGATCAAGCACAGCATCTTCGCCCCTTGGCCCCGGAAAGTGAAACACCGCCAGCTGGCTTTGTCCTTTCCTTGCTCCTAAACTGAGCATCATGTCGCGAATTGCCTCCTCGACGGCGGCAAGCTTGGGCTTCATGCTCGCACTGGCATCGATAAGCAGCGCAACCTGCAGGGGACTGCTTTCACTAAAATCATCGATGACATCGACGACTTGGGAACGTTGATCGGGAGGCAAATCTACAATGCTCCCATTTCCCAAAATTTGTCTCAACTCTCTATTAACCGCTTGCTGAACCGTCTGAACCACCGTCTTGCGCGTCAACATTTGCATCGTCTGGGCAAGACGCTCCGTTCCGGTGAGCTGGCTCATTCCGCCGCCGGCCTTGGCGATTTCCGCAATTTCCTGGCTGCCCAGCTCCCCGATTGTTCCATAGTCGATGATACCGACAACGTTGACCGTGATTCCCTCCTGCCGGGCCAGAGCCGCTGCTAGAACCGGGCTCTCGCCCACATTGGAGCATCCGTCCGTAATCAGCATAATCTGCCGCATTGCACAAGCCTCCTTCCAATCTCTCTTCTCTATCATTTCCAGAGAAATCGTGATTCAAACCAGAATACCGGCCGCTTCTCCGACAAATTGCAAAAAGGCATAGATACTGGGCTATCTCCCGTACCTATGCCTTTCGTTTCTATTTACATGCATTCATTTCGGAGGATTGAAATATCCTACCTTTACCGCGTGATCGATTAACTTCTTGAATAAGAAGCGATCCGGTGCGGCGCAAGTGATGCCGGCTGCCCTGATATATTCCAGCGTTTGCGGACAACTGAAGCGGTACACGGAGTTTTTAGCGCCGTCTCCCTCCAATTGAGCCATCGCCAGCTCCGTTCCCTTCTGATCCTTTGGCTGGCTGGAGTCCAGCAGCCATGCTTCATATTCGGGCCAATCCAGCAAAGAGATGTAGTAGCCGTAATCCCTAAACTGGTCGATCATATCTTCATATGAAATTTGCACGGGATTACATATATGGAACATTCGCCCCGCGGTTCGATCCTGCAGCAGGAGCGTGGCTATGGCCTCACCAGCGTAATCAATCGGCGTAATATCAACCTGCCAGCTTACGCGGGGCGCCTTGCCCAGCAGCAGCATCGCCTTAAGCATACGGTAGAATGCGTTGCTGTCCATGTTCGTCTGAAAGATTCCGCTCCTCGAATCGCAGGACAGATTCCCTACGCGATATACGGTAACGGGCACGCCGTCCTCTTCGCATGCTCTAACGGCCAGCTTCTCCGCCTCCAGCTTGCTGTTCGTGTATACATTGTCAATGCTGAGGGAGTAATCATATGTCTCGCTTGCCGTAAAAGAGTCCCACAGTCCGCTCATGGCCAAATCCTCCGGAATACCGATCGTAGAGATATAATGAAAACGAAAGTTGCCCTTTCCTTTCCCCAGCGATACCAGGCGTTCCGTACTGTCGACATTAACACGCCGAAAATATTCCGGTTCCCCAAAATGCCGCACTTCCGCACCGCAGTGCACCACCGAGTCAATCTGCTCCCGCAGGAGAGCGTATTCCCTGCCGTTTAGACCCAAGTTATCCTGCTGCAAATCGCCTGCTACAGCAATTACGCGTCCCTCCATTTTGCTTGCGCTATTATCCTCGAAATAGGCCGTCATGACATGCTGAAGTCGTTCATAAGGCTGACTTCCGCTAACAGGACGAATCAAGCAGTAGATCATGGCCTCACTCCGCTCCAGCAGCTCATGCAGAAGCCTGGAGCCGAGATATCCGGTAGCCCCCGTCAGCAGGATATGCTGCTGGCTGTACGAAGCCTCCGCAATACCCTTCCCGCCAAATTGCAGAGGATGCTCCGCCAAGTCGACAAGCTCAGTGCCTTCCACTCCGACCGATATGCCTGTGCCCTGGTCAACCGCAAGGGACGCTATTCGTTTAGCCAGCATCGCGATCGTCGGATTTGCAAAGAAATCGCCAATTCTCAGCCCGGGGTATTTCGGTTTTAACAGCACGAGGGCTTCCAGTATTTTCAGAGAATGCCCCCCCGCCTCGAAGAAGTCCTCGTGTATGCCGATCCGGATCCGGCCAAGCACCTTTTCCCAGGCAGCCGAAATCTCCAGCTGCAGCTTATTTTCTGGAGGGTTATAGTCCGTCTCTTCTTCATCTTGCATATCGTATTCAAAGAACGCCAGCTGCTTGCGGTCGATTTTACCGGTAGGCGACACAGGCATTGCATCGATCGGAACGAAGTGGCTCGGAACCATGTATGCTGGCAGCTTGCTCTTCAGAAACGACTGCAGCTCACTCCGGCTTAGCCCGCCTCCGTCCCGTGAGGTATAGAAGGCAACCAGCATTTTGGAGCCGTCCGCACCGTCCTTGGCGATGACCGCCACATCCCTGATGCCTTCATATTTCGCCAAATTATCCTCGATTTCTCCGATTTCTATCCGATATCCCCGAATTTTCACCTGAAGGTCTTTGCGCCCCATATACTCGATAACATCATTCTGCAGGCGAACCAGGTCGCCTGAGCGGTAGTATCTTTTGCCGGATTCCGGATGAACGGGGTCGAGGATAAACGCTTCATTCGTCTTGTCCTGCTGGTTCAAATAACCACGAGCCAATCCCACGGAACTGATCAGCAGCTCTCCCGCTACATTCTGAGGGCAAAGCTGGTTATGCTCATCCACGATTAATATTTCATAATTCGCAATAGGGCGGCCAATGCCTATCGTAGAAACGTAATCCGGCACTATATCCTCGAAAGGGTTAACGGTTGTGACTACGGTTGCTTCCGTTGGCCCGTAGGCGTTAACGATGAGCGGACGATGCTTCAGCTTCTTCTGGAATGCCCGTACGGCCGCTCCCGCAAGAGCCTCCCCGCCGATGACGAGGCTGCGGATAGACTTGTATTTATCGGCCTCTTCCTCATTGAAATAGGTGGATAACTGATTAAAGAAAACCGTAGGCAATATACCGAAACGCGTTGCTCCCGTGTATTCGATCGCCGCCGTGAATACTTCTACCGAATACCGCTCGTCCCCCGATAATAAATGCAGCCGAGCGCCCGCATGCAAAGCGCTGAAAATATCGTAGACCGAAGCATCGAAGCTAAAGGTTGAATACTGCAAAATAACGTCCCGTTCATGGAGCCCCAACTGCTCCACCGTAGCAGCAGCTAAGTTGATCACGCCGACATGCGGAATCAACACTCCCTTTGGTCTGCCCGTTGTGCCTGAAGTATAAATCACGTAGGCGATATCAGCTGCTCCAACCGCCACCCTTGCTGGCTTGGCCGGGTAATCGCTGAGATTGCCATCCAGGCAAAAGACCTGATATGCTGGCCGGCTCTGCTCCCGATCAGGCCACCTCTCTTGCTCTTCCAGCAGGGAGGCCACTCTAGATGCATACTGCTTCTTCGTCAGGACAATAGCCGAGCAGGTATCCTGAATAATATACGCGTTCCGGTCGTCGGGATGCTCGGGATCGAGCGGAACGTAGGCCCCGCCGGCTTTCAGTACACCGAGCATGCTGATGACTGCCTCCAGGCTCCGCTCCATAAAGATTGCCACGAAATTGCCGGGAACGAGCCCAGCGCTTAGCAGCATTTGCGCCACCCGGTCCGATTCTATATCCAGCTCCGCATAGCTTATTTCCTGCTGGCCGGACGACAGGGCGATCCGATCAGCGAACCGCTTCATAGACAAATCCAGCAGCTCCGGAATGCTGGCCGCCTCTGGCAGCGCCTTTGCGGTGTCATTCAGCCGGGCATACGCCTCGACGTCTTCCTCCGTCAACAAAGGAATCCTGCCGACTACGACATGTTCATCCGCCAGCACAGCATCGACGATTTGTTGAAATAGCGCGCCATATCTCCGAATCGTCGTTTCCTTAAATAAATTGCCCGGATAAGCAATATGAATCAGCGGTTGACCTTGTTCAACCCTCACATCCCAGTGAAGCAAACCCGGTCTGCTGCTTTCATTCCGGCCATAAACCGCCTCCAGCTCGGGAATGGGGCCAGTAATGCCCTCAATTTCCTCTAACGGCATACTGGCCGCCTCAGCCTGAACAAGCTTGTCCGTAATTTGCTTATATAGGTCGCAAAATTGGCTGTGGCTCTCGAGTAATATCCTTACTGGCAGCAGATGACCCCGGCTGCATCGCACGCCGAAGATCAACTCCTGCTCACCCGTCATTCTACGCAGAAACACGCAATAGCAGGCGATCATCCATGCCCGCAGCTCATCCGTGCCCCTTAGCACAGCGTTCAGCTGTTTCATATTTAAATCCAGTGCATAAGTCGTTTCGCGCAGCTCTCTGATCTGTCCGTGTTTAGGAAAGTCGGTGTACATATCCAAACCGGACAACGGAGGCTTCAGTTCATCCAGCCAATACTGTCTGCTCTGTTGCGTTACCAGTATGGTATTCATCGTATCTACTCCTTCAAGCGATCTCTCTATTTAACAACCAGTGAGCCTGGCCCGTATGCCTGGAACAACGCCGTGCTTATAATTTCAAACCGGCGACGAGCTCCTCCAGCTTATCGGATATCTGATTCAGTTGTTCAGCGGCATTGACTATTTTATTGGAGGAATTCCGCTGCTCCATCGCCCCCGTTTTGATCTCCTCGGACACGGCCGCATTACGCTCAGCCAGTTCAGCAAGCTGCTTGATGGCCGCCGTGATTTGTTCCGTCTCCGCCACCATTTCCTCAGTAGCCGCGGATACCTCCTGAATCTGACTGGTTACCGCATCGGTAGCCGATAGTATCGAGCCGAACAGCTCTCCCGTTTCTTGGACAATGCCGATGCCGACCGCAACATTATGCTCACCCTCGTTGATTGCCTGGACGGCCTGAAGGGTCTCTTGCTGAATATGCCGGACAAGCTCAGCAATCTGTTCCGCAGATTTCGCGGACTCCTCGGCCAGCTTCTTAACTTGGTTAGCAACCACGGCGAAGCCGCGGCCTTCTTCCCCTGCCCGGGCAGCCTCAATGCTGGCATTGAGAGAAAGGAGCTGCGTCTGCGTGGCAATCTGCGTCATGACCTGAACAATTTCCTCAATTTCGCCTGAGCGCTTATGCAGTTGCTCAATGGAATCGACCGAATTTTTGACCGATTTATGTATGGAGCCCATTTGCGTCATGACCATCTCTACTTTATCGCCGCCTTGCTCGGATTGCTCCTTCATCTGCATCGCAGCTTCCGATACAGCGGAGGTATTGCCGGCAATCACATTCGCTCCAGAGGCGATATCCTCCAGAGAAGTAGCGCTCTCCGTAATCGATTTGCTTTGGAGGGATACCTTCTCGGAGATTTCCTCGATATTATGCGTAATCGTGAGTGAACTCTCATGATTATCTTCCACGGTAGAGAACAGCACCTTGGATTGCTCTGCGGATTGGATCGACACATCCTTAATCGTCGCTACCAGACGGTTGATGTTGCTTACCGTGGAATTGAATTTAGCGTTGATCTGGCCAAGCTCGTCCTGACTCGTCTTCAGCTGGACGCTGAAGTCCCCTTGGCTCAGCTTGTCCAGCGCGGCCATCAAATCCTTCACCGGTGCAAAGGTTCTTCTCATCAGGACATATTGCAGAGTAAGGATAACCAGCAGGGTTGCTCCAAGAGCAATCGACGCGTATTTAAGCAAACTCTGCTGTCCCTGCATAATCAAGCTTGCATCGATGTCCATCCCCATGTAAGCAATGACATTTCCTTGTCCGTCCTGGAACGGATACAGCACCGTCAGCCATGTTCCATAATCGTCTTTATACGGCTTCGTATAAGTGATTGTCTTCGTTTGCATCATCTCGCGGACGCCCTGCACATGAAAATCAGGCTGTTCCAGCAAATCCCCCAAATGAAGGCCTTCCTCCGCAAACATATCGAGAATGAAACTAGGGAAAGCAATCATTAGCGTCTTATTGCCATCCACCAGTTCGGAGCCGAAAATATATCCTTGAGCGACATTCGGATGGGTGGCCGACAGTTCATCGAACAGGAGCGTCAGCTTCTCTTGAACAGGCGATTTTGGGTCTGTATTGCCCATGGCTTCGGCCGCCTCGTCGGCGGTTACCTTTTTGCTCCAGGCTTCCATAACTTTAAGGGAATCGTTTCTTAACTGGTCCGTCAGAACCCCGCCTTGAATGTAGAAACTGGAGGCGATTAATATGACTCCCGTCAATATGATGGATAGACTCGTCAGCAGCATATTTTTGGAAACAATGCTCAATTGGGTTAACTTTCTTAAAATTGGCAGCTTCATGGCAATTCTCCTTCTCCTTCTCTCTGGATAGATCGATTAGATGTCCTATTTCCTTGCTTTAAAGCAAAAAAAGTGAACTACAGCGTAAAAGCAACCATAGTTCACTCATTTACCGCAGACACCTGCATGAAAAGCTGCCCTCGCTGTCAAGGAGCATGAGAGCTCCTGCAGAGGGCCATTTCTGGCTTTTCTTATTGCAGCTGGCTGACATTTCTCCGATTGGAGAGTAAGTCCCTATAGCTTTGCGTCACTACCTTTCGATAGCTTTGCCGAAAAAATAAGAATATGAGATTAAGTCCTTTAGATGGAATATACCTAATAATAAGGTCGATATTACTATATAGTTCAAAACTTTTCCATCGAAAATAGCATTTTTTACGTATTTTTTACAAAACTAGTTCTTTAGACCCCTCCCTTTTCTCACAAAAAGTTCATATTTATACCATTCTCTGAAATGCATTCTCCTTTTCAGCTTACTGTCCGAGGCCGTTCTAACCGGCTAATTCCTGGAATATGCAGTGTTGACCACTGCGGGCGTAAATGCTCTATTTGGGCTACAACGACGGTCATATCGTCATGAATGACATTTTTCTGGTAACGAATGACGGACTCGAGCAAATGATCCGCCATTTCCTGCGGGTCCTCCGTCTTCATCTCCAAAATAAGCCGCTTCATCCATAGTTCCTTGTTAACCGCGTAACCCGGCGCGTCATAAATGCCGTCCGTCATCATAATAAGCGTATCTCCGGGATGAAGCTGGACCGTTACTAGGTCAATGTCGATCTCTTGAATAATCCCAATAGGTAAATTGCTTGCCGATACCGGAATTACCTCATTGCCCCGTTTGATAAAGCTAGGCGAAGAGCCAATTTTCATAAATGTCGTCTTGGCCGTATATTCATCGATCAGCGCCATATCCACTGTGGCATATACTTCGTCCGGGGAACGCAGCATAAGTATCGAATTCACGGACTTAATGGCAATGGTCTCATCCATGCCGGATTGCAGAAGCTGTTCCAAAATATTGAGAGCCGTGCTGCTCTCCTGCCTTGCCCTTTCCCCATTGCCCATGCCGTCGCTGATAGCCACCGCAAAGGTGCCATTGCCTAGCTCCATGGCGCTGAAGCTGTCCCCGGACAGCAGGTCACCGCCTTTGGCCGTTCCCGCTACGCCGGTGACGATTTCATATGTTTTCGCCGACCCGAACGTTACCGTCGCCAGTCCCTCCTTGGCCCTGTATTCCGTTTCTCCGGTCACTGCAATATGCTCGCCCAATATATCAGATAACAACGGAGCTATAATCTTGCGGCACTCGTCGAATCCACGGGTATAGGCATGCACAATTTCGATCTCCACATTCCCCTGGTCGAGATTGATGATATCAATGCTATAAATGGACAGCCCGAGCTTCTCCAAAGCCTCACGGATTTGCTCCTCCTGCCGGTACATCGCTTGTCCCTCCCGCTTAATCTCCTTGGCCAAGTCCTCCATCACTTGGGAGACGCCCGATAATTGCTCCGCTACGAGCTGCCGGCTGTCGTATATTTGCCGTTTCCACTGCATATCATGTTGATACAGATCGTATTCCCGCTTCATGAGCTCCAGTACTCGCTCCGTCTTGGAGCATAATTTGCTCCAGTTCGCCGGCAAGTCCCGTTTGCTTAGGTCCGGCTTCTCCTCCACGGCAGTCATCATTTCCGTCATAAACTTGTAAGTTTGATAGAATTTCCCGTCCCAGCAGGCATTTTTGCGAAAACAAGAGGCACAGGCTCCCTCGGTGACGGCGTTCATGAAATGGTCGAGCTCCTCGTTCCGCTTCGCCATGTCGCCCGAACCGGCTGCTTGTCCAAAGCTGCGTGACAGCTGCTTGAACACTTTCGAGAACTGCGTAACCCGTTCCGCTGTTATATCCCGCACCCGTTTGGCGTATTCATGCTGTGTTTTGGTATGATCCTGGGTGCCCGGCACATACCTTGCGATCATCTTGAAGACGCTGCCCGGCGTCAACAGAAATAGCAGCACGGCCGCACAGCTCTCCCAAGTCGAAGCAATAATATCCTTGGAGCCAGTCAAGTATACGGATAGTATGGAGGAGCCAAGCAGCATGCCAAAACCGACTGCCCACTTGCGCCCCTCCCGCAGCATGCCCGCCAGCATGCCGGAAAAAGCCAGCAGACTCATTTGGTACAGCGCTGCCATATTGGCCAGGCTTAGTATGAGCCCCGTGACGACCCCAACGGATGCTCCTAGCGAGGCTCCGCCTACCAATGCGAACAGCAGGATTAAATATCTGGATAGAATATGCTCTGCCGATAATCCGTAAATCTCCCATCCGACGAGTCCGGTCATGACCGAGGCCAGCATAATGACGAGACATAATATTTCTTCGTTGCGCAGCTGATAGCTTTTTTTACGGAAAGTGAACAGGGGAATCGCCTGCATAAATACCAGCGTCAGAACAAAGCTTAATACCGCATCCATAACGGTCATCGTTAAGGCATACCAGGTTAGCGTTGGACCAATTACGGCACCGAACAACCCCACGATAAAGGTTGAAGTGAACACCATCAAAGGCGCATAAGTCAGCTCCGCCCGCTCGAAGGCTTCCATCCCCCGAAAAACCAAGTAAAAAATCAGCAGCTCCGCAGCGATACTTATAACATGATCACCAGACCCGAACAGGGCTCCCGCAAGGATGGAAGAAGCAATGAGAATCGCGGCATCCCGGCGCAGGAATATCATTACAGCGAAAAAAGCGGCCGCAAACGGAGACAATTCGTCCAAAATCGCCGCCCTGCCGAGCAAAAAACCCATCGTCAGCATCAGCAGCAGCCAACGGTTTGCCGCAAAAAATTCGCCTGCTCTGTTCAGTCCGGGAATTTGTCTCCATTCCCTCCACCAAGGCTCCTTCACCTGCTCTTTCATCCTTCTCGTTCCCGGGAAAGCGATGACATTCCATCTTCCTCTCATCCTGGCACCACCCTTTCTAAGTTTTTAGGTATGTCCCATTATAGGGAGCCGTCCTCGGAAAGTTTGTCACATATCGGAGCGGATCAAAAGAAATTTCCGACAAATTGAGAGGGATTTATAAAGCGGCGCGAATGTAGGCCCATCCTAAACTTGCGGCTCTACAGGGGTTCCTATGTTCGCACTTAGGCAGCGAAACGGAGAGCCTATCATCTAGCGATTCCTCATGAGATAGCTGGAAAAGGGTAGTAACCTGTCGGTAAAAAAATGAAGACGACAAAAAAACTGCTCTTGCCCGCGAGGGAAAAGAACAGTTTAAAAATAAAAACCGCAGGCTATCCTTCTGCCTGCGGTATACATCATTCATTTTCAAGAAAACTACATACGCTTGGCTCCGCGGCCTCCGCGTTTGCCCTCGGTGTTCTTCTTTAACGAAGAAATGCGCTCTTCACTATCTTTGAGGAAGCGGGACATTTTATCTTCAAAAGAAGTTTTGCCGGCTGGGGGCTTGAATGAACGCCCTCCCCGTTCACGGTTAAATCCGCCGCCGGGACGATCTCCCTCTCTTCCGCCAGGACGATCCGGACGCGGTGCGCGAGGTGGTCTTTCTGCCTCTACCGGTTTGTCCACGGCCTGTTTAATAGAAAGGCCAATCTTACCGTCCTTGTCGACGTTAATAACCTTGACAGTTACAGCGTCGCCTATCTTCAGGTGATCGTTAACATCCTTGACGTAATTGTCGGCGATTTCTGAGATGTGAACGAGACCCGTGACACCTCCTGACAGATCCACAAATGCTCCGAAATGCGTGATGCCTGTCACTTTTCCTTCTAACTTGGTGCCCACTTCAATTGCCATAAAATAAAATGATCCTCCCTTAAAAATATACAGCCAGGCCTCGAAATCATGACTGTGGTGATTTGATTATACCGAATGACGGAAACAAGGTCAACAGACGTATGTCCTGCAAAAACTAGTCATTTTCCGGTGACGATTCGGAGACCCGAACCGGGATTTCACCGGGTTTATAAAGCCCGTATTTCTTCATAGCGATTTGTCCAATATATTCGGGGTCTTGGAGACGACTGATTTCGTACTTCAATTGCTCCAAGCTCTGCGTGGCGGCGTTCATCGAAGCTTGGCGTTCCTCCAGCTGCTGGGATTTGGCATTGATTTCGCTCGACTGGGAAAAAAATGTATACGCTGCCCAGCCCAGAAAAATAATCATAAACCCCATCCAAATCCGGAGTCGCCGTCGTGCCCCAGCCATTTGATGGGCAGCCTGACCCTTGGTCTGATTCTTGGAATTTGTGGACATAGCTGTTCTGCGCATAGGGCACCTCCCTCTAATCTTCTTTTTTGCCGAACCAGCGCTTCCATATCGATGTTATACGATCGCGAACCGATACCGCCAACTCTATGATTCGGAGCTTCCTGATCAGCGGCCTTAGGGCCCAGACGAGCAGCTTCCAAATCGGCAGCAGTGTGATCCGCCCCATAAACAGCAATATGACCCAAACAAAGCCTAATAACAGCTTGATTCCCTTCAATAACCATATTATCGGTGCAATAATGAAAATACTGAATATCCGTACCGATATGAGGTAAATCTTTTTAACTATCCTCATTAACATTACCACAAAACGCGCCGTTATAACACTTAAGAACAAAAAATAAATCCAAACGCCTATAAACAATCCCAAAAAGACATAGAAACGCAGTTCACCCTGATTACTGTGATACAGCATGCGGAATACGAAAAGCGAGGCTGCGACCCAATACAACAGATCCAGGGCATGTACACTCCACCGGGGAAAGCGGAGTTGCCCCGAAACGACACGGTAGCTGTCAAAGGCGATGCCCAATATCCCCCCGGATACAGCCATCCATAAGAGCGTCGCCCATTGAACCTCCAAATTCATCGGAACAGCTTGCCGAGCAGCCCTTTGCCGCCGGAATGGGAGCCGGGATCAATGTAGGACAGGGAATTGACAAGACCCTCGATGCTGACGAGTCCCTGCTCCAAATTCAAATTTTTGATATGTAAATTCTGGCCGCGAATGGTTAAATGGCCCAGCTCCGTCTGAAGCAAAAACTCCTCGCTATCGAAGCTCTCTACATTTAGCACGCCTGTAATTTCAAGCAGCTTGCGCTGGAATAGTCGAACTTCCTGATGCTTTCCCTTATTGAGATCCACCATGGCATGTACCCCTCCTTCTAAAAATAGCTTATGGAAAGAGGGATCGGTTTAGAACTGCTAAAAAACGAAAACGGCGCCATGACGGCGCCGTTATTTGTTCGTTATCATCCTAATCGTTCATAGAAAGGTGTCCTTTGGAATCGGCTCTTCCTTCACCAGCGTATACAGCGTGGAGGCCTCCTCCTTACGCGTTGTCTCCGCCAGTCGTTCGACTCGTACGGTTACCAGCTTCTGGCCGAACTGAATCGTGATTTCATCCCCGACCTTCACGGCGGTACTCGGCTTGGACTCGCGTCCATTGATGAGAACCCTCCCCTGATCGGAGACGTCCTTAGCCACCGTACGCCGCTTGATCAACCGCGACACTTTCAGGAACTTATCAAGACGCATTATTTTACAGCTTCTTTAAGTTTGTTGCCCGCTTTGAAAGCTGGAACGTTGGATGCGGGAATTTCGATTGTTTTGCCCGTTTGCGGGTTGCGGCCCGTGCGGCCGGAACGTTTACGAGTCTCGAACGTGCCAAAGCCGATCAGTTGAACTTTGTCTCCGCTTGCGAGAGCGTCGGTGATTTCGCCAAGAAAACCATTCAATACAGACTCAACGTCTTTTTTAGTCAAGCCGCTTTTGCTGGAAATGTTGTTGATCAGATCTGTTTTGTTCATCAATAATGCCTCCCAATAATTAAAGAAATGATGAAATACGGCAGCACAATGGAGTGAGATCTCCGATATAAGTCGCCATACCTTTGTAAGAGTATTCTTGCTTAATTCTAAAAATCCTGCCCGATATCGATAATTTTTTTATTTTTTTCCCAAAAAGCACCGCTATTTAGACAAATTGGCCATTTTACAGCTGGCGTTCGAGCTCTTTGGCTTCATCCCAATACCTGTCCATCTCCGCAAGGGAGCTCGTGGCCGGCGTCTTGCCCGCTTCTTTCAGTCTTTGCTCGACATGCCGAAAGCGGCGGACGAATTTACGGATTGTCAAGGACAGTGCCTCTTCCGGATCAACCCCGATGAATCGGGCGGCATTGACGACAGAGAATAGCACGTCGCCCAGTTCAAGCACCTGTGCTTCGGCATCCTCGCCCTGCCCAACCGATGCTTTAAGTTCGGCAAGCTCCTCCTCGATCTTGTCCCAAACTCCGGAGATGTCCTCCCAATCGAATCCGGCTTTTGCAGCCTTCTTCTGAATTTTATAAGCCTTCATCAATGCTGGCAAGTCGCGAGGGACGCCGCTAAGCGCGGATTGCTCCTCCGGCTCGATTCCCTTGCTGCGCTTCTCCTCCGCCTTCATAGCTTCCCAATTGCTGAGCGCTGCCTCCGCATCCTCGGCATTCAGCTCGCCGAAGACGTGCGGGTGACGGTAGATCAGCTTCTCATTCAAAGCCTGAATTACATCATAGGCAGTAAAGAGTCCTGTCTCTTCCTCCATTTGCGAGTGCAGCATCACTTGCAGGAGTAAATCCCCAAGCTCCTCCCGCATATGATCGGGGTCATCGTCATCAATCGTCTCCAGCACCTCGTACGTTTCCTCGATCAGATTCTTGCGGATGGAGCGATGGGTCTGCTCCCTGTCCCACGGACAGCCTTCCGGGCTCCGCAGAATCGCGACGATTTCATGCAGCCGCTCAAAGCTTCTGTTGCGCAGCTGCTCGTCTCTGCTTGCCGGAATGTAGATTAGCGATAAATTGCCGTACCCGGTCACATGATCGAGCTCATGCAGCGGAACACGCAGGATCTGCTCCTGGCCTTCCACACCGAGGACATGACAGGCGACCACTTCATGGTCATCGGGGTACATCTCCATCAGGCCAAGTTTAACATCGGATGCTGTAAAGGTATCATATACCTGGCCAATCAATGTATGCATGCGCGGATCAAGCTTCACTGCACCTACATCCGATGCGTCGAGCAGCGCAAAACCCTCGATCGGGTCAAAGCCTAACCGGACGAAAGCCTGATCCAGAAAGCTCTCTCCGCCCCGTACCTCTAGCTGAATGCCTTCCTCTGGACAGCGTCGCCGCAAAATTTGCACGGTCGCTTCGGCCACCATCGGGTGGCCCGGAACCGCATATAGAATGACCCCGCTGTTATCAGCGCTCTGAGCCCTGGCCACCAGCCTATCCGCGATCTCCTCGTAGACGGACGGAAAATCCTCGTGCTCCTCGTAAACCGAGTCAAAGGATTCGAACCGGATGTCCTCTTCCGATTCAAGCCAGGCTACGACGGGATGATCTGTCGTGCGGACGTAGCGCTCCGTCGCTGACTTCAACTGTTTTATGATTCCTAGCGTCAATTGATCCGGATCCCCCGATCCGAGGCCAACCACTATGATCGCTCTGCTCATATCGCTATCGTCACACTCCTGTTCTAGCATCATGTCCTATACTATAACGCGATTTACGGGGATGGAGCAAGCGGTCCGGCGGCTAGACGCGCAGCGGTACCGTGATCACGGCGGCGCCATGGCAACGCTGAACTCCGTGGCGGTCACCCTAGAAGCTAGGGTGTAGAGCCGAGGAGAAATAGCGGATGCCAAGTAGGCCTGGACGGTGAGCTGGTGCAGGCGCGAATGGCCTATGGCCCGCCTAGCGGCACAGGCGCGGGCTGCCAGCGCGGGCGGTGCTGCGGCGAACTAGTGCTGCGCAGCCGCTAGCGCACAAGCCGCAGGCGGCGCAGCGCCGCCACCAGCCGCGGCGAAACGCGCGGCAACGCCGCGAGCTCGGCGGCGCTCAGCAGCCCGGTGCGCAGCACGGCTGCCGCAAACACGGCGGCGCCCACGGCCACGCCGAGCAGGCTCTCGGCGAGCGCCGCCATGCGCCCGCCGCCAAGCGGCAGCGCGCCCAGGCGCACGAGCAGCACGGCGCCCGCCATGGCGAGCACGGCCGCCGCAGGGCGAAGCAGCTGCGCCAGCGCTGCGCTGGCGCCTCGCCGGGCGCGGCCGGTGCGCCGGGCAAGCAGCGCCAGGTTGAGCGCTGCTGCAGCGCCGTAGGCGGCGATGCCGGCGAGGGCGGCGCCCGTGATGCCGAGCGGCGGCACGAGCAGCGCGTTCAGCGCGGTCTTGAGCGCCGCCGCGGCGAGCAGGTGCAGCGCAGGGGCGCGCACGTGGCCGAGCCCCTGCAGCAGCGCTGCGCTCACAGTGACCAGCGCGCCGGGGGCCGCCGTCCAGGCGATCCACGCCAGCGTCGCGCTGCCGAGGTCGTCCTCATACAGCATCACGTTGATCGGCTGCGCCAGCAGAGCCAGTCCAGTTGATGCGGCGAGGCCGATCAGCCAGAACCAGCGCAGTGCCAGCGTCGTCTGGCGCTGGATTCCTACCGGGTCATTCTTCATTCGCAGCTCCGTCAGCGCAGGAATGAACATCACCGACAGCGAGGAAGCCAGCATCGTTACCAATTGAACGAGCGGGACACCGCGGTTATATATGCCAACCTCCACCATGGCCTGAAGTTCATCAGCTCCCCTGCTTTGCAGCAATCTCGGAAGCGTGAAGGTGTCTACCAGACTAAGGAGCGGAACGGCGAGAGCTGCCAGACAGACGGGAATGGCATAAGCCAGCATGGCCGCGAGAAGCTTCGTTCCCCTCTCTTCTCCAGCGCCTTTCGCCCGGTCAGGGATATCGATTTGTGAAGCGGCACCAAGCTTCCGGCTAGGTGCCGTGCTCTCCCTTTGCCCGGAGCTGCGGCGCCAAAATACAAGCATGACCAGAAGCCCCGCCATCCCGCCGGCGGCTGATCCGGCAAAAGCCCCTCCCGCGATAACATCATCCGCGGCGCCAACCCCCGTCCAGTATAAGAGCAGGACGATCATTACCGTTACGCGGACTGTTTGTTCTGTCACTTGGGAGACTGCCGTCGGCACCATTTCCTGCAGCCCCTGGAAGTAACCCCGCAGAGCGGCCGTCAGCGGGATGAATAGCAGGGCTGGAGCCGCGTTGCGCAGCGCTGGCAGCAGCTGGCTGCTGCCAATGGCACGCGACAGCAGCGGGGCTCCAAAATACAGCATGGCAAAACCAGCTACCCCGAGCAGTCCCATTATCAGGCTGGCCATCCGCAAAACGGACCGCTTGCCGGCCTCTTCGCCCAACACCTGACGCTCCGCAATGAATTTGGAGACCGCTGCCGGAAAACCGGCTGTGGCAAACGTAACGATCATCATATAAAACGGGTAGACGGTATTATAAATGCCGAATACCCCGTCCCCTCCGATGTTTTGCAGCGGAATCTTTTGCAGTGTTCCCAGCAGCTTTGTCACTACAGCAGCCAGCGCGAGGACGGCTGCCCCTTTAAGCAGCTTGGATGGCCGGGGTTCGGTAAACTCGTTTTTCATCATAGGCACCCTACTTTAAAGTTCAAAATATGCATCAGGTACCATTATAAGACGATTTTGCTCCCCGTTAAAGCAACGGCAGATCACACCGCTCAATAGCTCTGCCATTGCCCTAGGACATCACCCGCACTTTTTAAACGGCGCAGTACGCCCTCCCTGCATGTCCCCACAAACAAACTCCCGCCTGCCAAAGCGGTGCTTAACCGTTCAGCGCAGCGGGAGATCATCGGCTTATCAAGACACAATTACTGCTCCATTTGTTTGCCGAGAAAGCCTGCGGCCGTCTCAGCCATCTTCGACTCCAGCTCCGACATTTTTATAGACTCATCCTTATTCAGCAGTACGACTGTCCCGATTGGATCACCGCCCGAAATGATCGGAGCGATAACATAGGAAGAAATAGTCTCGGGATGATCCTTATTAATTTCATAGCTTCCCGTGTTCGTTTCAAGCAGAATTTTGCGCCCGTCCATGCTGCTCTCCAGCAGAAGGCTGATTTGCTTGTCCAGATACTCCTTTTTGGAGGCTCCCGCCACTGCGATCAGCGTATCCCGGTCAGAGATGAGGGTAATATGGCCTGTGCTCTCATACAAGGACTCGGCGTATTCCTTGGCGAAATCGCCCAGTTCACCAATCGGGGAATACTTTTTCAGAATCACTTCACCGTCGCGATCCACGAAAATTTCGAGCGGGTCTCCCTCGCGGATCCGCAGCGTGCGGCGGATTTCCTTTGGGATAACTACCCGTCCAAGATCATCAATACGTCGTACAATTCCAGTAGCTTTCATATCACATGTTGCCCCGCTTTCTTAAGAAGTTTTGACTACTGTCTGATGAATATTCCTTGCCCTTCTATACGTACATTGCAAAAGTCCGCGACGACTGCAGACGATTTGCCTCACCTTGCTTGAAGCAAGATTAGCTGGCGATTTGTGTATATGATAAAGGGATCTCGGCTTCTGTGATTCTGACCATAGTATTCATCCCTTTCCAGCACCTTATTCATTCGTTTTGTCATTGAAATCCGCTTTACACCCCAATTGGGAAAAGAAAGCAGCGCGAAATGATTCGCGCTGCCGCCCAGAATGGTAAATCGGAAAAAAAACTGGTTTTCTCCCTAATTTACAAGAAACCTGAATCCCTTACTTCGTATTGCCTGCGTTTCCGTCGGTTTTCTCGCTGTTGTTCGCTCCAGCATTTCCGCTGTTGCCAGATTCCTTGCTTGTTCCTTGCGAATCTGTCCCTGCGTTGCCTTCGCTCGCCGGTGGCGTTGCAGCGTTGTTGTCAGTTTCTGTGTTGTTCTCCACCTTAGGCAGGTCGATCTTCTTGATGATCTTGTCCAAATCCTTGTCCATGAACTCGTCCAGCTTGTTGGAGCCGACCAGGTTCTTAATCATGTCTTTCTCCTCTGCGGTCAAGTCCTCATACTTCTTCTCGGTACGCGATTCCACCCGCATAATATGGTACCCATAATCCGTCTCTACGGGGTTGCTGATTTCGTTAATCTTCAGCGTTCGCGCTTTCTCCTGGAATTGTGGCACCCATTGCGTTACCAATGCATCCTCATATAAACCGCCGTTATCTTTCGAGCCGGGATCCTCGGAATATTCCTTGGCTAAGGTCGCGAAATCTTCCCCTTTATCCAGCTTGGCCTTGACTTCGTTCGCCAGCTTCAGGGCGTCTTCTTTGCTGCGCTCCTTGCCCTCGGCGTCCGTCAGGCCGATCAGAATATGCCGAACCGATGCCGTCGTGTAATCGTCTTTAGTGGCTTCGAATTCCGTCTTGATGTCTTCCTCTGTAATGCCGGCTGTTTGGCTGGCGACTACCGTGAAAATGCGGACCATGTAGTTCTTCAATTCATCTTCGGTGATCTTTTGAGTATCCAGCATTTGCTTGAATGCCTCATCGCCCATTTGCGTTTTGATCGCTTTGAGCTGATCCTCCGCCGTTTTCTTGCCTTCTTTCTGTGCCTTATCATCGGCTTTCCCGGACAAATATTCATAAGTTATAGCTTGCTTCACCAAAAATTCCCGAAAATCGTCCAACTCCAGCAGTTGTGCCATTTGAGGCTGAAGTGTTTTCATGATGCGCAGCTCAAGATCAAATTCGTTCTCAGTGATTTCCCCGCCTTCATAGGTGGCTACCACTTTGCCCGAGCTGCCGTTATTTGCTGCTTCTTTGCCTTTATTGTCATCTTTCTTGCCGCATGCCGCTAACATGGAAATCGTTAATACCGCAACCAGCGCAATAAAAAGCGTCTTCCAGGAACGTGCTTTACTTCGAGACATCTTGTAGTTCCCCTTTCAATTTGAACGAAACCTTCAGGGCCTCAAGGAATTGCTCCAACAAACCCATCAATGCTTTATCGTCCAATTCCTTGGTTTTGATTCGGATCAGCATCGCCGAACCCTGATTAAATTGTACACGCCTTCCGAACAGATTGCCAACTTCCGCAAGCTTGGCTGGAAGAATATCCTTCTCCCGCCCATCGAGGAACTTTATGACAGTCTCGTCTCCGCGCCGTGTAATGGATTCGATTCCATAGAGCTTGCCGTAGAGCTTCACCCGGGCCACGGACAGCAAGTTTTCCACAGCCTCCGGCAATTCTCCGAACCGGTCGAGAAGCTCGTCCTCCAGCTCGGCAACGTCTTCGAAAGCGGCGGCCGAAGCTGTTTTTTTGTAAATCTCGATCTTTTGAATACTATCATAAATATAGTCAGAAGGTAAATACGCATCAATTCCGAGGTCGATGGTCGTATTCCAGGCCGTATCCTCAGGCGACTTTTCGCCTAACATCTCTATCTTCCGCTTTTGGATTTCTTCAGCCAGCATTTGAGAGTACAGATCAAAACCCACCGACGCGATAAATCCGTGCTGCTCGGCGCCAAGTAAATTTCCCGCCCCGCGTATGGACAAGTCTCTCATCGCAATTTTGAATCCGGAACCAAGCTCCGTAAATTCCTTGATGGATTGAAGACGCTTCTCCGCCACTTCCGTCAGGGACTTGTCTCGCTGATAGGTAAAATAAGCGTAAGCGATCCGGTTTGAACGGCCGACGCGTCCGCGCAATTGGTATAGCTGGGATAGGCCCATTTTATCCGCATCATGTACAATAAGCGTATTTACGTTTGGGATATCTACCCCGGTCTCGATGATGCTCGTACTAACCAGTACGTCATACTCACCGTCTAGAAAATCCAGGATCGTCTTCTCCAGCTCTTGCTCAGACATCTGGCCATGCCCAACGCCCACTCTGGCTTCAGGAACCAGCATCGAGATTTGTGCGGCCATCTCCTGAATGCCTTGGACACGGTTATACAGGTAATAGATCTGCCCGCCCCGCGCCAGTTCCCGTTCAATCGCCTCGCGGACCAGAGCCTGACTATGCTCCACGACGTAGGTCTGTACAGGGAACCGGTTCTCCGGTGGTGATTCGATGACCGACAGATCCCGCACGCCCAGCATAGACATGTGAAGCGTTCTAGGTATCGGCGTAGCGGTCAGCGTTAATACATCGACGTTCGTCTTCAGCTTCTTGAGCTTCTCCTTATGGGTTACACCAAAACGCTGCTCCTCATCGACGATCAGCAGTCCCAAATCCTTGAATACTACGTCCTGGGATAATAGGCGATGCGTCCCGATTACGATGTCGACCGTTCCTTGACGGACACCCTTGATCGTCTCGTTCTGCTCTTTGCGGCTGCGGAAACGGCTTAAGGTCTGTATGTTGATCGGATAACCCGAAAATCTTTCGCGAAATGTCTCGTAGTGCTGCTGTGCCAGGATCGTCGTCGGCACTAGAACAGCGACCTGCTTCCCTTCAATCGCGGCCTTGAAAGCAGCCCGGATTGCGACTTCTGTCTTGCCGTAGCCAACGTCGCCGCATAACAGGCGGTCCATAGGTCGGGACAGCTCCATGTCCTTCTTGATTTCCTCGATCGCCCTGATCTGATCCCTTGTCTCCTCATAGGGGAACATCGCTTCGAATTCCAGCTGCTCGGGCGTGTCTTTCTCAAATCCGTAGCCAGGCGATGCCTGGCGTTCAGCATACAGCTTGATGAGGTCGTCAGCGATATCCTGTACGGAGGAACGAACCTTGTTCTTGACTCTCGTCCATTCGTTTCCACCCAGCTTGTATACTTTGGGTTCCTTATCTTCGGAGCCTACATATTTCTGGATCAAATCGATCTGCTCGATCGGTACGGACAGCTTATCTCCACCCGCATACATAATATGCATGTAGTCTTTGTGAATGCCGCCGACTTCCAAAGTACCGATGCCAAGATATTTCCCGATCCCGTGATTCTGGTGAACTACATAATCGCCAACTTTAAGCTCTGTATAGCTCTTTATGCGCTCGGCATTATCCATGCTCTTCGTAACTTTACGAGCTTTGCGCTGCTTCTTGGAGAACATTTCTCCTTCTGTAATCACGACCAGATGCACCGAAGGCAGCTCGAACCCCGACTGCAGATTCCCTTGCAGCAAGGCGGGCTCTTCAATGCCATAGTCAAGCAGCACCCGCCGCATCCGTTCGATACGCTCCTCGCCGCCAGCAAGCATAATCACGTTGGCCCCGCTTTTCTTCCAGCGGTCCATCTCCGCCTTGAGTACGTTCATTTGGCCATGGAAATCCTGCATCGCCCGGCTGACGAAATTGATAATGTTTTGCGGCTGTACATGAGGCACCTGCCTGAGGAAGAGCGATAGGAACAACGTCTGAAACGGCCGACGGTAAAGAACCTGATCCCCCTCCATCGCAAGCGGCAGATCAGGCAGGCTTTTGCCATTTTGGAACAGATGCAGATGCCATTCCGCTTCATCCCGTTCCAGCTGTTTAGCCGTCTCCAGAAGCCTGGCCGGTTCGTCCAGAATCAGCAAAGCGTCTTCCGCCATAAAATCATACAGCGTTTTATTCTCAGGATAGATCAGCGAAATGTATTTATAGTTTTCCGGAAAATACACCTGCTCACGCAGCAATTCAATTTCCCTGGAAATTTCCTCTTTCAGTTTTTGCTTGGCCTGGCGATCGGTCATTTTCTCCAGCTGTTGCTCCAGCCGCTCCGATACAATTTGTGCGGCCTTGGTCAAACGTTCCTTGGAGGCGATAAGCTCCTTGCAAGGAGGAATCGATACATGCTTCACCTGATCGATAGAACGCTGATCCGCCGGATCAAACGTACGGATCGAGTCGATTTCATCGTCGAACAGCTCTATCCGGTAAGCGAGCTCCGCAGTCAGCGGATAGAAATCGATGATTCCCCCGCGGATGCTCATCTCGCCACGCGATTCTACCCGTTCAACTCTCTCATAGCCAAGCTCGACCATTTTGCTTAAAAAATGATCCAGCTGCAGTGTACCGCCAAGTGTAATGTCCAGATGCGCGGCAGCCATCGTCTCCGGTGACGGAATAAATCTGCGAATGCCGGAATAAGGCACCACGACAACGCCCCGGAATCCTTGGGAGCATTTGAGCAGTACCTCGATGCGCTGCGCCAGCGTCTCGGGACTTGATACCGCCGATTCCGCCGCGACAAGCTCGTTCGCCGGATACAGCAGCACCTCTTCGGCCGATAGCGCTTCCTGCAAATCCTCTGCAATTTTCTGAGCTGCAAACATATTGTGGGTCACGACGAGAAGGGGACGGCCGGTTTCTCTGTACATCGCGGCCAGCATGATTTGTTTAGACGATCCGGATAAACCGGAGATCAATTGTTCCTTCATTCCCGAATTTACGCCTGCTACGGCAGCCGCAAAATCCGGATCTTTCGAAAAAGCTTGTATAAGTGCTTGTAGCAAATGAGGCACCTCTCTTAAAATACTTACTGAAAATCTATATTACCCGGGTTACGGGCCGTAACCCGAAGCAAAAAGGAGCCTCAGCAACCGTGCCAAGGCTCTATTCAATCTCCATCGATGTATACCTGCGCTGTTTGTTCCGCCTGGTTCATTGCAGCGGGCTGTTAAGCAAGGTCAGCTCCGGATGATTCGTTAGCGCCTCGGCGCAATAATCGCACGTTACGCGAACCGTCGTATCGCCGCTTGAATCATACGCTATTATATCTCTCCGCTCATCGGGGGTCAAGAAATGGAAGCCGAGCTGCACTTCGGATACGCCAGCCGATTCAATCCGGCCGATTTGGGCGCGGCAATGTCTGCATACATAGTTTATTGCCATCATATGCCTCCTGAAAGATCATTATACCTTCAGTATGCCCCGAATCGACGTCGTTTAGCCCTTTGTTGCCAGCGTTTAACTACATCGTGATCTGTCGGTTTATCCATCAGCGATTGAATTTAGCCATCGTTTGCTCAAAGGTATGGTCCAGACTGAATTCCAGTGCATCGCAAGCCTCCTGAATCGATTGCTCCAGCATGGGCTTCTCTTTTTTTGCAAAAGAAGACAGGACATAATCGACAATCGCATATCCGGGCTCAGGCCTGGAGATCCCCATGCGGATCCGGTTGAACGTTTGGGTCCCCGTATGCTGGATAATCGACTTGATCCCATTGTGGCCGCCGGCGCTTCCTTGGTAGCGAAGACGGTTTCTGCCTATTTCGGTATCCAGGTCGTCATAAACGACGATCATGTCCTCCAGGCTGACTTTGTAGTAGTCCATGAAGGCCCGAACTGCTTCCCCGGACAAATTCATATAAGTCATCGGTTTGATGAGCGCTACTTTTTTTCCGCCGATGATGCCGTCGCCTACCAGGGCTTTGCATTTACTCTGACGGATATCGATGCTGTGCCTCTTAGCCAGCTCGTCCAGCGCCATGAATCCGATGTTATGTCTTGTTTTCTCATATTGGGCTCCCGGATTACCGAGGCCTACGATCCATTTCATGAGGTATGGTGTACTCCTTTCGTCTGGTCTCAACCCTCCCAAACCCTCCCTTACCGTAAGGGAGGGCCCCCAGGGCTTGCAGCCCTCGGGACTCCCGCAAACTAGAGTAACGTGGGAGGTACACAGGCGTTCCTACTCGCTGTCCCCTTCGGGGATGTGCTCTACTTTAGGTGCGTGAAACGCTTTTCGTCTGGTCTCATCCCACCCAAACCCTCCCTTACCGTAAGGGAGGGCCCCCAGGGCTTGCAGCCCTCGGGACTCCCGCAAACTAGAGTAACGTGGGAGGTACACAGGCGTTCCTACTCGCTATCCCCTTCGGGGATGTGCTCTACTTTAGGTGCGTGAAACGCTTTTCTCCCTTCGGGTACGTCTTACTTTTAGTGCACCCGGGTAACCTGAGAAACAGCTGCGATTACAGCTACTCCCTGCTGGGAGACGCTCTCCCTTCGGGATACGCTTGCTTCGTCGGTATCTCTATATAAACGTAAATACGCCGATAAGGGTTACATCCTCCGTGCAGGAAGATGTAACCCCCGAATAACAAGGAATCCTTATTCGATTTCGAACAGTTTGCTGATAGAGAGCTCTTCATGAACGCGAATAATCGCTTCTCCCATCAGCGGAGCGACCGACAACACTTTAAGCTTGCTTGTTGGATTCGGATGCGTAATTGGAATCGTATCAGTAACCACAACTTCCTTCAGCGGAGAGTTTTCCAGACGTTCCATCGCCGGACCAGACAGCACAGGATGCGTACAGCAAGCGTAGACTTCTTCAACGCCGCCTTCTTTTAAGGCATTAGCGCCAAGAACGATCGTACCGGCCGTATCGATGATGTCATCGACAAGGATGGCCGTCTTGCCCTCAATGTTACCGATGATGTTCATCACTTCACTGACATTCGGTTCCGGACGGCGCTTGTCGATAATCGCAAGCGGCGCATTCAGGAAATCCGCCAATTTCCGGGCGCGTACAACACCGCCATGGTCTGGGGATACAACGACCGGATTCGGAATTTGCTTGGAACGGAAATATTGGGCCAAAATCGGTACTCCGAGCATGTGATCGACCGGAATATCGAAGAAGCCCTGAATCTGCATCGCATGCAGATCCATTGTAATTACACGGTGCGCGCCTGCCTTCTCGATCAAGTTCGCCACCAGCTTCGCCGTGATCGGGTCACGTGAGCGGGCCTTCCGATCCTGACGCGCATAACCGTAATACGGGATAACCACGTTAATGCTCTTGGCTGAAGCCCGCTTCAAAGCATCCACCATAACAAGTAGCTCCATCAGATTATCGTTGACCGGCGCGCAAGTGGATTGCACGATGTATACGTGGCAACCTCGAACGCTTTCGGACAGCTTCACCTGGATTTCTCCATCGCTGAAGCTGGTCGTTTCCGAATCTCCCATAGGGATGCCGATATAATCAGCGATTTGATGCGCCAGTTTTGGATTAGAGTTACAGGTGAATATCTTCAGTTTAGAATCACAATAAGTCATAAAATAAAAACCCTCCGTGCTGTTATCGATAGTTCAAATCGATTCTGGTCATTAAAATGGTTACTGCGTCTAACATCCTTTGCCGTTGTTGTCATGCCTTTACTGCTTTACATCCAGATTCCTCGGCTTTACTTTTGAACGCATACTTCTATATTACACTATCTTGCCATAACATTACTAATAGAGCTTGCTCACTTTCGTGAACAGGAGTTAAGATTGTTTTTCTTTATCGCGTTTTGCCTTGGCTCTGCCACGGAGTTTTTCCGCATATCCCGCCTTATTCTCCTGACGGTTTCTGGCGATGGCCAGGTCATTATCCGGAACGGAATGGGTGATGGTAGAGCCTGCAACGACATATGCGCCTTTGCCGATCTTCACCGGTGCGATCAAATTGACATTGCTGCCTACGAACGCATCATCCTCGATTTCGGTAATAGACTTATTATAACCATCATAGTTAACGGTTATCGCACCGCAGCCAATATTTACATTCTTGCCTACTTTAGCGTCCCCGATGTAGCTCAAATGGGACACCTTGGAGCCTTCGTCGATGGAAGCGTTCTTGATCTCTACAAAATCCCCGACTTTGACATGCGCTCCAAGCTTTGCTCCCGGACGCAAATAAGCGAAAGGTCCAACGGTAGTCTCGCTGCCTACTTCGGCATCCATGAGTACCGACTGCTTCACCTTCGCCCCATTATGGATTTGGCAATTATTTATTTCCGTCCCTGGTCCGATCACGCAGTCCTCGCCAATGACCGTATTGCCCGCGATCGAAGTTCCCGGATAAAGGATCGTATCCGAGCCGATTTGCACGTCCGCTCCGATATACGTTGATTGAGGATCGATAATGGTGACCCCATTTAACATATGCTTCCGGTTAATTCTTTCCCGCATAAACTGCTCTGCTTCGGAAAGGGCCAACCGGTCGTTGACTCCGATCGATTCCGCATAATCCTCGGTCATATAGCCTTCAACAATTTCCCCGGAATTGACAAGAATACCAATGACATCCGTCAGGTAATATTCTTGCTGGGCATTGTTGTTCGTAACTTTGCTAAGAGCAGCAAACAGCTTCGCATTATCAAAACAATAAGTGCCTGTGTTGAATTCCTGCACTGCATCTTCTTCCGGAGAACAATCCTTCTGTTCTACGATTCGCACAACAGAACCATTCTCCCCCCGGATCACTCGGCCATACCCCTGAGGGCGTTCCGTCCAGGCTGACAGCACGGTAGCCGCTGCACCGCTCTTTGTATGCAAAGCGATGAGCGATTCCAGTGTCTCCGGCTTCACAAGCGGGGTATCTCCGCAGATGACAATGGTAACTCCTTCTTCATCCTTGAACAGCGGCTCTGCTTGTCTTACAGCATGGCCCGTGCCGAGCTGCTGTTCCTGCAGCACATATTCTGCCGATGTTCCGAGATAAGATTTCACTGCTTCTGCACCGTGGCCTACCACCACAATACTTCGTTCACAATTGATTTGCTTTACCGTGTCCAGGACATGCCCGACCATCGGTTTGCCGCAAACGGGATGGAGCACTTTATAAAGCTTGGACTTCATGCGCTTCCCTTGTCCTGCAGCAAGAATAATCGCTAATCTTTTCAAGGCCCCGGCCTCCTTCTCTTGAACTCATTACTGAATATATCTTATTTAACACAAAAAGAAAAGAGAGCCATGTATCATGGCTCCCTTTTCTTCGAACCCCAATTGGTTAGACAAAAACCAGTACTTAAGCCCCTTCTTCAATAACTTCTTCCTGGTCAGCAGCGCGCTCGTATTCAGCCAATACTGCGGCTTGAATCTTCTCGCGTGTGCCTGAAGAAATTGGATGAGCGATATCCCGGAACTCCCCGTCCGGTGTTCGCTTGCTTGGCATTGCTACAAACATTCCATTATTTCCGTCGATGACGCGAATGTCATGAACAACAAACTCGTTATCGATGGTAATGGATGCAATTGCCTTCATTCTGCCTTCCGAGCTGACTCGGCGGAGCCTTACATCCGTAATTTGCATATGTGTTCACCACCTTTTTCCATCAGGGACTTGGTGTAATATTCCACATAGCCAACGGAAATCCTCCTTTTTTATGGAACAAAATACCCTAAATTCAGGAATTTTTTTGAAATCATGAGGTTTTCGACATGATTCGTCTATAACATAGCCATTTTTTGATGAATCGACAGAACTTTAAAACGGTTATTTTGAGAAATAGTTGCCTGGCTCTACTTTAATTTCCTTACCCTTGGCATCGACCACTGTCAACGTGGCCAAGGATACGTAATCCTGAAGCAATCTTTGCTCCGATTCGATCTCACCCGACTCGACCAGGACGCCTACGCCGGCAACCTCAGCATTAAATTCCGCCAATAGGTCTACCATCCCCTGGATGGTGCCTCCGGCCTTCATGAAGTCGTCCATAATGAGGACTCTGGATTTCTCTTTCAGCGCGCGCCGGGACAGGGTCATCGTATGCAGGCTTTTGTGCGATCCCGATACATAATTGATGCTAACGGCCGACCCCTCGGTAACCTGATGGTCCCGCCTCACCAGCACGACTGGTAAATTCAGCTCAGCCCCTGTGGCATAAGCGAGCGGGATTCCTTTCGTCTCCACGGTCATAACACAATCGATTTCACGGTCAGCGAAAGCAGTCGCAAATAATTTACCGGCCTCGTTCATAAGCGCAGGCTGACCCAATAAATCAGACATATACAAATAACCGCCCGGCAAGATGCGATCCGGCTGCGATAATTTCTCACACAGCTGATTAATAAATGTAAGAGCATGCTCTTGGCTCACTTTAGGAATATACTTTACCCCGCCTGCAGCCCCGGCCAAAGTATGCAGTTCTCCCATGCCTTCGCTTTCAAATACTTCCTTAATAATCGCCAGATCCTCGCTGATCGAGGATTTGGCCGCCCCGTAACGTTGTGCAAAAGTGGTAAGTGGTATCAAATGATGGGGACGTGACAATAGAAATCGCGTCATTTCCACCAATCGAGCGCTTCTCTTTAATTTTTTCACGAAGTACCCCTCTAAATCCGAATATTTTAATGAAAATATTACACGATTGTACGCCTTTATTCAAGCCTTCCCTTAAGTCAGCAGGCGCACAGCGTAAACTTCTTTGCAAAAGCCGCGCAGCCCGTTATAAATCCGGAACGCCTTGGATTCCTTGGAAACCAGGCCGAATACTGTAGGCCCGCTGCCGGACATGAGTACGCCGTCGGCCCCAAGCTTCAGCATCGTTTCCTTCAGATGCGCTACCTCTGGATATAACCTCAGGGTCACTTCCTCCAATACGTTCCCTAATTCCCCGCATACCTCAGGAAAAGAAGATCGTTCAATCGCCGTTCGCATGCGATCGGCAGAAGGATGCTCCTTCACCTGATCACTGCGGAAGCGCCCGTAAATTTCCGCAGTCGATACATTAATAGGCAGCTTCGCTAGCACAACCCAGCACTGCGGCGGATTGGGAAGAGGGGTTAATTGCTCCCCTCGGCCAGTCGCAAGCGCCGTTCCGCCCGTTATGCAGAAAGGGACGTCGGACCCCAATTCAGCACCAAGCTGCTTCAATTCCTCTACAGGGATGTTCAGATCCCATAACCGGTTTAAGCCGCGAAGCGTAGCTGCCGCATCGCTGCTGCCGCCGGCAAGGCCTGCAGCTACCGGAATATTTTTATCCAAATGAATATACACGCCGCTGCGGACGTTGTACCGCTCTTTAATCAGCTTGGCCGCCTGGAATGCTAGATTCTTCTCATCCAGCGGGATATAGCCAGCCTGGCTTGAAATAATGATGGTATCCCGGGATAGGGCTTCCATTTCTAAACGATCGGCTAAATCCACCATGGTCATGATCATTTCAACCTCATGATAACCGTCCGGCCGCTTATGTAATACATCCAGCATCAAGTTGATTTTCGCTGGAGCTTTCTCGTAAATCTTCAAGGCGTACACCACCCTCAGCATGTCCATGGAATCTTTTCTTGCTCGTTGCAAGCATTAACGTTTACCATATTATAAATTTAACTGCGGCCTGCGTCTATTGCAGACGGTCAAATACCTGCCGTATGTATGCTTAATTCTCAATATGTTAACAAACAAGGGGCCTTCCTGAGTCAGGAAAGCCCCTTGTTGAATTATTGCCGTGCAGCCGCACGTTCTGCCATTTCGATGGCTCTCTTCACCATATTTCCAGCATCCTTGGCCTTAATGCCTCCCCAGCCCTCCTGCTGAACGGTGTCGTAGAACCCCAGTTCCTTCGCAAGCTCCATCTTCAGCTCTTCCGACATTACACTACGCCGTCTCCGCGCCATGGCATGTCCCTCCTTACAGAATGATGGATATAGGAACATTGGATAGTATGCGCCGCTGGCAGCTCATCATACGGCGAAATACATTCCAGGATGCACTTCTCACTAATAAAGAAAAAAACGGCGCCGCTCAACGCGGACAGCCGTTTATTTAACTCATCATGATGCTCACTATTTAATATACGTAATCCGCATCTCGTTATCGCTGCTATCGTCACAAATCATCACTTCAACGGATTCGGTAAGTATATCGGCATAACTGTAAGACACTCGCTTAAAAGTCTGTTGCTCTTCATCCAATTTCACGATAAAGACAGATGGATATGTCTCTTCCAATACACCGGTACGTTCGACGGTCTTACGGCGACCACCGTTCGCACGCAGCATAATTTTCTGTCCTACGTAAGCGTCGAGACTATGCTTAATTTCCGACAGCGTATTTTTAGCCATTGCCTGTGACCACCTTCTTTCTTTGTCCATTATACAAGGAAGGAGGTCATTTGTCAAACTGAAATAAATAATTATATCAGGGAGAAAAAAGTATTGTCAACGATTTTTTTTCGACATCTTTTTATGAGGAGATTTATTTGCCATAAATCCCGGATAAACCGCATAATTCGGCGTTTTTCGGCAGATTTCAGTTCCTTCTCAAAAAACAAAAGAAGCACCTCACGGTGCCACTCACAAACCATAATATATGAAAATAAAACCTTACATGGATGGAACTACCTTCAGAGTAGTTAAATCTTTAAGCTTAGGCAAACCGATCCGGTAGCTTCCTCGTGTCTCAATCCCGCCGACGCCCTGCGTCCCGCTGATCGTATTATTCAAAACATCCATCATACTAATTGTATCGCGGATCGACGTAAAGGATATCTTTGCGGCAATGTAGACCGGGTCGAGCGCGTGAATAAGCACGCGGGAAGGCGAGCTGGCAAAGTTCGCCCCAGCTTGCAGCAACGCTTCGAAATGGGACTGGCACGCCCCAGCGACGACCGTTAACGCATCAAAGTTGCGCTCATACTGTCGAGCGGTCTGTACTGCCTCAACAAAATGGCTGGAGTTCTTGTAACTCGTCAAATTATACAGATCTGCATGCGGCCGGTTCTTAAGTACACCATCATGTCCTGTTATGACCACAATGTCCGGATGGATGCTCGGAAGAAGACGGTACAAGACGCTCGCCATTTGCGACTCCGCCACATAATAGCCATGGACAGGAACGCGAAGCTTCTCATACAGCTCCAGACTCTTCTTCAAGTACCTCTCGTCTCCGTCCAAATGCAGAACCTTGCCTGGGACCTCGAAATAGGACGGCTCGTTCTGCGCGTACCACAATGGATTCCCCAGGCTTGCCTGATTGCGCTCAGTCTGCTCCTGACGATCACGATGCAGCCGTTTTAATGACTCCGTGGCCTTAATGCGCGCTCTTCTAGCCTTCTCGCTTGGAGAGGCTGGATCAACCTTAACGAGATCATGCAAAGGGGCATCGGCCAGCAGCCTAAACTCCGTCCCCTTAATCATCGCTTCATTCCGCTGTATGCTTTCCACCCGGAATGTCACGTCCCCGCCGTACGACTTCCGGACTACCAAGTCTCCCAAGTTCGTCAAATAAATCACCTCTACCCTAAGGTATGGGCGAAAGCGGGGATTGGTTACAGGAGCGGTTATTTAAAAAGCCCTCTTTTGACCACGAAGCAGCAGTTATTAATGCTTCATGCCTGCAGCCAACAATACGTTGCTAAGCACGGCATACTCCTGCAGAGACAGCGTCTCGGCCCGGCGGCTCGGCTCTATGCCCGCCTCGGCAAGGAGCTGCTCCAACCGCTCGCGGCCCTCCTTCGGAAAGAAGCGGCTCTTCAGATTATTGGCAATCGTTTTCCTTCTCTGGGCAAAGGATGCATGCACGACATCGAAGAAGAAGGCCTCATCCTCTACCGAGACAGGCGGCTCCTTTCGAACGCTCAAACGGATGACTGCGGACTCTACATTCGGCTGGGGAATGAACACCGTATGCGGCACGATGCAGACGAGCTCCGGCTCGCTGTAATACTGCACGGCGATGCTGAGGCTGCCGTAAGCCTTGCTCCCAGGAGAAGCCGCCATACGCTCAGCGACCTCCTTCTGAATCATTACGACGATATGCTCAAGCGGCAGCCCTTCCTCCAGCAGCTTCATCAAAATCGGCGTGGTAACGTAATAGGGCAAATTGGCCACGACACTTACGCCCGACACATCTTTGAACTGCTGTTCAAACAGCTCGCGCAAATTTAGCTTCAGCACGTCTCCATGCACGACATCAACATGCGGGTAAGGCTCCAGCACTTCCTCCAGAATGGGGAGCAGCCGCTGGTCGATCTCGACGGCGGTTACCTTGGCGGCCTGCTGAGCCAGCTTCTCCGTGAGGGCCCCGATGCCGGGTCCGATCTCCAAAGCCCCCTTGGTCTTGTCCAGCCCTGCCGCTTCGATGATGTTCGCTAATATATTCTGGTCGATCAGGAAATTCTGACCGAGGCTTTTCTTAAATGAGAATCCATGCCGCTGAATAATTTCCTTTGTGCGGCGCGGCGTTGATATATCTTCTCTACTCATGGCACTTTATACCCCTTTGTCCTCCAATTGAGCCAGCGCAGCCAGAAACTCCTCCCGGCTAATCCGAAATACGTTAAGCCGTTTGTAAAGCTGCTTGCCGTTGCAATAACCGATGCCAAGCAATTCACCGATCACGCGCCTTCTGGCGGCGGCTGAAGGGTGCACGATCAAGCCGGCGTCTATTAAGTCTTCCCAATCGATGAGCGTGTCATCAGCCTCAGCAGCTTCCGTCTCGGTATGCACACGTGCCAGCGCTTCCCGAATGGCTTCGGGAGAGGCATTCTCCACACCGATATCACCACGCCGCGTAGCATCGGCCTCCCGCAGGAAAGCATGTTTGCAGCCCGGTACCCGACCTGCGACAATTTTGCGGATTCGCTCGCCAGCATGGTCAGGATCAGTCAAAATGATGACCCCGCGCCGCTCCTGCGCCAGCTCAATCTTGCGCAGCACGGTCTCGTTGACGGCCGAACCTCCGGTTTCAATCGTATCGGCCTGAACGGCCCTTTTGACGGCAACGGTATCGTCCCGCCCTTCCACGACAATAACCTCTTTAATCATGGGAACAAACGACCCTCTTCCTCATACGCAAAAAGAAGAGGACTTCTCCTCTTCTTTCCATACCTTTTTCATTTATCTATAGTATCTTATTCCTTTTACAAAGTAAAACAGGAATTAGTTCAATTCTGGTTTGTTTGGACCGATAACATACACCGTGCGTCCCTTCTTGCGCCCGAAGTTCTTCGCCGATTGCAGGCTATCGAAGTAAACGTCCATTTTGTTGCCCTTGATGGCGCCACCCGTATCCTCGGCTCTGCGGAACCCAATGCCTTCGATATATACCCACCAGCCCATAGGAACAACGTTCTTGTCTACGGCGATCGTTCTGCCTTCCGTTACACGTGTCCCGGAGGCGGTCTTCGTACCGATTCCATCCTCTTCGGCGGAATAGGCGGTTAGTGTGACGTCTTTAAGCACTTTTTTATATTTAAATGAGACGCCGCCTTTGGTTGTCGTTCCACTGATATCCACTTTATCCGCAGTGCGGGTAATATTAGCGGCGAGCACAGCCTCGGGCTTAGGCTTCGTACCTACAGCGACTACTTTGTCCTGAGCTTTCGTCTTGATCTCTTTGCTCAGCCAACGCTTGGATACGAAATTTCCGTCTTCATACACTTTTTCGATGTGATGTACAACTACTCCTTCGCTACCCTGCTGCAGCACCTTCGTCTGCCCCTTCTCCAGATTAGGATCCGAGGTTTTGACGACGGCAAATGGCACGGTCTCTTTCGTCTGTACTGTATGCTTGGATACGCGCACCACTTTGATCTGGAGATCGGAAGTAACTTTGCTGCTTAAATCCGGAGTGATCTTGTCATCCGGGTTTACGGTAATGCCAAGCTCGTTGATAATGCCCTGTACACTGGATTGAGTCGTTAAATGCGACTTTGTCTTGCCATCCACGTTGACTTGCACCGGAACCGCCCTTACGATAACGATCCGGTCCCCTTTCTTCAGGGAGCTCTCAAGCGGCCGTGATATGCTATCACCCTGGCCCAGCACGATGGAATGTTCATCCAGTACTTGATTCACTACAGATTTACGGGTCTCGATCTCCTGGATCTTCCCGTCTACCACCAAATAAATGTTCTTGCTGTTGCCGTTCAGCCAAATCAGAATAACGATGATCGCTGCAACAGTTAACAACGTGACGACCGATATCTGACGTAGGTTCTCATGCTTCCATCGCAATGCGTAAGACATACTGGATGAGCGTGATTCATGGGTCTCTTCTTTCTTGAAAATGCCCACTTTCCGTCCTCCTTCATAGTCCCGCCCTAGGTCAATGCATGATGAGATGTTGACGTGACTATTTCCGTTTTTTACGGAATGCTAGAACTGCAGCATCCCGCATCCTGCCCCAGTCTGGTCGGCAATTGTCACCTCCTGTTTTACAACAGTATGATGACCCTATTACAATTATTCAAAACAAAAGAAGCCGGAAGAAAGAGTTAGAGCAACTCTTTCGTGGCTCCTGTAGGTCTTGGTGTAATAGGATGCACGAAGTTGCCTCTCTTGACACGCTTACGAGGTTAGCTGTCGGGTTCGGACGAAGAGAGCCGCCCTTTCTCGGTTCATTCGCTCATGGCGCAATGACCTCGAATTCACCCCAAAGATCCTGCAAAGAAATCAAATACGGCAACGTTGAAAATGAAAACAATTCACCAAGCCGTATCCGGTTCCCCCGTTCTCCTCTACGGAGACTCAGCGAGACTGGTTCTGGAACATGATTCGATGGCCATAGGCAATACGCCAAACTCGGCCAAATCGATCACTGAAAAGATTCTATCCTGTTTCAATGCATGTTGTAAAGGACGAATCAAGAACGTTTTCTTAAGAAAAAGGTTAAAAAAATGTAATAGACTCGGTGTTTTAAATTAAAATGCATTAATCTTTCCAGAAATCTCTTCTTTTCACCGCTTTTGCTCCCGATTTCACCGAATGGAAAATCGTTCCAGTGAATTTCGGGTTGTGATTTCTGCAATTTCTTGGAAGGACAACCCTTTTAATTCAGCGGCTGCCTCTGCCACTAAATGGACATAGGCGGACTCATTTCTCTTTCCACGATGTGGATGTGGAGTCAAATAAGGGGAATCCGTTTCAATCAATAACCGGTCGAGCGGTGTTTGTTTCAACACCTCTTTAGGCTGCTTAGCGTTTTTGAAGGTAATCGGGCCCCCGAAGGACAAATGAAATCCCATATTCAGACATAATTTGGCCGTTTCCCAGCTCCCCGAAAACGAATGCATTACTCCTCCGACTTCTTGGGCTTTCTCTTCCCGCAAAATACGCACTGTATCCTCATGAGCATCCCGGTTATGAATGACGATTGGCATTCCAAGCTCCCGGGCCAGCCCGATCTGCTTGCGAAATACAGCATGCTGGACATCCTTGGGTGAAGTATCCCAATAATAATCAAGACCAATCTCTCCAATGGCGACGACTTTCTCATGGCGGCATAATTCAGCAATCCAGTCCAAATCCTCTTCCTTCATCGTGATAGCATCCTGGGGATGCCAGCCGACGGCGGCATATATGAAGTCGTAGCTCTCGGCCAGCTTCATTGTGGTAGGAATCGTTTCCCGATTAAAACCGATGTTGATCATGCGCGTAACTCCCTGTTCCACTGCGCGAGAAATCGTTTCCTCGCGATCCTCGTCAAACTGCTCTGCATCCAAATGCGTATGTGTATCCACTAACATGGCGATAACCCTCCTGTAATTAAGTCTCCTGTCCAAAAATACGAGCCAAATCAGCAGGCAGCTGAGAATAGACCGCCTGTAGTTTATTGTCTGGAAAGTACAAATAAAATTTACCCCGCTGTATACCGCTAATCGACCGGACAATATCGGAAACCTCCGATATTTCCACCAAGCGCTCCTGCTTGTCCAGCAGCAAAATTTGCTTACCGCGAAGTTCTTCGTCAGGACGAGACACATCATAAGGCAAGTCCGTTGGAAAATCAATGATCAGATCATAATCCGGATTTAAGCCTAATTTTCGGAATTCTTCGCGAATTTCCCTTATTTTCTCCAAATCGAGCGAATCCAGTTCAACATATTTGTACAATTTACGATCCATAAAACGGGTGCAAAGATCAGCGAGCAGGGAATCAGCCTCATTTTTCCACTGCATAAAAGCCGTTTGAATTAAAGCTTCATCTAATAGCAAATATTGCTGCACTGTCAGTTCAGAGTTAAACAAGCCCGGTAAAGGATTGGGAAGAAAGGAAAATGAATACCCTTCCGCATATAGCTCCTTGGCCCGTCGAAAAATTTGCCGCAAAATAATTTCCGAGCTCCGCGTCACCGGATGAAAATAAATCTGCCAATACATTTGATAACGGGACATCAAATAATCCTCTACCGCATGCATGCCGGTCTCCTTCACGACAATACGTCCCCGGTATGGCCGCAGCATCCGCAAAATCCGATCCATATCGATCGTACCGTAATTGACGCCGGTGAAATAAGCATCCCTCAGCAAATAGTCCATACGGTCAGCATCTAGCGGACTGGTCACCAGATTTACGACAATTTCATTGGGATAGTCCTTCCGTATGACAGAAGCTACTTTGTCCGGGAAGTCCTCGCCCATTCGCTTTAGAACATGCCCTACTTCCGTATCGCCAAGCAAAATGCGGCAGGTCCAATCCTCATGATTCATGTCAAAGGCTTGTTCGATAGAATGGGAGAAAGGGCCATGCCCCAGATCATGGAGCAGTGCCGCGCAGAGCGCGACAAGCCGTTCCTCCTTTGGCCAGTCCGGATAATTATTTCGCTCGAACTGGGAAATGATTCGCCGTGTGATCTCATATACTCCTAAAGAATGAGAGAATCTGCTGTGCTCAGCACCATGAAAGGTCAAATAAGAAGTGCCAAGCTGCCGAATCCGGCGAAGCCGCTGAAATTCCTTCGTATTAATAAGTAACCAGATCAATTCATCCTGAACATGAATATAATTATGAACAGGATCTTTGAATACCTTTTCTTCGCGAAGGTTATGCATGGCCAATTCTCCTTGTTTTCAATTTATTTTGAAACTACAAGAATTTAACTTCACAGGTCATGTTGATAAATTCGACAAAGTTTGTCGAATTTTGTCTAATATAGTCATGTTAGATGTCGGAAGTATGTCGAATGCTTAAAAAGCCCGGTATAAAAGCAGTTTTTTAAAACAACTCGTACATTTATATCTTTAATTTAGTAATTTAACTGAACTCTACCATAAATAGGTTGACTGTTTTGGGAAACGTTGGTATTATAAATATCATAAAAGATAGAAGTTTGTCGAATAATGACGCTTTTAAAAATTTTCTTAAAATTTCCGCGAGAGGGGTATCATCAGTCATGATGAAATCAACAGGTATTGTTAGAAAAGTAGATGAGCTAGGTCGTGTAGTTATTCCTATCGAACTGCGTCGTACGCTCGGAATCGGAGAGAAAGATGCGCTTGAGATTTATGTGGACGGGGAGCGTATTATGCTGAAGAAATACGAGCCTGCCTGCATCTTCTGCGGCAACGCTGAGAACGTAACATATTTCAAAGGTAAAATTGTTTGCCATGAATGCCTCACAGAAATTCCAACACCTGTGACAAATTAAGAATTATAGTATATAATAGACTTACTGAATCTGTTAATTCTAACCTTTTTCATATCTCCTTGGTGCCTTCTTCGGCTTGAACCCGGCCGAATGAAGGCTCCCTTTTTTTGTGCTCCCCTATTTTATGCCCATCCTTTGGCCATTTTCCCACCCATTGCTATATCAACGACTGATAAATATCCCTCTTGGATACCCCCCGATCCTGCGCGGTCTTCTTCATTGCCTCCTTTCGGGATAACCCTTCCTCTTCGTAGTGTAACACATGGTCGTGGATAGACAGAGACTGCCACCAGGCGTTCCGCTTCTCTTCAAGCTCCCCTGGGTCAACTCCTTCTACTACAATGCAATATTCCCCCATCGGCGGATGCTCCCCCAGCCATTCTAGACATGCCTCGACTGTTCCCCGGGCCATTTCCTCAAAGCGTTTCGTCAGCTCACGAGCCAGAACGATTCTCCGGTTCCCTAGAACAGCGAGCATGGATTCCAGAGTTTTGATCAGTCGGTGCGGGGATTCGTAGAATAACAACGTGCTCTGTTCCTCCTGCTGCATATGAAGTATTTCATCCCGCTCCCTCTGTTCCCTGGGAAGAAAGCCAATAAATTTGAAACTGTCCGTAGGCAGACCGGAAACGATTAAGGCCGATAAAGCCGCATTTGCTCCCGGCACAGGTACAACGGGTATTCCCGCCTCAATCGCCAGCTTCACCAGGTCGCTCCCAGGGTCGGAAATGGCTGGCAGACCGGCATCGCTGACGAGAGCCAAATTTTTTCCTTCTATTATAAAGCGTATCAGTTCCGGTCCACTAGCCACCCGATTATGATCATGATAACTCAGCAGCTTGCCTGGCGTAATTTCGAAATGGGATAGCAGCTTTCTCGTCTGTCTCGTATCCTCCGCCGCGATAATATCTGCTTCCCGCAGTATTCGCACTGCCCGATAAGTCATATCCTCCAGATTACCGATCGGCGTGGCGACTAAATAGAGCGTTCCGCAGCCGGATAGTTGACCCTGCTGCTGCTCGGCGAAGCTTCTCTGCACCTTTACACTCATCATTTTCCCTCTTTTGACCCGTAATATATTTCGTATATTTCTTTGCAGTATTCCCCATTCTCCTCGTATACGATCAGCGGCGGCAGTACCCTTACATCCGGCTTGCCATCACGCAGCGCTTCAATAAGCACCATGTTCGCCTCCATGCCTGCCCGCGGATGAACGAAGCGAATAACCTTAGGCTCAAGCCGATATTGCCGTAGAAGCGTCATAATTTCACCTAGCCGCTGTGGCTTGTGCACCATCGACAATTTGCCCCCGGTTCGCAGCAGTCTCATGGAGGAGCTGATGACCTCCTCCAGCGTGCAGTGAATCTCATGCCTGGCAATGGCTTGATGCCGATTCAGCTTCAAATCCCCGCCGGTCAGCGGCATATAAGGGGGATTCACCGTCAGTGCATCGTACGCTCCGTGCCCTGTCTGCTGTACAAGCTCCCGCAGGTCTCCCTCGCGGATGGTGACCCGATCCTGCAGAGCATTCAGCTGTATGCTGCGGCGCGCCATATCCGCAAGCCGGGGCTGTATTTCAATTCCCTCGATCTGCGCCTCCGTACGCGTGGACAGCAGCAGTGGAATCACGCCATTGCCCGTACATAGATCAATGATTTTGCCCCGCTTCGGCACGGCTGCAAACCGGGCCAGCAGTACGGCATCCATAGAGAAGCTGAACACCTCGTCACTTTGAATAATCCGTAAATGATGCGTCAGCAGATCATCCAATCTTTCTTTTTCGTATAAAGGTACTTCCATCGGTAATTGGCCTTTCATCATTGTAAACTCGCCTTTCTTTTGAACAGGTGATTGAAAAAAAACCGTAGGAAGCTCCTACGGCTTTGCTTATTTATTCAGAAAAGACAAACAGAACAGGCAATCGCCTTCCGTTCGTAAATGTCCATAATACACGTTGCAAATATGGAATCCCTCATGATACAGACGTGCGAGATTGTCATACCCTTCCCCGACAATATCAATCGCTTCCGGCGGCTCCTTGCCTTCTGGCAAGGTGGATTCACCTTGGTCTGGAGATAACGGAAGGCGCCCTTCGGTGGACTCCCGTTTTAAAATCTTGCGTAATTGCTCATTCTCCAGTCGAAGCTGCTGATTCTCTTCCACTAGCTTTTTCACCTCGAGCATCAGCTTGCTCAATTCGCCGTGAACGGTTCCCATTTGTGCGTCCAGCGCCTGCATATGCGTAAAAATATCTTTATTCTCCAAGTTCCCACCCCAGAGTCATCTCTAAAGTTCTATCATGAAAACTCATTACTTAACGACAACATCATCTAAAGGAAGTTCCTTGACCTTACCTATTTCAAATAATTGCACATGAACCGAACGCGAGCCCGCATTCAGCCCCACGACTTTCCCTTCACCGAGCGAAGTAACGACCATCTTGCCTACCGACGGCAGCTCTTCCTTCACACTCTCGTAGTTATCATGCTCAAATTTCAAGCAGCACATCAGTCTTCCGCAAAGCCCGGAAATCTTTGTCGGGTTCAGCGACAAGCTCTGATCCTTAGCCATCTTGATCGATACGGGCTCAAAGTCGCCCAGCCAGGACGAACAGCATAGGATGCGTCCACATGGACCGATCCCGCCGAGCATCTTGGCTTCATCTCGAACTCCGATTTGGCGAAGCTCGATCCGCGTACGAAAGATACTGGCCAAATCCTTAACGAGTTCACGGAAATCGACCCGGCCTTCAGCCGTGAAATAAAAAATGATTTTGTTGCGATCAAATGTAAACTCGACATCGACCAGCTTCATTTTGAGATCATGATCTTTGATTTTATTTAAACAAGTGGCAAAAGCGTTCTTTGCCGCAAGCTTGTTCTCTTCCACAACACGGGCGTCAGCATCGTCTGCAATCCGAATGACCTTCTTCAGCGGAAGAACGACATCCGTTTCTCCAACCTGCTTCTTCCCGACGACAACCTTGCCGTACTCGATCCCGCGCGCCGTCTCAACGATGACGCTCTGTTCCTTCTCAACCGGAAGCTCTAGTGGATCGAAATAATATATTTTGCCCGCTTTCTTGAAACGGACACCTACTACAGTGTACAAAAACTTACCCCCTCGTCTAGCACTGGCACTAATAAATATGTGACCTTTCAAATAAATCCCTGTTATTGCATGGGAGAAAGTTTACTGCAAGTTCCGGCGTCGTCCATCAGGTCTGTATCTCTATAATTATCCTTCAACGCCAATTAAAAACTGCTCTACGCAAAGCTGGCCATTCATATTCTGTCTTAGCTTCTTCCGGCTCTCCGCCGCCAGCGCCATGGCCTGAATCCAATGCTCCTGACTTCGGCTGGAAGCATGCCGATTGATGAAATCCAGCTCATCTATGAAAACAATCCGGTCATGCCGGCGATAGAGCGCATGGAGCATGTCCTTAAACCACAAATGGAAAAGATTAAACAACATGTCCAAATGATCGCTGAGGCCAGCCTTGAAAATAGTTTGCTGCGCTGTTATTAAAGGAGTCCCGCCACGTCCTGAGGCTTCCTTCCCTAATTGTAACACTACGTTTCTAATTTCTGCAAACCAATTCTGCTGTAGAAGCTCGCGGCATGGACCCAGTCCTGCCGCCAAATGAACGGCACACCTCACCAAAGTGGGCGGAAAACCCTCGTTTGATAAAATCTGGAGCATTTGTTCCGGATCCAGCGGCGTAAATGGCACCCACTGTGCCCGGGATTGAATGGTCGGAAGCAGGGCCCGTCCGTTATCCGACAACAAAATGGCCACGGCCGGAGACGGCGGCTCCTCCAGAAACTTCAACAAGCTATTCGAAGCCTGAACGGTCATTTTCTCCGACTCGTCGATAATATAAACCTTCGGATTCCCGCCTTCCGAACGATATGAGAAAATCCGCTGTAAGTCGCGGATTTGGTCAATCTTGATGGTCGAGCCCTCAGGAGCGATATAATGGAGATCGGGATGATTGCCATGCAATACTTTACGGCATTCCAAGCATTCCCCGCAGGCATCCTCGCCGTCCTCCGTGCAGAACAGCGCCTGTACGAACGCCATTGCCATCTCCTTCTGTCCGCTTCCCGGGGGCCCGCTGAATATATAGGCATGCGATATCTGGTTTCGGCGAAGACCACTTTGCAGCAGTGCCTTAGCCGTATCCTGCCCCAAAATTTGCTCAAATGACATTGCGATTTCATTCCTTATTAAGTCGATTCACTTCTTAACTATGCTTCTTGTTAAGAAACTAAAAACAAAGATTGATCAGCATGCCTCTGATCTCGCCCATTTTTTGAAGCAGCTCAATTTTCCCCTGCTCCGTCTCCAGAAGCTCATCAGCCATCTCCAGCAAAGCTGCGTCGATTTCGTCCAGCAGCTTATAGCGCTTGCCTCGACCGCGGCGATCCCAGCCCCTGGAATCCTTCATGCCTACGCCGCGCCGTACCGTGTCTTCCATAAATCTTTTGACGAGAAGACGATATGCCTTCAGCTCGCGAATGGTCATGGACCGGGCCAGGCGGTCGCCCTGAAGCTGGATCTCCTTAAAGCGGCGATTCAATTCCTCCTGGGAGGCTCGCTCGCCCTGGTGCTGCATGACGTCGGAGAATGATTTGGATTGTACCGGTTTTGCAGTATTGTCATTGATTCCAATGCCATTGTTCAGCGGCCTGAATCCCGGACCTATCTTCATTGCATTCACAGCCTATCTTCATTTATTTCAAAATATTATCTCTATATCTTGAGCTGCCCCTAAATGCTCAGGCTCACAAAGTCAACTTTTCAGCACCGAAGCTTAACCTTCCGATGTGCGTTTTTTCAAAACGCTTTAGGTTGCATGAACCCGAAGCCCTTGCTTCCGGAGCGAGTTTTGCTTTGCAAAACTTTCAGGAGAAGCAGAGTGTAGGCAAAACCTACATGAGCATCTGAAATGTTTCCAACGGAAACATACTACGAAAGCATATGCTCTTCAAGGGTGAGTGCAAGATTCGATGTTGAATTACATCTTGAGTTACTTCGTGATCAAAAGGTGACTTTTTGAGCTACCCCTAAAAATGTTCGAAGCGGTCTACCGGCAGAACGAAGACGGTGGCCCCGCCAACCTGCACCTCAACCGGCAGCGGCAAATACGAATCGGTCGTTCCGCTCATCGGCGTCACTGGCGTGACAAGCTGTTCACGGACTTTGCAGCTGCTGCGGATGACATTCAAAACGGATTCAACCTGATTGTCATCTACCCCGATCATAAACGTCGTATTCCCTGCCCGCAAAAATCCGCCGGTACTTGCTAGCTTCGTCGCCCGATAATTTTCCTTCACGAGCGCACTGGATAGACGATTGCTGTCTTTATCTTGGATAATGGCAATGATCAGTTTCATTGCAGCCCCTCCTCGTATTTTAGAATATCGCAAGATTGGTTCGCATCCGGCTTACGAAACCGAATACATTTATATTTGACAATCATACTGCAAATTCCTTTAATGCTGCAAAAAGATAGCTCTTCATTTCCTCGCTGACCTCCTGCAGCGTTCTGGAGGCATCGATCGTGATGATCCGCTGCGGATACATCTGTGCGGCTATGCGGTAGCCCTCCCTCACTTTATGATGGAATTCCAGGCTCTCCAAATCCAACCTGTTAACCTCGCGCCCTTCACCTGCAGCGATTCTTGCCAATCCTTCTTCCGGCTGGATATCCATGTAGAATGTCAGATCGGGAAAACGGCCGCCGGTCGCAAAGCTGTTGATCGCCAACACCTCATCAATGCCAAGGCCTCTGGCATAGCCTTGATAAGCCAGACTGCTGTCGATGAAGCGGTCGCATAGCACGATGGTTCCCTCATCGAGTGCAGGCTCCACCTTCTCCGCCAAATGCTGCCGCCGGGCCGCCGCATAGAGCAGTGCTTCGGTTCGTGCATCCATGGCCGTATGCTCCGGCGCTAAGATAACCTCGCGAATTTTCTCAGCAATCACAATTCCGCCTGGCTCCCTCGTTGTTAGGCATGGAATGCCTTGCTCCTTAAGCAGCGAGCTGAGCAGCTGCAGCATCGTCGTTTTGCCTGAGCCTTCCCCGCCCTCCAGCGTAATAAACAATCCTTTACTTTTCATCGGTATTCCCGCCTTCTGTTTGCTCTTTATGGAGATGTTTATAAACCAAAATCGTATTCAGCTGAGAATCCGCAGCTCCCTGACATTTAGCCCCGGATTGCCGCAGCCCTTGTAAGCGCCGCAGCGCTTTCTCCGAAATGGTCTCTCCCGGATAGAACAGAGGAATGCCCGGCGGATAAGGAATGATCATTTCCGCTGCGATTCGGCCCAGACTATTCTCTACTACTACGGCTTCGATTTCTTCCTGGGATCGCGGCTGTATCGTAAATGGCACTGGATTGGACACTCTGTCTCCCAGGTCGTTCGCAATGTTCCACGTGGAAACAGGGGCCAAGGTAAAAGACTCCTCTCCCGCCATACTCTGCAGCGCATGGTATAAGCGTTCAGTATCCTCTCTTGTTGTCCCCAGACTCAGCGCCAGAACCACATATCGTTCATCACTCATTTCCGGTATGCAGTTCGCCGCCTCTAGCTTCGCCTGCAGTTCGTAACCGCTCCAGAAGCCGGCTGCATCATAAAGTATAAGTTTGAACGGATCTTGTGTAGTATATGCAGCATCTTCTCCGCTGGCGCCCGTCTGTACGATGCCAAAGCGAGGCAGTTCAGATTGGATCGCCTGGCGCAGCCAGTCCGCCGCTGATAGGCCTTCGCTAAATGCGGCATGCCCCTGCTGCTCCAGCAGATGGCGGCTCAGATCAAGTGATGCCATGATCGGATACGAAGGGCTGGAGCTCTGCACCATAGCAAGCCGCTGACGCAGCAGGCCGCGATCAAGCAGGCGGCCCTGCACGTGCAGCATCGCGCCCATCGTGAGGGCGGCGAGCATCTTGTGCGTCGACTGCACGACGCCATCGGCGCCCTGGGCTAACGCGGACACCGGCAAGGCCGGGTGCAGCCCATAGTGGGCGCCGTGTGCCTCGTCGACGAGCAGCGGCACGCCGTGAGCGTGGCAGAGCTCCGCCAGCTCTGCCAGCGATGTGCCCATCCCGTAGTAGTTCGGGTGCGTGACGAGCAGCCCCTTCGCGCCGGGATACCGGCGCAGGGCCTCACGCACCGTCTCTACGGACGGGATGGTGGCGAGCCCGCTTGCGCCGTGCAGCTGCGGCGCTAGGAACACCGCTTGTGCTTGCGCTAGCATCAATCCGTGAATGACGGATTTATGCACATTGCGCTGCACAAGCAGCACATCGCCTGGAGCGGTGCACACGCTCAGGATGAGTGCCAGGTTGCCGGCTGTACTGCCGCCGACAAGGAAGTACGTCTCCTCGGCTCCGAACAAGGAGGCAGCCCTCTGCTGCGCCTCCTTGATTACTCCCTCAGGGTGATGAAGATCGTCCGTTCCGGTAATTTCCGTCACATCAATCTCCATGACCTGAGCCAGCTCCATCGCAGGGTTACCACTGCCGACTCTGTAGGCTTGGCCATCTTTATGGCCTGGGACATGAAAAGAAGCAAGCTTCGCCTCTTTGTACCGAAGCAGGGCCTCGTATAAGGGAGCGCCTTGCTTCAAACTGTCAGACATATATATCTGGTCCTTCCGAATGAATTGACTTTACTTACCCTTTGATAAGGCAGGGTGAAACCCGTACCTATTAACAAATCATCATACCTTCGGATTTCTTATATACAGGGTATCACTTCATTTTAACGCTTCTCTTGTGCTTAGGGCAACATACAAAAGGACCCGCCATACACTTCGGCAGGTCCTTAACTATGAATACTATGCATTCTTCTGCACCCATATCTGCTTCATTCGATGAATGAAAAAGTGATATTTCTCCTCTTGAACATCTGTGTGGACCATTTCCGCCTCACAAGCATCGCATATGAATTCCGACACAATATGAATACCTTCCGATTTATGCTCACCGCATATTATGCATGTATGATGCGCATGTTCATCCATCCGCAATCCCACCTTGATTTATTTTACTATCAGTATGACACATGTTCTATTATTTTAAACCCTTTCATAGTACACTTCTTACTATATATGTATATGCAAAGCCTGATGCAGTGGTGTTTGTACGCCACAAACATAAAATATTCTTTTTTTCTGCCGATATATTAGTAAGAGCATGCCTCTTTGAAGGTTTATCTATTTACTTTTTTCCCAAGGAGGGTTGAATATATCGATGCCCGCTGAATCCGGCACGAATGCAACGTTTTACCACTATAGACTTCTCAAAAAATTGGTCATACCCAAAACCCTGATCTATAGTCTGCTCACGCTTCCATTGATATGGCTTGCGGCAGAAATTGTCCTCTTCACTTGGACAAGCATATTTTTCTTCCTGCTGGCAATCCCAATTGCCCTTTGGATTCAATATGTAATAGCCCGATCCGTACTTGTCCTTCAACATAGCACGTACCGCAAACGCTGGCGTTTTACCCGACGTTTGCCCTGGATCGGTTATATGCCGGATCAATATGTCTCCTACTCGGTATATCGACGGGTACAAATTCATACCTCGTGGATCGGCCTAGTCATAATCGGTATTATGATTCCTTGGTCTCCGATGTCTTTTGTATTTTCTTTGTTTTTCTGGCATGCATGGAGTATAGCACCGCGGCTTTATCCCCTATTTGGCTTCAACAACCAACCTAAAGAAGGCATGATCAAATTTAACGAAGAAGACATTTCCTACTACATGCCTTAGAGCAATTCTCAGTGGTTTTACATATATACCATGCTAACCATGTTAATATCCACTCATCATTATTCTTTTTACCTCGATAAATAAAAAAACCTGTTTCCTGCATCACTGCAGGAAACAGGCCGATACGCCAACTCCTATATTCCATATGCTTCAATCCTGCCGGACTATAAAGCTGCTACTGACTGCTCTCCAGACCTTGTATTACGGTCTTCCTATCCTGCTTCGGCACCAGCACGGTAAACGAATTATCATGAATTGTTAGTTGAACGATAACTTTATCTTTCTTGTATACATGAGTCGTTCCTGAATTCTGATCCTCTTGTTCCGTCCAACCCCATTCACTAATCGCTTGCTGATACTCCGCCGGCACGCTATCGGACTCTTTAATTCCCGATAACGAATAATGGACGTAATCCATTCTGGAATTATTAAGCGCTGTTTCCGTAATACTGGCCTCCCCAGGAACAGGGAAGCTCTTCTCGACAACCGAGCCTTCAAATTTCGTCCAAGAAGGTGTGGAAGATGCACAGCCTGTAATGGTGAGCAGAATCACCCAGACTAACCCCATGAAGCATAAGGAATATCCTCTTCCTCTTAGCCGCATGTTTTTTCCTCCTTACCTGACCTAACATACTATATTACTTGGATAATATTAACATTTGTGGAACATAACAATTGCAAAAGATAGGCTAAATTTCCTAGGCGATAAACTACCATTCTCATTATAACGCCAGTCTGTACCTTGTCGGTAACAAAAAGGTTACATTAAAACGAACAATTAAATATGAAGAAGCCGGGGTTTCTCTTAATTCCTTTATGGGTACCTGCTTTTATTCATTCTTTTGGGTTGCTTTCTGGCTCTATATGGCTTGTCGCCCACCTTTTGCGGACGTGTCAATTCCCCTGTTCAGGCATCTGTCTTTTGTGAGGGAGCGAATTGGAGGCTAAATGCAATTTATACAGTTAGTTAGCCCCTTTTTCCAGAAAAATTCCTACTAATTGCAAATCCTACAGTTAGTTAGCCATAATTCATTTCAATCCTCGTCATAGTCTCCAACTAGATGTATGTTATCCAGTTAATTATCTCTGATTCGCCTAAATTGAGTGAACTAACTGTATGAAATACATGTAGATACGTAGAGGTTAGTATTAGTACCCACCTTCCCCCAAAGGGAGAAACTTTCATGGAGCCGCTGGGGCTACTGTAGCAATCCAGTTCATGCCCAAAAAACTAATGACTCTTCTCATTATCGAACTTGTCATCTAGTCACATTTCAGCCCACAGTTCGACTCTTTTTATACTAAGAGATACGTTGTTTTCGGCGTACTTCTCTAACAAGACAGCCTTAAAACACCTAAAAGAAAAAATAAAAACCACCACCGGATGATCGGCAGTGGTTCTTCGCTTGGCGACGTCCTACTCTCCCAGGACCCTGCGGTCCAAGTACCATCGGCGCTGGAGGGCTTAACGGTCGTGTTCGAGATGGGTACGTGTGGAACCCCTCCGCCATTGCCACCAAACATATTCAGATGAATTGATCACCTGAAAACTGGATACGAAACTTTATTTGCGTGTTAGCCCCAATGTTGGGGTATTTTGGATAAGCCCTCGACCGATTAGTACCTGTCAGCTCCATACATTGCTGCACTTCCACCTCAGGCCTATCAACCTCGTCGTCTTCAAGGGGTCTTACTAATTGGGAAATCTCATCTTGAGGAGGGCTTCACGCTTAGATGCTTTCAGCGTTTATCCCATCCGCACGTAGCTACCCAGCTATGCTCCTGGCGGAACAACTGGTGCACCAGCGGTGCGTCCATCCCGGTCCTCTCGTACTAAGGACAGCTCCTCTCAAATTTCCTACGCCCACGACAGATAGGGACCGAACTGTCTCACGACGTTCTGAACCCAGCTCGCGTACCGCTTTAATGGGCGAACAGCCCAACCCTTGGGACCTACTTCAGCCCCAGGATGCGATGAGCCGACATCGAGGTGCCAAACCTCCCCGTCGATGTGGACTCTTGGGGGAGATAAGCCTGTTATCCCCAGGGTAGCTTTTATCCGTTGAGCGATGGCCCTTCCATGCGGTACCACCGGATCACTAAGCCCGACTTTCGTCCCTGCTCGACTTGTCAGTCTCGCAGTCAAGCTCCCTTTTGCCTTTGCACTCTGCGAATGATTTCCAACCATTCTGAGGGAACCTTGGGGCGCCTCCGTTACTCTTTAGGAGGCGACCGCCCCAGTCAAACTACCCACCTGACACTGTCCCCGAACCGGATCACGGTCCTAGGTTAGAACTTCGATACGATCAGGGTGGTATCCCAACGATGCCTCCACCGAAGCTGGCGCTCCGGATTCCTAGGCTCCCACCTATCCTGTACAAATCGCATCAAAGTTCAATATCAAGCTGTAGTAAAGCTCCATGGGGTCTTTCCGTCTTGTCGCGGGTAACCTGCATCTTCACAGGTATTAAAATTTCACCGGATCTCTCGTTGAGACAGCGCCCAAGTCGTTACGCCATTCGTGCGGGTCAGAATTTACCTGACAAGGAATTTCGCTACCTTAGGACCGTTATAGTTACGGCCGCCGTTTACTGGGGCTTCGGTTCACAGCTTCGGGATTGCTCCCTAACCGCTCCCCTTAACCTTCCAGCACCGGGCAGGCGTCAGCCCGTATACTTCGCCTTACGGCTTCGCACAGACCTGTGTTTTTGCTAAACAGTCGCTTGGGCCTTTTCACTGCGGCCCCCTCGTGCTATTCACACTACCGGGGCACCCCTTCTCCCAAAGTTACGGGGTCATTTTGCCGAGTTCCTTAACGAGAGTTCTTCCGCGCGCCTTAGAATTCTCTTCTCGCCTACCTGTGTCGGTTTGCGGTACGGGCACCTTCTCCTGGCTAGAGGCTTTTCTTGGCAGTGTGAGATCATGACCTTCGGTACTGTAAATTTTCCCTCCCCATCACAGCCCAGCCTTACGATGTGCGGATTTGCCTACACATCAGCCTCACTGCTTGGACGAGCATCCATCAGCTCGCGTCACTACCCTACTGCGTCACCCCATCGCTCATAGCGGATTACGGTGGTACAGGAATTTCAACCTGTTGTCCTTCGACTACGCCTTTCGGCCTCGCCTTAGGTCCCGACTTACCCTGAGCGGACGAACCTTCCTCAGGAAACCTTGGGCTTTCGGCGGATCAGATTCTCACTGATCTTTTCGTTACTCATACCGGCATTCTCACTTGTATGCAGTCCACCAGTCCTTCCGGTCCAACTTCAATCCGCATACAACGCTCCCCTACCCCTGATGCAATGCATCAAGCCATAGCTTCGGTGGTGTGTTTAGCCCCGTTACATTTTCGGCGCAGAGTCACTCGACCAGTGAGCTATTACGCACTCTTTAAATGGTGGCTGCTTCTAAGCCAACATCCTGGTTGTCTGTGCAACTCCACATCCTTTCCCACTTAACACACACTTGGGGACCTTAGCTGATGGTCTGGGCTGTTTCCCTCTTGACAATGGATCTTAGCACTCACTGTCTGACTCCCGGTTATAAGTCCATGGCATTCGGAGTTTGACTGAGCTTGGTAACCCTTGGCGGGCCCCGCACCCAATCAGTGCTCTACCTCCACGACTCTATTCACCGAGGCTAGCCCTAAAGCTATTTCGGGGAGAACCAGCTATCTCCGAGTTCGATTGGAATTTCTCCGCTACCCCCACCTCATCCCCGCATTTTTCAACATACGTGGGTTCGGGCCTCCAGTGCGTGTTACCGCACCTTCACCCTGGACAGGGGTAGATCACCCGGTTTCGGGTCTACGTCCACGTACTAAGTCGCCCTATTCAGACTCGCTTTCGCTGCGGCTTCGGCTCTTCACCTTAACCTTGCACGGGAACGTAACTCGCCGGTTCATTCTACAAAAGGCACGCCATCACCCATCAATAGGGCTCTGACTTCTTGTAAGCACACGGTTTCAGGTTCTTTTTCACTCCCCTTCCGGGGTGCTTTTCACCTTTCCCTCACGGTACTGCTTCACTATCGGTCGCTAGGGAGTATTTAGCCTTACCAGATGGTCCTGGCAGATTCATACGGGGTTTCACGTGCCCCGCACTACTCGGGATCCGTCTCGGAGGGAACAGACTTTCGATTACAGGGCTTTTACCTTCTATGGCCGGCCTTTCCAGACCTGTTCGTCTAACCTCTTCCTTTGTAACTCCATGTGAGACGTCCCACAACCCCAGAGAGCAAGCTCTCTGGTTTAGGCTAATCCGCGTTCGCTCGCCGCTACTGACGGAATCACTTTTGTTTTCTCTTCCTCAGGGTACTTAGATGTTTCAGTTCCCCTGGTATGCCTCTTCACACCCTATGTATTCAGATGTGAGTGACTGCGTATTACCACAGCCGGGTTTCCCCATTCGGACACCCCCGGATCAAAGCTTGCTTACAGCTCCCCGAGGCAGTTTCGTTGTTCGCCACGTCCTTCTTCGGCTCCTAGCGCCTAGGCATCCTCCGTGTGCTCTTAGTAGCTTAACCATATCGCTCTCATTTCGGGCTATTAGCTCTGTTGTCCGTCACTTTCCTGATCGAATAAATTCAACCAAGGTGGAAAGTAACTCCCAAAGGATCGCCTATCCCAAAACGTTCGCTAGCTACTTTTAATTAAACTTGTTTTGACACAAGTTCAGCTAAAAGGAATTTTCTAAAACGCAAATTTCGTTTCGTATATCCAGTTTTCAAGGATCAAGTTTCTTTCGCCATTGAGTGGCAGAAGAATATCTTATCATCTTTCAGCTTACCGTTTCAACGGTAAGTGTTGGAAGATAAGTTTGAGAGTTGAACTCTCAAAACTGACCAACGAGTGAGCGATGTGTTCACTTTGCATTCGCAAAGTGTATCCGGCAGCTTGCGCTGACCGTGATTTGTACCGCTTCGCTACGGAAGCGAGGTACTCCATAGAAAGGAGGTGATCCAGCCGCACCTTCCGATACGGCTACCTTGTTACGACTTCACCCCAATCATCTACCCCACCTTCGGCGGCTGGCCCCTTGCGGTTACCTCACCGACTTCGGGTGTTGTAAACTCTCGTGGTGTGACGGGCGGTGTGTACAAGACCCGGGAACGTATTCACCGCGGCATGCTGATCCGCGATTACTAGCAATTCCGACTTCATGCAGGCGAGTTGCAGCCTGCAATCCGAACTGAGACCAGCTTTGATAGGATTCGCTCCACCTCGCGGCTTCGCTTCCCGTTGTACTGGCCATTGTAGTACGTGTGTAGCCCAGGTCATAAGGGGCATGATGATTTGACGTCATCCCCACCTTCCTCCGGTTTGTCACCGGCAGTCGATCTAGAGTGCCCACCTTCATGTGCTGGCAACTAAACCTAAGGGTTGCGCTCGTTGCGGGACTTAACCCAACATCTCACGACACGAGCTGACGACAACCATGCACCACCTGTCTCCTCTGTCCCGAAGGAAAGGCCTATCTCTAGACCGGTCAGAGGGATGTCAAGACCTGGTAAGGTTCTTCGCGTTGCTTCGAATTAAACCACATACTCCACTGCTTGTGCGGGTCCCCGTCAATTCCTTTGAGTTTCAGTCTTGCGACCGTACTCCCCAGGCGGAATGCTTAATGTGTTAACTTCGGCACCAAGGGTATCGAAACCCCTAACACCTAGCATTCATCGTTTACGGCGTGGACTACCAGGGTATCTAATCCTGTTTGCTACCCACGCTTTCGCGCCTCAGCGTCAGTTACAGCCCAGAGAGTCGCCTTCGCCACTGGTGTTCCTCCACATCTCTACGCATTTCACCGCTACACGTGGAATTCCACTCTCCTCTTCTGCACTCAAGTCACCCAGTTTCCAGTGCGACTCGGAGTTGAGCCCCGAGTTTATACACCAGACTTAAATGACCGCCTGCGCGCGCTTTACGCCCAATAATTCCGGACAACGCTTGCCCCCTACGTATTACCGCGGCTGCTGGCACGTAGTTAGCCGGGGCTTTCTTCTCAGGTACCGTCACTCTCAGAGCAGTTACTCTCCAAGACGTTCTTCCCTGGCAACAGAGCTTTACGATCCGAAAACCTTCATCACTCACGCGGCGTTGCTCCGTCAGACTTTCGTCCATTGCGGAAGATTCCCTACTGCTGCCTCCCGTAGGAGTCTGGGCCGTGTCTCAGTCCCAGTGTGGCCGTTCACCCTCTCAGGCCGGCTACGCATCGTCGCCTTGGTAGGCCTTTACCCCACCAACTAGCTAATGCGCCGTAGGCCCATCTGTAAGTGACAGATTGCTCCGTCTTTCAGCATCCCGCCATGCGGCGAAATGATTTATCCGGTATTAGCTACCGTTTCCGGCAGTTATCCCAGTCTTACAGGCAGGTTGCCTACGTATTACTCACCCGTCCGCCGCTAAGTTATTTCGGAAGCAAGCTTCCAAAATAACTCCGCTCGACTTGCATGTATTAGGCACGCCGCCAGCGTTCGTCCTGAGCCAGGATCAAACTCTCCAATAAAGGTGAAAGAAAGTTTTACCGAAGGTAAAATCTCTTTCAGCTAAGGTGTTTGACTTGCTCATTTTGAATCTGACGAGATCAGATTTGCATCTGACTCTATTATTTAGATTTCACTTCCGTGAAACCCGCTCACTCGTTGTTCAGTTTTCAAAGATCAACTTTGTTCTCACTCGCTACCGTTGTTTCAGCGGCAACTCTTATAATATAACACTTGCTGCGGATAATTGCAAGAGTTTTTTTAAAACTTTTTTAAAATTCTGAAATCTCAACTCTCTCTACCATCGCTGCAGCAAGTATTACTATATCCTATTTTCTATCCTAAAAGCAAGCCTAGGAAAGAACTTCCTCAATATGCAAACTGGTGTCCTGCATCAAATTATAAATTTCACCGTTAACCGATACCATCGGCCGGGTAGGATGATTGCGGTCGGAGAATACAATCTCACCCGTTTTACCGTTGCTAAGGAGCACTTTCATGCCATTATGGAACTGCGTAACCTTTTCGACGAAGGTCTGTACGATACTCGGATCCAGCTTGCCAAATGCTTCGGACTTTAGCTGCTCCAGAACCAAGTATGGGGATTGCGCTTTACGGTACCTCCGGTTAAGGGTCATTGCATGGAATATATCAGCTACCGCTACAATCCTTGCATAAATATGTATTTTGTCTCCCATCAAATGAAACGGATATCCGGAACCGTCCATTTTCTCATGATGCTGCAGCGCCGTGAGACGAACCCCTTCATTGATGGCTGACGTTTTTCGAAGTTGTTGATATCCGTACGTCGTATGCATGCGCATTTCTTCGGCTTCGCTCTCCGTAAGGGAATTCGGGTTATACAGAATGAGTGGATCAATCTTCGTGTTCCCGATGTCATGCAACAGACCGGCAAAGGCGACCTGCATCCAATCCTTTTGCGGCAAGCCGTGCCACTGGGCAAGTAAATAAGACGTCATTGCGGAAAGAATGGCATTATGGTACAGGTAATCATATTCATTCATATTACGCGGCGTAAACGTCAATACTTTATAATACTTCAATTGACTGAGCAAAGCCTCCAACTGACGTCGCAGCTCATAGATGGGAAGCTCGGCAGCCAATACGGACTGGAAAGCACTTTTCGTTAAGTGCAGCATCCGGTCATACTCTTGATGAAGCATGCTGATTGTATGTTCATTTTCTGACTCTGCAAGAGCCGAGGGGGCCTTTTCGGCCTTTGCTCTCTCCTGAGTGGGTTTAGCCGTATTAGCCTCACTCGAGTTCGAGGATTTAAAAGGCTCCTCGATTTCTACCGCCGAAATCAGGAATGCGCGTAAAATATCCAAATCCCTCGGCAACAGCACCTTCCCCTTTTGCAGTAATAATCCGCCTAAGGGACTGTATACGTTGTTTACGATTTTTAACCCGGGCTTCAGTTCTGTCACAGGGATCTTATTCATTCCACACTCTCTCCTCAACTCTCTATTTAGGATATACTCCCTATATATTTAGTAGTAATTACCAGCAAAATAGTACTATTGTCATTATTATAGTATGGCTGGATTGCCCCAACAATCTCCTTTTCATAAAAGATATCTTAATAGGTTATTTATTTAAATTTTATGCGTAACAAAACATGGTTTTCCGCGTCTATTTACCAAAAGGAGGGGATTGTGTTGGTTAAAAGATGGGGCATATCGGTATTTTTGATTTTGATCGTTGTTACCATGACGGGCTGTATGAAAAGTGCGGACAGCCTGAATAGCGAATCGCAACCCTGGGAGGAGAGCCCGCTCTTTCAATCGAATGGCTACTCTATGATTGGAGAAGAAGGCCGAATTGGATTTCTATTTGACGATTCAGATGTTATGAGATTCAAACCTAATAAGGTCCAAAAATATATGTGGCATTTATGGGGCGATGAACAGGAACTGAACGGAAAATTCAAGGTGGTTGCAAGCCCTGAAAACGGCGGTGAACCCGTAACGGTGTTAGAGGATCTTTCTCTGGGCTCTGCTAACAATGGAGCAGATCGTCATATTCCATCGCAAATGTCATTGCCTGCGAAGGGGATGTGGAAGATGGACGCTTATGTTGGAGATTCTCTATTTGGAACGATATTTGTGCAAGTACATGAGAGTTAAATTGTTTTATTGTTTTAAATACAAATAAGCGGCCCCCCGTCGGGGTACCGCTTATTATAATTATGCTGCGAGAAGCAGCCTGTTTATTCTTCGGATGAATCCATGTCACCATTTGGATCTGCCTCGTCTACTTCATCTACCCCGCCATGATCTTCGGCGTTTGCCGTTTCTGGGCTTAATACACTTTCGAGGCTATCCTCATCATTCTCATGACTGTCCTGCTCTTCGCTCTTGTCTGAGCGGCAGACGGTAGCAACAGCATCGTCCTCGCGAATATTGATCAGCTTCACGCCCTGCGTATTACGTCCCATGGTCGAAATGCCTTCCATGCTCGTACGAATGAGCGTACCGCTGCTGGTAATAATCATTAAGTCTTCATCATTCTTAACAACCTTCAGGCCGACGACTGGACCGTTCTTCTCCGTAACGTTAATCGTCTTGATTCCCTTACCGCCACGGCTCTGAACCCGATATTCGGAGACAGGGGTGCGCTTACCGTAACCTTTGGTCGTTACGATCAGGATATCCTGATCAGGGACGATAACATCCATACCGATTAGTGTATCCCCCTCATCAAGCGTGATGCCTTTCACCCCGGTAGCTGCTCTGCCCATAGAGCGGACATCGCTTTCCGGGAAACGAATGGACATCCCTTGGGCCGTCCCCATAATCATTTCTTGCTCGCCATCGGTAAGTCTTACGTCGATCAGCGTATCGTCTTCCCGCAGGTTCACGGCGATCAGTCCGCCTCTGCGGATGTTGACATAGTCCTCCAGCGGCGTCTTCTTGACGATCCCTTGGCGTGTCGCGAAGAATAGGTACTTCTCCTCGTCGAACTTCTCTACCGGAATAACTGCGTTAACCGTCTCCCCTTGTTCAATCTGGATTAGGTTAATGATCGGCGTCCCGCGCGCTGTCCGGCCGAGCTCTGGAATTTCGTAGGCCTTCAGGCGATACGCTTTGCCTCGATCCGTAAAGAACATCAAGTAATGATGCGTATTCGTTACGAACAGATGCTCCACGAAGTCATTATCCTTCGTATCCATGCCCACGACACCCCGTCCGCCGCGCTTCTGACTGCGATAAGTGGTCAATGGCAGACGTTTGATATAGCCGGTGTGTGTAATCGTAATGACGACATCTTCCTGCGGAATCAAGTCCTCATCTAGAATGCTCTCTGCACCGACCGTGATTTCCGTACGGCGCGGATCGGCAAAGCGTTCGCGAATCTCTTGAAGCTCATCGCTGATAATTTGCAGAACGAGGGATTCGTTCGCAAGAATCTCGCGATACTCGGCGATTTTCTGCAGAAGCTCATTATATTCTTCCTCGATCTTCTCGCGCTCCAAGCCAGTCAGGCGTTGCAGACGCATATCGAGAATCGCTTGGGCTTGCTCCTGGCTGAGCCCGAACCGCTCCATTAACCCTGTACGGGCAATTTCCGTCGTACGCGATCCGCGAATCAGGGCAATGACCTCATCCAGGTTATCAAGTGCAACTCGCAATCCTTCCAGAATATGAGCACGCGCTTCCGCTTTCTTCAGCTCGAATTCCGTCCGGCGGCGAATAACATCTACTTGATGCTGCAAATAATGATGAAGAACTTCCTTAAGGGTCAGAATCTTCGGCTCATTGTTTACAATCGCAAGCATATTAATGCCAAAAGTACTCTGCAAGGACGTATGCTTATATAAATTGTTCAGCACGACATTCGGATTGACGTCACGGCGCAGCTCAATGACTACGCGCATCCCGTTACGGTCGGATTCGTCCCGCAAATCGGTAATTCCGTCGATCTTCTTCTCGCGAACGAGTTCAGCGATCTTCTCAACGAGTCTGGCCTTATTCACTTGGTAAGGAAGCTCGTCCACAATAATGCGTGCTTTATTGTTATTCTCTTCGATCGTCGTTCTGGCTCGCATGGTCACGGAACCGCGACCAGTGGTGTATGCCTGGCGAATGCCTGAACGCCCCATAATATAACCGGCAGTTGGGAAATCTGGGCCTTGGATGTAATCCATCAGCTCTAGCGAGTCGATATCCGGATTCTTGATCATCGCCTGAACTCCGTCGATGACCTCGCCTAGATTGTGCGGCGGAATATTCGTCGCCATACCAACCGCAATACCGGATACCCCGTTAACGAGCAGGTTCGGATACCGTGCCGGAAGCACGACCGGTTCATGCTCTTCACCATCATAGTTTGGCATGAAATCGATCGTTTCTTTATTGATATCGCGCAGCATCTCCATCGCAATCTTGGATAAGCGCGCTTCGGTATATCGCATTGCCGCAGCAAAGTCACCGTCTATAGAACCGAAGTTGCCGTGACCTTCTACAAGCATGTAACGCATAGAGAAATCCTGGGCCATCCGGACCATCGTTTCATATACTGCCGAATCCCCGTGCGGATGATATTTACCAATAACTTCGCCGACGATTCTCGCCGACTTCTTATACGGCTTATCGGGATACATCCCAAGCTCGGACATCGCATATAGAATACGACGATGCACCGGCTTTAAGCCATCCCTAACATCTGGCAGAGCACGGCTGACAATAATGCTCATCGCATAATCCATAAAGGATTCGCGCATTTCCACATTAATGTCCCGATCTATGATTTGCGAAAATTTTTCTTCCGCCATGCTGGACCTCCTTCAAATTCTATCCAAATGCCTATGTTCGGGAAAACCTTGAAAAAACCGGTAAGCCACTAGTACCTATTATATTACTTTCACATTTTAAGCACAATTAAACGTATTTGTTTTCCCGGTAATCTACCCGTTATGACTGAAAAATAGTGATGTGTCCACTCCCATTGCTGCTTTCGTTCATATACTACGGATATAGGCATTTTCTTTACACGCCAATGAACTAACAAGATTCCTACATCACATAATTATATCATTTTTTATCTCTTCTGTCCTATGTTTTCATCCATGAAGAAAATGTACAACAAACCTTTCAAGAAAGGAAGGAAGATGAATTGGCGATTCAGCGAGTTGCAAGCAAATGGGAAAAGACCAAAGCATTGAACAAAAAAGATCATATTCTGCCCTATATTCCGGAGACACGTAAATACTCCCTTGCCCACCTGCAAGACATGCTAGGCGCCTATAATATGGTGTACATCAAACCGGATTGCGGAACTTACGGCATTGGCGTTATGTGTGTAGAAAAATGGAAAGATGATGCTGACGAGAACGCTGCCCTGTCGTACAAACTGAAGTTTGAGACCCAAACCGAAACTTATCCAAGTATAGAAGCCCTTCATCAAGCCATCAAAAAGAAAATCGGTCAAAAAACATATTTGCTCCAAAAAGGAATTTCGCTATTAACCCATAGGCGCCGAAAATTTGATATCCGCGCCCTTGTGCAAAAAACGCCCCAGAAGACATGGGAGACTACAGCATTCATTGGTCGCATCGCCGCCCCCAATAAAATTGTTACCAATCATCATAGCGGAGGAACGGTTCTGCCGATCGAGGATTTGCTGGGTCCTTATTTGACGCCTGCACAGTTCAACAACCTATACAAGGAAATGAAAGCTCTCGGAGTTAGCGCAGCATCGCAGCTATCGCGCAAATATCCCCGCATTAAGGAGATTGGCCTTGACCTTGCCATCGATGAGAATTTCCGGGTGTGGATACTGGAGGTCAATACGAAGCCTGCACTATTTCCCTTCAAATGGCTGCAGGATAAAGGGATTTACAAAAAGGTTCGGCGATATGCAGTAGCCTACGGAAGGCTTAAATCCGCAAAGTAAGGCATGGCAGAGCGGCTAATAATCACGACCACCTATCCACCTAAAAAAGGTGCTGTCCATGACAAGACAGCACCTTGTATTCTGCTTATATATCCAGATTCGTCACGTACTTAGCGTGCTCATTAATGAAATCACGGCGAGGTTCAACGTTATCGCCCATCAGCGTATCGAAGATCGCATCGGCCTGAATCGCGTCGGAAATGGATACCTGCTGCATCGTACGGCTCTCGGGATCCATCGTTGTCTCCCAGAGCTGCTCAGCATTCATCTCGCCTAGTCCCTTATAGCGCTGCACGTTGACTTTGGCATTCTCACCGAACTCAGCAATGATTTCATCGCGCTCCTGTTCCGAGCCGGCATAGCGTATTGTTTTGTTCCGCTCAATCTTGAAGAGCGGTGGCTGTGCGATATAAATATAGCCAGCCTCAATCAGCTTTCGCATGTAACGGAAGAAGAAGGTTAAGAGCAAGGTACGGATATGCGCACCGTCAACATCCGCATCCGTCATGATGATCACCTTGTGATAACGAGCCTTGGCAAGATCGAACTCTTCGCCGATCCCCGTCCCTAGCGCCGTAACAATCGCCCGAATTTCCGCATTACCGAGAATACGGTCCAAACGGGCCTTCTCTACGTTAAGAATTTTACCTCTCAGCGGCAGAATCGCTTGGAAATGCCGATCCCGTCCCTGCTTGGCTGATCCGCCGGCGGAGTCCCCTTCGACGATGTACAGTTCGCTGATCGAAGCATCCTTAGAGGAGCAGTCTGCTAGTTTGCCTGGAAGTGCGCTTACTTCCAGCGCGCTCTTCCGGCGCGTCAGCTCACGGGCCTTCCGTGCCGCCTCGCGAGCTCTTGAAGCCTGCAGCGCTTTCTCTAGAACCCGGCGTGAGACGGCTGGATTCTCTTCCATGAACTCCTGCAGCTTTTCAGCAAATAACGATTCAACGATTCCCCGGACTTCGCTGTTCCCAAGCTTCGTCTTCGTTTGGCCTTCGAACTGAGGCTCAGGGATTTTGACAGAAATAATCGCCGTCAGACCCTCGCGCACATCGTCGCCGGTCAGGTTGGAGTCGTTATCCTTGATCATATTGTTCTTACGGGCATAATCATTAATGATCCGGGTCAATGCGCTCTTAAAACCGGATTCATGCGTCCCGCCTTCATGCGTATTGATGTTGTTCGCGAAGGAGTGAATATTCTCCGTATAGCTGTCATTGTATTGCAGCGCTACCTCCACCACGATCATATCGCGCTGCCCTTCGACATAAATCGGCTCTTCGTGAAGAACTTCCCTGTTCTGGTTCAAATATTTCACGTATTCGATAATTCCGCCCTCATAGTGGAACCGTTCGGATTGTCCCGTTCGCTCGTCCGTCAAAGACAAATTGATGCCTTTGTTCAAGAAGGCCAGCTCGCGAATACGGGTCAGCAAAATATTATAGTCATATACCGTCGTCTCCGTGAAAACCTCCGGATCAGGATAAAATGTCGTCTTCGTTCCGGTATGCTCGCCTGCTTCACCGATGATGCGAAGATCAAACTGCGGCACGCCGCGATGATATTCCTGCATGTATACATGGCCGTCCCGCCGTACCTGGACGATTAGCTTCGAAGAAAGGGCGTTAACAACGGATACGCCGACGCCGTGCAGACCGCCGGACACTTTATAGCCGCCGCCGCCGAACTTTCCGCCGGCATGCAGGACAGTCATGACAACCTCAAGCGTAGAGCGCTTCATTTTCGGATGCTCCCCGACAGGGATGCCGCGTCCATTGTCCGATACGGTAATGCTGTTATCGGGATGAATCGTTACGTCGATCGTATCTGCATAACCGGCAAGCGCTTCGTCAATACTATTGTCCACGACTTCCCACACCAAATGGTGCAGTCCACGGGAGCTGGTTGAACCAATGTACATACCGGGCCGCTTACGAACGGCCTCCAGGCCTTCGAGCACCTGTATCTGACTCTCGTCATACGATTGTTCGTTCATCGACATGCCTTCATTCACCTACTTCTATAGATTCAAATCCCCGCAAAGCGGGGCAGTTAAATAGCAAAAGATATATTGGCCTTCTTCTTCAGCGTCGCGGAAGAAATTGGCGAATAATAGACCGTAGATTTCGTCACTACGATCGACTTGGCTTCTTCCTCTCCGATGCGCTGCACATTCTTCTCCTTGATCGCGTGGCTAACGAACTGCTTGGAAATCTTCGAGGATTTCTCAATGGAAATATCGAAGATGGCCACCAGCTCTGAAGAGAGAATTACTTTCTCACCACCTAAGTGAATGTACATCTCTTTCCCCCGCCCATTATGAATTGACTTGTCCTTCCTGCACATGAAAAATGCTGGCGTCCTGCAGCCGGCCCGCATTGATGCTCTCAATGCCCGTTGCCGTGATGAACGTCTGCACTTTACTCTGAAAAGTCTCGATCAATTGAGTTTGCCTATATGGATCAAGTTCAGACAACACATCATCGAGCAGAAGGATCGGATACTCCCCAATCTCTTCATGGATCAACTCGATTTCTGCTAACTTTAGCGACAATGCCGTCGTTCTTTGCTGTCCCTGGGAGCCGTATACCTGGGCTTCATTCCCGTTGATATGAAATGCCAAATCATCGCGGTGCGGCCCGGAAAGCGTCATGCCACGGCGTATTTCCTGATCTTTCATTTGTGATAACTTTATCATAAATTGCTCCATTAGGACAGCTTCATCTTCTTCCTCGGCCTCTCCGAAGGAAGGCAAATAGGATAATTCCAGCTTTTCGAGGCCTCCTGTGATGCCTTCATGAATCTGCTCCGCCCATTTTTGCAGCTTTCTTATAAATTGTTTCCTTCTTTTGATAATTTTAACACCATGCTCCGCAAGCTGTTCATTCCAAATCTCCAGCATCGTCAGCATTTCGGGCCCGGCTCCATAAGCCTGTTTAAGCAAATTGTTTCTCTGCATCAGCACCTTCTGGTATTGCTGAAGATGGAACAGATAGCTTGGCTGAACCTGGCCGATTTCCATATCAAGGAACCGTCGGCGAATTCCTGGCGTTCCCTTGACGATCTCCAAGTCCTCCGGAGCGAACATGACGACGTTCAAGGCGCCGATGAAATCGCTGAGCTTGCGCTGCTCCAGACTGTTTAGCCTGGCCCTTTTTCCCTGCTGGGATAAGCGGAGCTCCAGGTTCAGCGTGCCGTATTTCTTCTCCACCTCTGCGGCGATGACCGCATGGTCGCTGCCGAAGGCGATCAGCTCTTTATCCTTCGAGGTACGGTGCGATTTGGTCAACGCCAGCACGAAAAGAGATTCCAGCAGATTGGTCTTCCCCTGCGCATTTCGGCCGATTAGCAAATTGACATTACCAAAGCCGTTCAGTTCAAGCGCTGTATAGTTCCGGTAATTCTCCAACCGTAGATGATTCACGTACATGCGGTCTTAAGCCCCCTTCCTTCCCGCTGCACCATATGAACGAATATGGCATGCAGTCAAGGGACTTTATTGCTTGGCCACCTGAAACACGCCGCATCCTTCCACATCCACCGTATCCCCGGGATACAGCTTGCGGCCCCGCCGATCCTCCGGTTCGCCGTTCACCTTGACAGCTGCCTCCTGCAGCAGTGCTTTGGCCATGCCTCCCGTAGGTACGCAATCCGCCAGTTTCAGAAACTGATCGAGCTTAATGTATTCGGTCGATATTCCGACTGTCTTCATGTCTAGGTTCTTCCTTTCTCTTAATCGTGCTTGGCGTCAAGACCTTGAAGCCCGCCCTGATCAGCCATTAATTCGTCGTGCGGTAAGGAAGGATCAGGTACAAGCTTTGGCTGTCGTCCAAAGGCTTGATAATTATTGGGCTCATGGCGCCCGTAAAGCCGATATGCAGCTGCTGGCTCTCTACCACTTTCAGCACGTCGAGCATATATTTTGAGTTAAAAGAAATCCGCAGCGGGTCCCCTTCAAATTTAGCGACATCCAGCTGTTCCGTAACCTTCCCGAGCTCGGAGGAGCTGGAGGAGATTTCGATCGTTCCGTCATCCATCGTTTGCAGGCGAACAATATTCGTCTTCTCCTCACGGGATAGCAAATAGGCGCGGTCGATAGAATCGCTCAATTTCTTCGTATCGAGAACGAGTTCTGTTTTATAAGTTGTCGGAATAATCTTGGAAGTATCCGGATATGTCCCATCCAAAATACGGGTATAAAACAATATACGGTCGATTTTAAACAGCACTTGATTATCTGCGACGACAATTTCGATTATCGTGTTCTGATCGGGGATAATTTTGCTCAGCTCATTCAGCGTTTTACCCGAGATGACGATGTTGCTGAACCGGATATTATCAGCATCAGCTAACACTGCTGTACGGCTGGCGAGCCGATGACGGTCGGTAGCGACGAATTTAAAATGGCTGTCACTTAAGTTCCAGAGTATACCGGTCAAGATCGGCGATGTTTCGTTCGTTGAAATTGAAAAAGCCGTTTGCTTGATCATGTTCTTGAGCAGGTCGCCCGGAATCATGATGACTTGATCCTCTTCGATGCTTGGCAGCACAGGGAATTCCTCAGGATCTAATCCGACCATTTGGATATCTGTGGAGCCTGAACGGATAAGGGTCTGAAAGCCCTCTTTGACCTCCATTTCAATTTCTTGGGAAGGAAGCTTCTTAATGATCTCTACGAAAAACTTAGCCGGCAAAACGACACTGCCCGGACGTTCGATCTGAACGATTTGCTTATCGTGATCTTCGGCTGGAATGAAGGCTTGAATCGAAATATCAGTATCGCTCGCAGTTAGCGTCATGCCTTGAAAATTTACCTCTAACTTGATGCCTGTCAATATGGGAATCGTTGTCCGGCTGGAAATCGCCTTGGAAACGTGTTGAATGGATTCGTTTAATTCATGTTTAAGAATACGGATTTTCATAATTTCAACTCCTAACAAAATTTTATGTAGCCATTCATGTCATAAAAGTTGTCCCCAATGCATACATTTCAATATCGGCAAAAAGGGTGAGATTTTGCGGTGCCTTGGTTGACGATGAAGTTTTGGCTCTGTTTCGCTTGCGGCTTTAAGCCGCTTATTTATGATGATATATCTTTATAAAATAATAGAAGAAGTAGTAGGGGCACTGAATATGTGGATAACACCCTTACTTATATGAAATGAAGCCTATCCACATGTGCATAGAATGTGCATAGGCTTAAAGCTTATTCAGGATAAATTTTTAATTTTTTCGATCAGGTTGTTCACGATTTTGTATAATTCCTGGTCGGTCTTCAGGGCTTGGGAGATTTTGTCATGCGCATGGATGACGGTTGTATGGTCTCGGCCGCCAAAGGCGTCGCCGATTTTCGGCAATGAGAAGTCGGTAAGCTCCCGCGATAGATACATGGCGATTTGCCTCGGAAAGGCGATCGCTTTGGTTCGTTTACGCGCTTTGAAATCTTCGATTTTCAAATTATAGTATTCGCCGACTTTTTGCTGAATGTCTTGAATGGTGATCATTTTGGGACGACTGGATGGGATGATGTCTTTCAATGCTTCAGCGGCCAGATGGGTGGTCACGTCCTGGTTAATCAGGGAAGAGTAGGCAACAACCCGTATTAAAGCTCCTTCAAGCTCCCTAATGTTCGTGTCGATTTGATTGGCGATGTACATCATCGCTTCATTCGGAATGTCTAAATTCTCCGCTTTCGCCTTCTTGCGCAAAATCGCAATCCGCGTCTCCAGATCCGGCGGTTGAATATCGGTGATCAATCCCCATTCGAACCGTGATCTTAACCGTTCCTCCAACGTAGGAATTTCCTTTGGCGGCCGGTCACTGGAAATGATAATCTGCTTGCGTTCTTCATGCAGGGCGTTGAAGGTATGGAAAAATTCCTCCTGTGTAGACTCCTTGCCCGCCAAAAATTGAATATCGTCAATGAGCAGAATGTCGATATTCCGGTATTTATTGCGGAAACTCTCGGCTCTGTTGTCCCGAATCGAGTTGATGAATTCATTCGTAAATTTCTCCGAGGAGATATAAACCACTTTGCTGCTGGGACTATGCTCCAAAATATAGTGGCCGATGGCATGCATCAAATGGGTCTTGCCGAGACCAACGCCGCCGTATAGGAAAAGCGGGTTATAAGCACGCGCAGGCGCTTCCGCAACGGCAAGGGAGGCGGCATGAGCGAAACGGTTGCCCGATCCAATTACGAAGGTGTCAAACGTGTATTTCGGATTAAGCATATGGGAAATGGGCTCTTCCATTGCGATCGGCGCCGGCGTCTCCTTCTGCTTCTGGGTCTGCTCTGCAGGGGCCGATTCCTCAATCACAAAGGAGACATCGACCTGCCTGTCGAGATATTCATATACAGTTGTCGCAACCAGCTTGGTATACCGGCTTTCCAGCCACTCTACGGCAAATGTCGTCGGGGCGGATATAACGATCGAGTCGTCGGTGAGAGACACCACCTTCGTTGCTTTGAACCAGGTGTCGAAGCTGGGTTTGCTTAGCTTGGAATTAATAATAGATAAGATATGCTGCCATATTTCGGAGGTATGGCTGTCCAC